>NZ_JBIWJT010000110.1:0-1026 GCF_044765325.1 Embleya sp. NPDC127516 | reverse complement strand
GCACACCCCACGAAGTCCTGCACCCAGAGCGGGAATTGAACCTGATGGCATAGAACAACAGCAATCAACCCGTCCGGAAAACGCGGGGCTCCTCACCGTCCGTACCGCTTGCGTCGCGGCCCTGGCCACCGCCTTGGCCACGCTCACCGGCGCCACCCCCGCGCACGCCGTCGAGCCACCCCGGGTGCAGTGCAACCTGGCCGACGCGCGGATCGGCGAGTCCAGTGGTCTGGCGCCCAGTTCCCGGCACCCGGGCATCGCCTACACGCTCAACGACAGCGGGAACACCTCCGACGTGTTCGCGATCGACACGAGCACCTGCCGCACCGTCGCGGTGTTGCGCGTGTCGGGAGTGACCAACACCGACTGGGAGGCCATCGCGGTCGGCAAGGACGACGCGGGTGCCCCGGCGATCTTCGTGGCCGACATCGGCAACAACTTCGGCACGCGCGCCCAGGTCACGCTGTACCGCATCGCCGAGCCCGCGACGCTCGCCGATGCCGGCGTGCCCGCGACGAGCTTCCCGTTGCGGTTCGCCGACGGGCAACACGACGCCGAGACCGCGATGATCGATCCGCGCGACAACCGGCTGTACGTGGCGAGCAAGCTCTTCGGCGCGCCCGGTTCGCTCTACTCGGCGCCGCTGCGGTTGCGCACCGACCAGGTCAACGACCTGACCGCGGTGGGGCCCGCTCCGGACACCGCGACCGACGGCGCGTTCGCGCCGGACGGGCGCTCGTTCGCGATCCGCAACTATTCGGACGTCACCGTCTATTCGGCGCCCGGGCAACAACTCGCCAAGTTCGCGTCGCCGAGCACGACGCAGGGCGAGTCGCTGATGTACGCGCCCGACGGCAGGTCGTTGTACGTCGGTTCCGAGGGCGCCAACAGCCCGCTGTGGATGGTCCCGTTGCCACCCGAGGCGATCCCGGGTGGTCCGTCGCCGGTGTCGGTGGTGAGTCCCGGTGCGCAGTCGGGTGTGGTGGGTCGGGCGGTGTCGTTGGCGGTTGCGGTGTCGGGTGGTAC
>NZ_JBIWJT010000109.1:0-1119 GCF_044765325.1 Embleya sp. NPDC127516 | reverse complement strand
GGGGAGGTCGGTGAGTGCGGTGATGTGGCCTGCGAGGCGTCGCAGGTCGGCGGCGTTGTCGCGGGCTCGGGCGCCGGCGGCGCGGTCGGCGGCGCGGCGTTCGCGGGTGGCGGTGACGCGTTGTTCGCCGGTGGTTCCGGCGGGGCCCGGGCGCAGTCGCAGGTAGCGGCGTTCGGCGGCCTGTCGGCTGGCGACGCCCAGGGGGTGGGCGAGGTCCGCCCAGCTGGCGCCGGCGTCGCGGGCGTTCTCGATCAGCCCGCTCTCCCATCCGGCGAGCCGCTCCCGGATCTCGCGGAGCAACAACAGCGAGGCCAAGGCCTGTTCGGGGCCCGCGTCCGGGTGCGGCGGCCCGGCCTCGCCGTCCTGGGCCGTGCGGACGGCTCGGTCGATGGCTTCCAGGGCCGCGGCGGCGGCCAGGAAGGACGCGGGCCCCGCGGCGGGATTGTCGGGTCGGTCGTTCGCGTTCACCGGAGCCCCTCTCACAACGTCGTCTCCTCCGTCGTCATCATGTGGACGACCCACGTATTTGTCATCCTTCCGATGACATGCTACAACGGTTCCAGGGAGCCCGTCAGGGCGCTACCGACCGAAACTTTCGGAGGTGTTCTCGTTATGTTGATGCGTACCGACCCCTTCCGCGAGCTCGACCGGCTCGCGCAGCAACTCCTCGCCCCCGGCGCCGCCTCCCGGCCGACCGCGATGCCGATGGACGCCTGGCGCGACGGCGAGGTGTACGTGGTCGCGTTCGACCTGCCGGGCGTGACCCCCGAGGCGATCGACATCGACGTCGAACGCAACATGCTCACCGTCAAGGCCCGCCGCGAACCCGCCGCCAAGGCCGACGAGGTACAGGTGGAACTGTCCGAACGACCCGTGGGCGTCTTCTCCCGCCAGATCGTCCTCGCCGACACCCTCGACACCGAACGCATCGACGCCGACTACCAAGCCGGCGTACTGACCCTGCGCATCCCCATCGCGGAGCGCGCCAAGCCCCGCAAGATCCCCATCGGCGCCGGCACCCCCGACCGCAAGGTCATCACCGCCTGAAGCAGGGCCACGACACCCCCCTGCGGGGCCGACGACGGACGCACCGCCTCTCGGCGCGCCCGCCGCCGGCCC
>NZ_JBIWJT010000108.1:0-1135 GCF_044765325.1 Embleya sp. NPDC127516 | reverse complement strand
CACGACGTCGCGCGGCTGAGGGACCGTCAACTCTCCGGCGTGCGGGCCAACTGGATCGGCTTCGTGTTCCAGCAGTTCTTCCTCACCGAGCACTTCACCGCGGTCGACAACGTGGCCAACGGCCTCTACTACCACGGCATCCCCGTCCGCGAACGCCGCGAACGCGCCGCCGACGCACTGGCCAGGGTCGGCCTGGGCAGCCGACTCGACCACGTCCCCCGCGAATTGTCCGGCGGCGAACGCCAACGCGTCGCCATCGCCCGCGCACTGGTCGCCCGCCCCGCACTCGTCCTCGCCGACGAACCCACCGGCGCACTCGACTCACGCTCCGGGACGACGGTGATGCGGCTGCTGCACGAACTCCACGCGGACGGCACCACCATCGTGGTGATCACCCACGACCCCGGGATCGCCCGGTCGTTGCCGCGCCGGGTGGAGATCCTGGACGGCCGCATCCACGCCGACAGCGGTGTCCCCGGCGAACTGCCGGCGGGGGTGCCCGGATGACGCTGTCGGCTCACGACACCGCCCCCCGGCCGACGCCGGTGCCGTTGCCGGGGACGGCCCGGCTCGGGCCCGTCGACGTGGTGCGCGTCGGCCTGCTCGGCGTACGCGGCCGGCCGATGCGCGCGATCCTGTCCGGCCTGGGCATCGCCATCGGGATCGCCGCGATGGTCGCGGTGCTGGGCATCGGCACCGCCAGCCAGGCGCGGCTGATGGACCAGATCCGGAGCCTGGGCACGAACATGCTCTCGGTCGGACCCGGCGACTCGATGTTCGGCGGCAAGGTGAAACTGCCCGAGGACGCGGTCGACATGGTGCGCCGGATCGGCCCGGTGACCTCCGCGAGCGCCACGGCCCAGTTGGACGGTCGCAGCGTCCGACGCACCGACCGGATCGACCCGCGCGAGACCAAGGGCATCACCGTCGCCGCGACCCGCGAGGACCTCCTCGGCACGATCGGCGGACGCGTGGCGAAGGGGCAGTGGTTCAATGCCGCCACCTCCCGCTACCCCACCGTCGTGCTGGGCTCGCGGGCGGCCGAGTTGCTCGGCGTCGACGGGCCCGACCGGCAGGTGTGGATCGGCGACCGGTGGTTCACCGTCATCGGCATCCTGGACCCCATACCCCTGGC
>NZ_JBIWJT010000107.1:0-1176 GCF_044765325.1 Embleya sp. NPDC127516 | reverse complement strand
GGTCGTTCGGTGTTCGAGCGTCGGGCGGTGGTGATCGGTCGGGAACCGGCGGATTTCCGGGATGGGTTGGCGGCGTTGGCCGCGGGTGAGCCCTCGGCCCGTGTGGTCGCCGGGACGGTGCCCGCGCATTCGGGTGGGACCGTCTTCGTCTTTCCGGGGCAGGGTTCGCAGTGGGTGGGCATGGGTGTGGGGTTGATGCGGACCTCGCCGGTGTTCGCCGAGCATCTGGGGGCGTGCGCGGCGGCGTTGGAACCGTTCACGGGTTGGAATCTGGTCGATGTCCTGATGGGGGTGCCGGGTGCTCCCGTTCTGGAGGGGGACGACGTCGTCCAGCCCGCGTTGTGGGCGGTGATGATCTCGCTCGCCCGGTTGTGGGAGCACCTGGGCGTCACCCCGGACGCGGTGGTGGGTCATTCGCAGGGTGAGATCGCCGCCGCGCACGTCGCGGGCATTCTCACGCTCGAGGATTCCGCGCGCATCGTGGCGTTGCGTTCGGGGGTGTTGGCCGGTATCGCCGGTCGGGGTGGCATGTTGTCGTTGCCGTTGGGTGTGGCGGTGGTTGAGGATCTGGTCGCTCGTTGGGAGGGGTTGGCGGTTGCGGCGGTGAACGGGCCGTCGGCGACGGTGATCGCGGGTGATGCGGGTGTGTTGGCGGAGGTCGTGGCGTATTGCGAGGGTGAGGGTGTTCGGGCGCGTCGGGTGCCCATCGACTATGCCTCGCATACTCCGGTCGTGGAGGTTCTGCGGGACCGGTTGATGCGGTTGTTGGCTCCGGTCGAGCCGCGGCCGGCCGCGGTGGCGTTCTACTCGACTGTTGCGGGTCATCTGGGTGGGCCGGTGGTGGACACCGCGGTCATGGGTGCGGCGTATTGGTACGACAACCTGGCCACTCCCGTGCATTTCCAGGCCGCCACGTGCGCGCTTCTGGACGATGGGCACACGCTGTTCGTGGAGGCGAGCCCGCATCCGGTCCTGACGCATTCGCTTCAGGAGAGCGCCGAGGAGCATGCCGGCAGCGCAGTGGTCGCGGTCACCGGCACGGTGCGTCGCGACGACGACACCTGGCAGCGGGTACTGACCTCACTCGCCACCGTCCACACCCACACCACCACCGACTGGACGCGCTTCTATCCCACCACCCCACCCACCCACCTCGACCTCCCCACCTACCCCTTC
>NZ_JBIWJT010000106.1:0-1190 GCF_044765325.1 Embleya sp. NPDC127516 | reverse complement strand
GCGGCCATCGCCCGATCGTGGGTCATGCCGAACCTCAACGGGCCCACCCGCTCGAACGGCGCGAACGACCACACCGCGCGCTGCGACTCCTCCACCACGCCCCACACGCCCGCCCCCACCCCGAACCTCCGCTGCCCGTACGACGATTCCCGGCCGCGCCGTTGATCCGCGCACGCCCCCGGGGAGGCTACGGGCGCCGGACGACAATCGCGTGTTCGGCTGTTCGTTCGGGTGGTGTCGGTGTCCGCTGGTAGGCAGGGGTCTTTCGGCCGGTGACTCGGCCTCCTGGTGGCCGACGTGCCCTGGCTACGGCAGGTCGATTGCTACGACGGTGCCGGACTGACGCACACCCTGAACCACATGTTCGACCCCATCGAACGCCTCACGTTCCCCGATCCCTGGGGAGAGCCCGAGGGTTCGCCGACGACCCGCCCTTCTGGGACACGCCCGGGGCGCCGCCACAGCGGTGTTGCGTACGTCGGCGACCGCGCACCGCTGCCGACGCCGGCGCCGCTTTTCCCCCATCACAAGAAGGGCACCCAACCTCGACGAACAGGATTAGCGACCGGCAGGTCCGCCGGAACGGGCAGGTCCGGGCCCGCAGCCCTGGACCACCTGCCCGGATGGGAGGATCTAGCCGACAGTTCTGCATGGGGAGGCAAAGTGGACGACCGCTCGAAGCATGACCACTCCGGATGGGAAGAGGTCGTGCTCGCGGCCCGCGAACGTGCCCGCACCCGGCAGACCCTCATGGTCGAACGCTTCGGACTGTCGGGTGATGTGCAGTACCAGTGGTCGATGGACGACGCACAGATCACGTGGTCGCGCGCCGGGAAGGTGTTCCTCACCGGCCGACTCACGATGATCGGCAGCGTCAGTCTCGCTCGGCAGTCCTGGCTGTGGTCATGGGCAGACGAGTCACTTCCGCCCGCAGTCCTGGGCGATATCGAGCGGGTCCGGCAGTTCGGCGAGAAGAACGACTACCCCGTCCTGCCGTGGCCAGGGTTCAACTACCACCCCGAACTCGTCGCTGAGGCTCGAATGGTCGCAGCATCCGTACTCGACGCCGAGGGGTTGTGGGCAGACTCCACAGACGACAAGCAACTCCACTTCCTGGTCCACGACTTGGCGCTCACCTCCGGATGACAGCGACAGGCCAGGCGTCAGGGCTGCCGGCCCGGACCGTCGGA
>NZ_JBIWJT010000105.1:0-1207 GCF_044765325.1 Embleya sp. NPDC127516 | reverse complement strand
GAGGTGAGGTCGTTGAGGAAGCCTTCGAGGGCGAAGGTGGCCGTGCCGAGGCACACCGCGTTGTCCGGGAGTTCGGACAGGCTCAGGGTGACCGCGGCGAAGGGTTGCTCGAGGGCGTAGTGCGCGGCGGCGTCGCGTGTGGCGGTCAGCAGTGGTTCGCCGAGGCGGTCGGCGACCCAGTCGCCGAGCACGATCCTGGCCGGGTTGAGCATGTTGATCAGGGTGGCGACCGATGCGCCGAGGTGGCGGCCGGTGTCCTCGACGACCCGCAGCGCCGTGGGGTCGTGTCGGCGGGCCGCGTCGGCGACGGCCTCGATCGCGGCGATCTGGTCGTCGATGGTGAGGATCGGGTTGTGCGGGTCGATCTCGCGCAGGGTCCGCAGGATGCCGGGGGCGCCGACGTATGCCTCCACGCATCCGCGGGCGCCGCATCGGCAGGTCCGTCCGTCCATCACCAGGATGATGTGGCCCCATTCGCCGGCGCTGTTGGTGGCGCCGCGGTAGAGCGTTCCGTCGATGGCGACGCCGACGCCGACGCCGGTGCGCAGGGTGACGACGGCGAGGTCGTCGACGTCGCGTCCGGCGCCGAACCACAGTTCGGCCACGGTGCTGGCCTTGAGCGGGTTGTCCACGTAGAGGGGGAAGTCGAGTCGTTCGGCGAGGAGGGCCTTCATGGGGACGTCGCGCCAGTGTCCGTAGACGGCGAGGACGGAGACGCCGCCCTCGCGTTCGACCAGTCCGGGCAGGCTGACCCCGATGCCCAGGACCCGGTCGGGATCCACGTCCGGGGTCGTCAGGAGGTCGTCCACGCCCAGCGCGATGTGTTCGACCACGTCGCCCGGGGAGCTGCCCCGCGGGTCCATCCGTCGCTCGACGGCGCGCAGCACGTTCATCGCGAGGTCGTACAGTTCGAGACGGACGAAGTCCTCGGAGACGTCGACGCCGACCAGCAGGCCGCGCTCGGCGTTGACCGCCAGGCGTGCCCGGGGGCGGCCGCCGCCGGAGTCCTCCCGCCCGACCTCGACCAGGACGCCGACGTCGAGGAGCTCGCCGGTCAGGTTGGCGACCGTGGCCGTGGACAGTCCGGTCGCGGTCGCGATCTGTTGCCGGCTCACGTGCTCGCCGGCCGCGTAGGTGCTCTGCAACACCTCGAACCTGTTGTGCCGGCGGATGTCCCGTGCCGTTCGCTTGAGCATGAAACTCCTCG
>NZ_JBIWJT010000104.1:0-1367 GCF_044765325.1 Embleya sp. NPDC127516 | reverse complement strand
AGAAGCCGTTGTCATACCGAACTTGGCGTCGGGTTATAGGACTTGGGTTCTCGTTGGAGTGGTCTCGGCGCTGAGAGCGCATGAAAGCAGGGCCTCTTGGAATCTCGGTGGGTGTCTACGCCATTCGAGGTCCAGGAGGCCCTGTTGTCACGGTTGTACGCGGTTGCGGCGGGCAAGTCCAATTCACAGCCCCTGCAGTGTGATTGCCTCGCGCATGTGTACGGGAATGCGGACGGCCGGCCGGGCCGGGTGCGGGTGTATCCATCGGACATGACGGACGCGGAGTGGGTCGTCGTCCGCGGCGCGCTTCCGATGCCCCGGTGGCTGGAGGGCCGCGGCGGGCAGCCGGAGGCATACTGCCACCGGGAGATGATCGACGCGGTCCGGTACCTGGTCGACAACGGGATCAAGTGGCGGGCGATGCCCGCCGACTTCCCGCCCTGGACCTGCGTCTACGCGTTCTTCCGCCGCTGGCGCGACCAGGGCTTGACCGGCGAGTTCCACGACCGGCTGCGTGCGCGGTGCCGCACCGCCGCGGGCCGCGCGGTGGAGCCGACCGCGGGCAGCATCGACGCGCAGTCGGTCAAGGCCGCCGCCTCGGTCCCGTCCGCGACGCGCGGCTACGACGGCGGCAAGAAGGTCAACGGCCGCAAACGGCACATCGTCGTCGACACCCTCGGGCTGCTGCTGACCGTGCTGGTCACCGCCGCCGATGTCACCGACCGCTCCGGCGCCCGCACGATGCTCGCCCGGCTCGGTGGCCCGCTGCGAAAGATCCGGCTCGTATGGGCGGACGGCTCCTACACCGGCCCGCTGGTCGACTGGGCCGCCGCGCAGCCGGGCATCGCCCTGACGGTGGTCAAACGCACCGACGACACCCGCGGCTTCACCGTCCTGCCCCGCCGTTGGGTGGTCGAGCGGACATTCGGGTGGCTGATGCGCTCACGCCGCCTGGCACGCGACTACGAAACCCTCCCGACCAGCAGCGAGGCAATCGTCCACTGGTCGATGAGCATGCTCATGAGCCGGCGACTCGCCCGCCGCTCGGTTTCGTCACGCCCACAGACCGCGCCGCCGGCCGCGGCGTGAACACCCCGGGCAGGTCCTCGGCCAGCCAGCCCCGAGCCACCAGCCGCTTCGCCTTCGACCGCACCCCCTCCAACTTCCCCGGGGCCGGCTCCAAACCCAGCCCACGAGCCAGATCCTTCACCCGCAGCCCCGCCGAACCTTCGTGTTCCTCCACCAGCGAGACGATCCGCCGATAATCCGGCGCGAGCACCTCCACCGCCATCCGCTCGCGCCGATGCGGCACCACCGACCCGGCCACCGCCACCTTCACCACCACGGGCTCCACCACCGCTGCCGCC
>NZ_JBIWJT010000103.1:0-1422 GCF_044765325.1 Embleya sp. NPDC127516 | reverse complement strand
CTAGTGTGATGCGCCAGAAATCCTGAGGGTTAGTTCTGCTCTGTTTTCTGGCCGGTGGTTCCGACTTTGGTGAGGTAGTCGGCGAGGGAGTTGAGGATCTCGTCGGCTGTCTTGGTCCAGGTGAAGGGCCGCGGGTTTTCGTTCCAGGTGTCGATCCATGCGGTGATGTCGTCCTCCAGGGCCTTCACGGACCTGTGGACGCCGCGGCGGATGAGTTTGTCGGTCAGCAGGCCGAACCACCGCTCCACCTGGTTCATCCAGGAGGAGCCGGTGGGGGTGAAGTGGACGTGGAATCGGGGGTGTTTGCCGAGCCACGTCCGGATCTCGGCGGTGTTGTGGGTGGCGTAGTTGTCACAGACGAGGTGGACGTCGAGCCCGGTGGGCACCGCCTTGTCGATCCGGATCAGGAACTTCTTGAACTCGATCGCCCGGTGGCGGCGGTGCAGTGCCGATATGACGGTGCCGTCGGCGATGTTGAAGGCGGCGAACAGGCTGGTGATGCCGTGCCTCATATAGTCGTGGGTTCGGCGTTCGGGCATGCCCGGCATCATCGGCAGCACCGGCTGGGACCGGTCCAGCGCCTGGATCTGGCTCTTCTCGTCGACGCAGAGCACGACCGCCTTCTCGGGCGGGTGGTGGTAGAGGCCGACGACGTCGACGACCTTGGCGACGAACTGCGGATCGGTGGACAGCTTGAAGGAGTCCTGCAGGTGGGGCTTGAGGTCGAACCGCTTCCAGATCCGCCCGATCGTCGACTTCGACAAGCCGCTGCGCTGGGCCATCGAGGCCCGTGACCAGTGCGTGTCCTGGCCCGGGAGTGACTCCAGGGTGGCCACGACGACCTCCTCGACCTGGTCGAGGAGGATCGAAGGCGGCCGGCCCGAGCGCGGCTCGTCCTGCAGACCATCGAGGCGTTTTGCGATGAACCGGGCCCGCCAGCGGTCCACGGTCGACCTGTCGATGCCGAGGTCGGCCGCGGCCTGCTGATTCGTCCCGCCCACCGCACAGCGCAGCACGATCTTGGCCCGTAACGCGAGGAACTGGGCGGTCTTGGCCTGCCGCGCCCACTGCTGCAGTTGCCTGCGCTCGGCATCGTCGAGGATCAGGTCGGCCTTCGGCCGGCCGATCCAGCCGGCGTCCTCAAGCCCGGCCATCCGCTCTGCGGCGAAAGCCCGACGCCACTTGCCGACCGTCTTCGCCTGGACACCCACGAGCCGCGCGACACCCGCGTTCGACATGCCGTCAGCACACGCCAGGATGATGCGAGCCTTCTCGGCCGAGCGCCGGTGCGGCAATTCCGTCCGGCGCACCAACTCGACACGCTCGGCCTCGGACAACGTGATCGCCACAGCAGAAGGCCCCGAATGCGACATGACAACAGGGTACTTACTAACCCTCAGGATTTCTGGCGCATCACACTAG
>NZ_JBIWJT010000102.1:0-1489 GCF_044765325.1 Embleya sp. NPDC127516 | reverse complement strand
CCGAGTATGGGTGTGGCCTGGCATCGGTTCCTGGCGTTCTTCAACATCTATTTCAAGCGTGATGCCGATGGTGGTGTCGCGTTGGGTGCGTTGGCGCCGATGCGTTCGGGTGGCGAGGTGATCGATTTCGAGGACCCGGCCGAGGACGCGGTGTTCGGGGTGTCGCAGATCGAGCATTTCACGTGGAAGGGTCTGTTGGACTTCTCCACGTGTACCGAGTGTGGTCGGTGCCAGTCGCAGTGTCCGGCGTGGAACACGGGCAAGCCGTTGTCGCCGAAGTTGTTGATCATGTCGTTGCGCGAGCACGCCTACGCCAAGGCCCCGTATCTGCTGGCGGGCGGGGGTCGGGACGAGGAGGGCAACGAGCGGGCCACCCCGGAGCAGTTGGCGAGGGTGCCCGCGTCCGCGCTGGCGGAGGCGGGGCGTCCGCTGGTGGGCACGGCGGAGGAGAACGGGGTGATCGACCCGGACGTGTTGTGGTCGTGCACCACGTGCGGGGCGTGTGTGGAGCAGTGCCCGGTGGACATCGAGCACGTGGACCACATCGTGGACATGCGCCGGTACCAGGTGTTGATCGAGAGCGCGTTCCCCTCCGAGGCGGCGACGATGCTCAAGGGCCTGGAGAACAAGGGCAACCCGTGGGGCGTGGCCACCAAGGCCCGCCTGGACTGGGTCAAGGAGCTGAGGAAGGCGACGGGGATCGAGGTCCCGATCGTCGGGCAGGACGTGGAACCCGCGGAGTTGGAGTACCTGTACTGGGTGGGTTGCGCGGGGGCGTTGGCGGACGGGCCGAAGAAGACCACGAAGGCGTTCGCGGAGCTGTTGCACATCGCGGGCGTGCGGTACGGGATCCTGGGCAAGGAGGAGTCCTGCACCGGGGACTCGGCGCGCCGGCTGGGCTCGGAGGTGGTCTTCCAGATGCTCGCGGCGCAGAACGTGGCGACGTTGAACGCGGCGTTGGAGGACGCCCCGCGCAAGCGGATCGTGACCACGTGTCCGCACTGCTTCAACACCCTCGCCAACGAGTATCCGCAGTTGGAGGGTCACTTCGAGGTGATCCACCACACGCAGTTGCTGCAGCACCTGCTCGACGAGGGCCGGCTGACGCCGGTGGAGCCGGTGGACGGCCTGGTCACCTACCACGACCCGTGCTACCTGGGCCGGCACAACAAGGTGTACACGCCGCCGCGGGAGATCATCGCCCGCGTGCCGGGGCTGCGCAACGAGGAGATGCACCGGCACAAGGAACGCGGTTTCTGCTGTGGTGCGGGCGGCGCGCGCATGTGGATGGAGGAACGCATCGGCAAGCGCATCAACAACGAGCGCATGGACGAGGCCCTCTCCCTGAAACCGGACATCGTCTCCACCGCCTGCCCGTTCTGCCTGGTGATGTTCACCGACTCGATCAACGCCAAGAAGCAGGCCGGCGACGCCAAGGAAGACCTCCAAGTCGTCGACGTCGCACAACTGCTCCTGCAATCGGTCAAAC
>NZ_JBIWJT010000101.1:0-1564 GCF_044765325.1 Embleya sp. NPDC127516 | reverse complement strand
GTACCACCCGACACCGCAACCGCCAACGACACCGCCCGACCCACCACACCCGACTGCGCACCGGGACTCACCACCGACACCGGCGACGGACCACCGTCCTGCCAGACCTCGGTGATCGGTGTCGCGGTCGCGGCCTGGCCCGAGCGCCGGGTGCCGTACATGTCCTCGAACGTGCGCAGCAGGCTGTAGTGGTCCTTGCGGCCCGCGTACTGGCCGGGCTTGACGTGCGCCCCGTACAGGACGGTCGCGATCCGGTTCTCGCTGCGGAAGTTGTCCTCGTCCCAGGTGACCACGAGCAGGCTGTTGTGGGTCTTGGCCCACTCCGCGTAGCCGCTGAGCTTGTTCCGGGTCCAGGTGTCACCCGTGGAGATCCCGCAGGCCGGGTTGAACAGGCGATCGTGCATGTCGTTGCACTGGTTCGGCACGACGTAGGAGATCGTGGGCAGGGTGTTGTAGTCGGTGGGGAAGGCGCTGGCCGGATACGTGGTGGCGGCGGGCACGTTCGCGAACGACAACCACGGATTGTGCTTGCGCGCGTACGAACCACTCGTGCAGGCGCCCGGGTTGGCCGCCGACCAGTCCTCGTTGTAGCTGCCCCACGTGGCGCCCACGTCGATCAGTTGCCTGGCGAGGTTGTCCGCGGTGTACGGCGAGCCGGGCGGCGGACACTCGTCGCCGGTGACGCCCTGCGTGGAACCGGAGAACATCGCCATGTAGTTGGGCTGGCTGGGATGCGTCTCGCCGTGGAAATCGGTGAACGAAGCGCCGCCGGCGGCGAGCTGGTTGATGTACGGGGCCTGCGAATTGCCGATGATCTCCTCGTAGTTGGCGTTCTCGTGCACGACCACCACCACGTGGTCGTAGCGCGGGATGGCGGCGGCGGCCTGCGCCTTCGGGCGGTCGGGAGCGCCGGCCGAGGCGGGGGCGGTCACGGCGGTGATCGCGCCGAGCGCGACCGCGACGGACAACGCGACGAATGTGGCCGATCGGGGCTTGCCCCGGGCCCTCGACCGGGACCCGGATCCGGAGTCGAACATGACCTGGCGCCTCCTTGGGCGTGGACGAAGCGGAATCGCAGCGTGGAATCGGCACCCCGAGGAAGCAACGCCCTTCGCGGGCACCGAGAATGGGTTCACCCCGGCCCGGGGCCGCACGTCCCGCGGTCGACTTCCGTGCCTGGACTGGCCGGGAGAGGGCGGCGTTCCGCCCGCAAGGCCGGATGATCGCGGTCGCACGCCGACCCAGCGCTCATGTACCGATGCCCAAGCGGTGCGGTGCCGGCGCACCCATGTCGGTGCGTCATGAATGCATGCCCGACCGGTATTGGACGCGGGTGAGATCGGCCTCATCTCCTGGAAACATGAATCGACCACGTCCCCAGGCAAGGTCGCACAGTCGTCCACCGATCGGCGGGCACGGACGGCTCGACCGCCTCCGTGCCCTCCGTGCCACCCATGCGACCCGCACCGTGAGGTGCTCTATTTCTTCCGGACAGTGACCCGCGTAGGGTTGTCGAGATTCGGAAATGAGAGAGAACGTGCCACCCAGATATCCGCAGAAGTTC
>NZ_JBIWJT010000100.1:0-1663 GCF_044765325.1 Embleya sp. NPDC127516 | reverse complement strand
CAACCCCCACACCGCCGACCACGCCAGATCCGACACCACCGAACCCGGCCCGACACCCACCGCACCCCGCGTCACCACCACCAACCGCGAGGCGGCGAACCGCTCGTCGCCCAACCACTCCCGCACCACCGACAGCACTCCGGAAGCTGCGGCATGCACCCGCTCGGCCAATCGCCCGTCGTGGTCGGTGTCGTCCTGCGACGACCCGGCCCCGCACGGCAGCAGGACGACATCCGGTACCCGGCTCCCCGCGTCGATGGCCGCGCCGAGCGCCGCGAGATCCTGGTGTACGACCGGCGGCCCTGCGGCCGATTCCGCGCCGATCGCGGCGAGTACGGCCCATTCCTCCGGCAGCGACTCGCCCCCCGGGACAGCCGGGGAAGGCACCCAGTCGACGTGGAACATGCTCCGGTCACGGTCGCCCCGCGTGTCCTGGAACTCCTCGATCGAGACCGGCCGGACCACCAGCGAATCGACGGTCAGTACCGACCGCCCCGCCTGGTCGGCCAGTTCGACCGCGACCTCGTCCGGGCCGAGATGTGTCAGCCGTACCCGCAGAGCGGTCGCGCCGGTCGCGGTCAGGGACACGCCTGCCCAACGGCTCGGCAGCCGCAGGCGTCCGGCCGCGCCGTCACCGAGGGCGATGCCGTGCAATGCGGCGTCCAGCAGGGCCGGATGGATGCCGAATCGGGACGGACTCTCCTCGTTCGCGGGCAGCGCGACCTCGGCGTAGGTGTCCTCGCCGACGCGCCAGGCCTTCGACAGGCCCCGGAAGAGGCCCTCGTAGCCGTGGCCGGCCTCGGCGAGGCCGTCGTAGAAACCGTCGAGGTCGATCGGCTGTGCGCCGGCGGGCGGCCAGACCGCGAACTGCCCGGCCGCCCGGCCTGCGCCGGTTGCCAGTACGGCGGTGGCGTTTCGTATCCAGGGCTCGGTGGCATCCGCGTCGGCCGCTCGGGAGTGGATGCTCAGGTCGTACGTCCCGACGTCCGCCGACTCGTCCACGCGGATTTGGATGCGTACCGCGCCCTGGTCCGGCACGCGCAGCGGGGCTTCCAAGAGGAGTTCTTCCAGCCGGTCGCAGCCCACCTCGTCCGCGGCGCGGATCGCCAGTTCGGCCATGGCAGCGCCGGGGAGCAGTACCGAGCCGGCAACCCGGTGGCCGCTCAGCCACGGGTGCGCGGCCGACGAGAGCGATCCGGTGAGGACCAGGCCGTCGGAGTCCGCCAGCCGCAACGCGGCGCCGAGCAGCGGGTGATCGGCCGTTGTCAGACCGACCGAGCCGAGGTCGCCCGCGGTCGAACCGGCGGTCGCCGGCCAGTACCGCCGGCGCTGGAAGGCGTACGTCGGCAGGTCCACCGGCCCGGCGCCGCGGACGTTCGGCAACGGTCGCCAGTCGACCGACAGGCCCACGGCGAACGCCTCGGCGAGCGCCGAGGTGAAGCGGTCCGGACCACCCTCACCTCGGCGCAGCGTGCCCAGGGACACCGCTCGGGACTCGGCGGACTCGATGGTGTCCACGATCGAGCCGGTCAGGACGGGGTGCGCGCTGACCTCGATGAAGGTGTCGGAGCCCTGGCTCAGGAGGAGGCGGATCGTCTCCTCGAAGCGGACCGTCCGGCGAAGGTTGGTGTACCAGTAGGTGGCGTCCAGCGCGGTGGTCTGC
>NZ_JBIWJT010000099.1:0-1803 GCF_044765325.1 Embleya sp. NPDC127516 | reverse complement strand
GAGGCGCCGAACACCGGCGGCAGTTGCCGCCACGTGCAACCGGACGTCGCCACGAACACGATCCCGGCCAACACCTCACGATCCCCGTACCGCCGCCGGCCACCGCCCTGCGGCCGGGTCGGCTTCGACGGCACCACGCGCTCGAACAACTCCCACAACTCGTCCGGCACCAGCCGCTCCACAAGCGTCGTCACACACGCCAGAATAGCGAACACACCAAATGAAACGACTTCCAAGTCCGCAATCACCCGTCCTGGAACCGGCACACCACCCTGGCCATGCTCGCCTTCGTGATCCTCGCCCTCGCCGCTGCCGACCAACCCGACGGCGGTCGGACGCTGATCAGTGAAGCTTTCTCAGCGAAGATCATTTCAGGGGCTTCACGTCTTTTCTCAGCCGGACACATCTGCCACAGTCCGTCCCCAAATGGGCAGTTCAACCCTCTTCGCGAAGATCATTTCGCTAAGAAAACCTCAGGTGGGTCGGTCGCGTATGTCGAGGCCACCGGCGGGCAAAAACCCAAGCTCGGCCCCCGCCAGGTGAGGCTCGCCCGCGAGACGGCGTGACCCGAGGCCATGCATGTCGATTGGCGTCACCCAAGCCCCGACCGCCACTGACACATTCCGTGTCGCCATCGACTGACACGCCCGTGTCGCCCGACAGTAGGTGTCGGCGAGGTTCTTGCGGTCGGCACCGACGACGTATCGCGTCTCGTCGACGAGACGGAGGCTGTACGCGACGCCGGGCGCGAGCGCGTCGCCTCGCCCAAATGCCTAGGGTGGAGATCCGACGCACCCGGCCTGAGCCCGAAGGAACGACGCCCGTGATCGTTGTGTCCGATCCGAATTTCGACGAGGTGGTGCTCACCGGATCGGTGGACGACCTGACGGCACCGCAAGCCCGACAACCTCAGCCGCTACGTCAAACCGTCACCTGAGGCGATCGCCAGACTGACCAGCCTGCTCGCCCCGCAGGACACACGGCACTGAGCCATCGATGGCTGCCGTGGAACCCGCCGACGATCGGGCGGATGTGGCGCCGACCGGCGAACGGCTCGAACATGCGTGGGTGTTAGGTTCTCTCGTTGTGGAGCACCAGGACGAGACCAGGGCGGCCTACGACGGGGTCGTCGAACTCTACGCGTCGATGTTCGCAAATCGGTTGGAGACGCACCCGTTCTCGCGGAACATGATCGGCACCTTCGCCGAGCTGGTACACGAGACGGGGAACCCGCGGGTGGCCGATGTCGGGTGCGGGCCCGGACATCTGACGGCGATGCTGCATGAACTGGGGCTGGACGCCTTCGGGCTCGATCTCTCCCCGGGCATGGTCGACCACGCCCGGCGGGCCTACCCGACGCTGCGGTTCGACGAAGCGCGGATGGAGGCCCTGCCGGTTGAGGACGGCGTGCTCGGCGGCGTGCTCGCCCACTACTCGATGATCCACACCCCTCCGGAGGAACTACCCGCGCTGCTCGCCGAGCAGGTGCGTGTCCTGGCCTCAGGGGGCTTGCTCCTGGTCTCGTTCTTCGCCACCGAGGGTCCCGAGCTGGTTCCCTTCGACCACAAGGTGACGCCTGCGTACAGCTGGCCGGCGGACCGGTTCGCTGAACAGCTGGCCGATGCCGGGCTCGTCACGTTCGCCCGGCTGCTCCACGACCCGGCCTCCGAGCGGGGTTTTCTCGACGCCCACCTGCTGGCCCGCCTCGGCTAGTGTGATGCGCCAGAAATCCTGAGGGTTAGTAAGTACCCTGTTGTCATGTCGCATTCGGGGCCTTCTGCTGTGGCGATCACGTTGTCCGAG
>NZ_JBIWJT010000098.1:0-2079 GCF_044765325.1 Embleya sp. NPDC127516 | reverse complement strand
GCCGCGTGTGTCGCGGGGGCGTTGTCCTTGGCGGATGCGGCGAAGGTCGTGGCGTTGCGGAGCCGGGCGATCCTGGAGTTGGCGGGTTCCGGCGGGATGGCGTCGGTGTCGTTGTCGCTTGTCGGCGTGGAGGAGTTGATCGCGCGCTACGAGGGTCGGGTGTCGGTGGCGGCGGTGAACGGCCCGGCGTCGGTGACGGTGGCCGGTGAGACCAACGCGCTGGCGGAGTTGCTCGCCGAGTGCGATGCGCGGGGTGTGTGGGCGCGTCGGGTGCCGGTGGACTACGCGTCGCACTCGGTGCAGGTCGAATCGATCCGCGAACGGCTCTTGACGGAACTGGCCGACATCGAACCGATGGCGCCGACCGTCCCGTTCTTTTCGTCGGTGACCGCGGAGCGGCTGCAGACCACCGCGCTGGACGCCACCTACTGGTACACCAACCTTCGCCGGACGGTCCGCTTCGAGGAGACGATCCGCCTCCTCCTGAGCCAGGGCTTCGACACCTTCATCGAGGCCAGTGCGCATCCGGTGCTCACCACCCCGGTGGAGAGCACGATCGAATCCGCCGGTGCCCAGGCCGTGGTCCTGGGCACGCTGCGCCGGGACGAGGGTGGCCTGAACCGCTTCACCACAGCACTCGCCGAAGCGCACGTGAACGGTCTCGCCGTGGACTGGTCGCCGCTGCTGGGCGACCGCGATCGCGACCGCAGTACCGCGGACGTCGATCTGCCGACCTACGCCTTCCAGCGCCGCCGCTACTGGCTGCAAGCCCCTCCCGGGGTGCGCGGGGATCTCGGCGCGGTGGGGTTGCTGGACGCGGAGCACCCGTTGGTCGGCGCCTGCGTGTCCGGCGTGGACGGCGGCGTGCTGCTGACCGGGCGGCTGTCGCTGTCCGCGCAGCCGTGGCTGGCGGACCACGCGGTGGCCGGGACGGTGCTGCTACCGGGGGCGGCCTTTGTGGAACTGGCGGTACGGGCCGGGGACACCGCCGGGTGCGGCCGGGTGGACGAACTGACGCTTCAGGCGCCGCTGGCCGTCCCCGAGCACGGGACCGTGGCGGTCCAAGTCGTCGTGTCCGCCCCGGACGAGGCGGGCGGTCGGGCCGTCTCGGTCCACTCGCGGACCGGCGACGAGGACCTGGGCGCCGAGTGGACCTGCCACGCGGTCGGCCGACTCTCCGATCAGCCGTTTGCCGCACCCGAGGTCGTCGGTGCCGACGGCGCCTGGCCCCCGGCCGGCGCCCGGCCGGTGGACCTGGACGGTTTCTACCCGGACCTGGCGGCACGCGGATACGAGTACGGACCGGCGTTCCAGGGGCTCACCTCGGCCTGGCAGCTCGGCGAAGACGTCTACGCCGATGTGGCGCTGCCGGCCGAACACCGGGACGATGCCGCCCGCTTCGGGCTTCACCCGGCGCTGCTCGACGCCGCGCTGCACGCCATCGTGACGGCGGGGCAGCCGGGCGCGGACGACGGACGGTTGCGACTGCCGTTCTCGTGGTCCGGGGTTGCCCTGTCCGCGACCGGTGCCGTTGCCGCCCGGGTACGGATATCCCGGCTCGACGCGGACACCGTCGCACTGGACTTCGCGGACACCGGCGGGCAACCCTTCGCCCGGGTTGCCGCGTTGACCCTGCGGCCGGTCGAGGCGGAGCAACTGCGCGAGTCCGTCGGCGTCAAGGATCCGTTGTACGCCGTCGAGTGGGTACCTGTGACCTGCACGGAGCCCACCGCCGTGCTCGCGGACACCGCCGTGCTCGGCCCGGATCCGTTCGGACTGTTGTCCGCGAGCCTGGCGACGACCGGATACCCGGACCTCGCCGACCTGACGGCGGCACTCGATGCGGGCACGCCTGTTCCGGCGACGGTCCTCATGCCGTGTGTCGGCGGCCCGTCCGGGTCCTCCCCGGACGTCGAGGCCGTGCACGCCGCCACGGCACGGGTATTGCTCGATCTGCGCACATGGTTGGCTGATCCGCGCCTGACCGCCTCGCGGTTGGTGGTGGTGACGCGGGGTGCGGTGGGTGTCGGGCCGGGTTCGGTGGTGTCGGATCTGGCGTGGTCGGCGGTGTGGGGGTTG
>NZ_JBIWJT010000097.1:0-2090 GCF_044765325.1 Embleya sp. NPDC127516 | reverse complement strand
GGTGACCGGGCCCGGTGGACCCACGACGGTCAGGTGCTGTTCGCCGGCCGGGTGGACGATCAGGTCAAGATCCGGGGCTTCCGGATCGAACCCGCAGAGGTGCAGACGACGCTGCTCGCTCATCCGGATCTGGCCCAAGCGGTGGTCGTCGCGCGCGTGGACGAGGCCACCGGTACGCACCTGGTCGCCTATGTGGTCCCGGCCCGGGACGGCGAGGTGTCCGATGACGCCCTGCCCGACGACGTGCGGCGGTTCGCGGCGTCGCGGCTGCCGGAGTACATGGTGCCCGCCGTCGTCGTCGTGCTCGACGCCCTCCCGCTCACGAGCAACGGCAAGCTCGACCGCAAGGCACTCCCGGCGGCGGACTTCGCCGTGACCGCGTACAGGGCACCGCGTACGGCGCAGGAAGAGACCCTGTGTGCGGCCTTCGCCCAGGTGCTCGGGCGCGATGCCGTCGGGATCGACGACAACTTCTTCGAGCTCGGCGGCCATTCGTTGCTCGCCACTCGGCTTGTTTCCCGGATTCGCAGCACGCTCGGTGTCGACCTCGAGATCCGCGCGCTCTTCCAGGCACCCACGGTCGCCGGGCTCGCGGGTCGGATCGGCAATCAGACGTCAGGTCGGCGGCCGGTACTGCGGCCCATGCGTAGACCAGAGGAGCCCCGATGATTCCGTTGTCATTCGCGCAGCGACGGTTGTGGTTCCTGAGCCGACTCGAAGGGCCCAATCCGGCACACAACATTCCTGCGGTGCTGCGGTTGACCGGACGGCTGCATCGTGACGCGCTGTCGGCGGCGCTGCGGGACGTCGTGGTGCGCCACGAAGTGCTCCGCACCGTCTACGACGTCGCGGACGGCGAGCCGTTCCAGCGCATCCTGGAGCCGGAGGAACTGTGCTGGGAACTACAGGTGATGGGCCCGGTCGACGCGGCGGATCTGCCCGACGCGGTGCGTCGGGCAGGTGAATACGCCTTCGACCTGGCCTGCGAGCCGCCGCTGCGGGCCTCCCTGTTCCCGGTCGGGCCCGAGGAGCACGTCCTGGTTCTGGTGGTGCACCACATCGCGGGTGACGGGTGGTCGTGGGGGCCCATGGGCCGGGACATCTCGGTCGCCTACGCAGCGCGGTGTGGCCGACGAGCGCCGGAGTGGGCTCCGTTGCCGGTGCAGTATGCCGACTACGCGTTGTGGCAGCGGGAGTTGCTCGGCGAGGCGGATGATGCGGACAGCGTGCTGTCACGCCAGGTGACGTATTGGCGGGATGCACTGGCGGGTGCCCCGGAGGAGCTCGAACTCCCGGTGGACCGGCCCCGCCCGGCGGTGGCGAGTCATATCGGCCACAACGCGCCGCTGGAAATCTCGGCTGAACTGCATTTTCGGTTGGTCGAGTTGGCGCGGTCCGAAGGCGCCACGGTGTTCATGGTGCTTCAGGCGGCGTTGGCGGTGTTGTTGTCGCGGTTGGGTGCCGGGACGGACATCCCGATCGGGTCGGCCGTGGCGGGGAGGACGGACGAAGGGCTGGACGACCTGGTCGGTTGCTTCGTCAATAGTCTGGTAATTCGCACCGATCTCACCGGAGATCCGACGTTCCGGGAGGTGCTGGGCCGGGTTCGGGACACCGGATTTGCCGCGTTCGGGAATCAGGATGTGCCGTTCGAGCGGTTGGTGGAGGCGTTGGCGCCGGCGCGGTCGTTGGCGCGACACCCGCTGTTCCAGGTGATGTTGACGCTCCAGAACACGGAGCGGGCCGGGCTCGCATTCGCGGGAGTGGAGGTCGAGAGCGTCGCGGGGATGCGCCCGGCGTCGAAGTGTGACCTGGAACTGACCCTCGCGGAGGAGGTGGACCGGGGCGGTCGCCCGGCCGGTCTGACGGGGGGCCTGACCGGCGCCGCCGATCTGTTCGACTCGGCATCGGTTGCGGCGGTCTCCGACCGACTGGTGCGTGTGCTGCGCACGGTGACCGACGACCCGGGCATCCGGCTCGCCGCAGTTGATGCGTTCACCGACGATGAGCGGTCTCGGGTGTTGGTGGGGTGGAACGACACCGCTGTGGATCGGGATTCGGTTTCGGTTGTGGGGTTGTTCGAGGCTCGG
>NZ_JBIWJT010000096.1:0-2128 GCF_044765325.1 Embleya sp. NPDC127516 | reverse complement strand
TGTGGGCTTCGTGTTTCCCGGGGTCGTCCCGGGCCGTGGGTCGTCCGGGTTACTTGACCGATCCGGCGGTCAGGCCCGATACGACGTGCTTCTCGATGTAGGCGAACAGGATCACGACCGGCACGATGGCCACCACCGATCCCGCGAACAGGTATTGCCATTCGACGCGGTAGGCGCCGAGGAAGCTGTTGATGCCGACGGTGAGGGGTTGTTTGTCCGGTGTGGTCACCAGCACGAGTGCCACGGTGAATTCGTTCCACGCGGCGATGAAGGTGAAGATGACCGCCGTGACGATGCCGGGCATGGCCAGGGGGAGGGTGACCCTGCGCAGTGCCCCGAGACGGGAGGCACCGTCGATCATCGCGGCCTCCTCCAGCTCGACCGGGATCGCGCTGAAGTAGGCGGTCAGGATCCACACCGAGAAGGCCAGGTTGAACGCGCCGTTGACCAGGACGAGCGCCCAGTACGAGTCGAGCAGGTCCAGGATGTAGAACTCGCGGTACAGGCCCACCAGCAGTGAGGTGGGCTGGAACATCTGGGTGACGAGCACGAGCATCAGGAACACGCCCCGGCCGCGGAAGCGTTTGCGCGCGGTGTA
Organism: Embleya sp. NPDC127516; assembly: GCF_044765325.1. Classification (NCBI taxonomy): domain Bacteria; kingdom Bacillati; phylum Actinomycetota; class Actinomycetes; order Kitasatosporales; family Streptomycetaceae; genus Embleya; species Embleya sp. NPDC127516. Next base: position 1,530 of record NZ_JBIWJT010000096.1, on the reverse strand, counting down.
GTACGCCGCGGGCAGGGAGACCACCAGCACCAGGAGGGTGGACATGCCGGCGACCAGGAGCGAGACCTTGAGGTTGTCGCCGAGGGTGGACTTGTCCCACACGTCGACGAAGTTGGCCCATTCGAACCTCGAGGGCAGGTAGCCGTCGCCGGTCAGTTCGTCCTTGGGCCGCAGCGCGGTGATGCCCATCTCGATGTAGGGGGCGACGAAGACGATCGCGATCACCCACGCGAGCGCGCCGAACCACAACTGTTTGTGGCTGTACTTCGAGCCCCCGAGCACGGACTTCCTTCTTCCGGGCCCCTTCCCGCCGGCGGAGGCGCCCGGGGATTGCCTTCCGGTGGCGCGGGTGTCGGGCTTGCGGCCGGCGGCGGTGCTCGTGCTCATCGGTCGGTCTCCTTGTTCCCGCGGCTGACGACGAGGAAGAACGCGACCAGGACGATGATCATCGCGAAGTTGGCCACGGACATCGCGGCGCTCTCGCCGATGTCGGACGCCTTGAGCTGGTACATGAACACCGTGGTCGTCGCGGTCTCGTAGCCCGGTCCGCCGTTGGTCATCGCCCAGATGATCGGGAACGAGTTGAAGACGTTGATCAGGTTGATCACCACCGCGACCAGGATCGCGGGCCTGAGCAGCGGGAGGGTGATCGACAGGTAGGTGCGCCAGGTGGACGCGCCGTCGATCTTGGCCGCCTCGTACACCTCGCCGGGCACGGTCTGCAGGCCCGCGAGCAGGGTGTAGGTGGTGAACGGCAGGGACACGAAGACGGCGACCGCCATCATCCACGGCATCGCGGTGGACGGCCTGCCGAGCCAGTCCTTGCCGGCGTCCATCAGGTGCAGGTCGACCATGAGCGTGTTGATCGCGCCGTGGCTCTCGTGCAGCATCCATTTGAAGACGACGGCGGTCATGAAGACCGAGGCCGCCCACGGCACGATCATCGCCCAGCGGGCGAACCGCCGGCCGGGGAAGTGCTGGTTGAACAGTTGCGCCAGGAACAGCGACAACACGAGCGTGACGGCCACGACCACCAGCACCCAGACCACGGTGTTCCACAGCACGGCCACGAAGTCCGGCTCGTCGAACAGCTTGGTGTAGTTGTCGGTGCCGTTGGATCCCACCACGATGCCGGTGCGACGGATGCGCTGGAAGGAACTCCAGACCATCACGACCACGGGCCACAGGACCACGACACCGATCAGGAGGACGGCCGGGCCGATCCACGGCAGCGGGGCCAGCGCCTTCTTGACTCTGGTGACGACGGAAGGCGCTCTGCGTACGGCGGTTTCGGCCACGGGGCCGTCCTCCTCCTTCGGTGCTCGGACGTATCTGTGGTGCGTCAGCTCTTCTGCTGCGCGACCGCCGCTTCGGCTTCCTTCTGGAGCTGGTCCAGCACGTCCTTGGGCGACTTGCCGGAGACCGCGCTGCCCAACTGCTCCTTGATCTTGGGCGAGAGCACGTCCCACGCGACGTCGTTGAGCGGGTAGAACTTCGCCTTCGGGAGCAGGTCGATGTACGGCTTGAGGC
>NZ_JBIWJT010000095.1:0-2231 GCF_044765325.1 Embleya sp. NPDC127516 | reverse complement strand
CGCCAGAACGGCGTCTCGCCATAGAACAACGGCACCTTCGTCCCGTCCCGCCCGTACACCCGATCACCGCGCGACAACGTGTCGCCCACGCCCGGAAGCCAGGTGATCGTCCCGGGCCCCGCGTCGTTCCCGGCATCCGGCGGCGAACCACCCCGACCGGAACCTCCGCCCGTACCGGACCCACCACCCGAACCCGAACCCTGGGGCTGATTGCCGCCACCCGGGTTCTGCGACGGTGGTGGGGTGCCGCCGCCCTGCGGCTTGTTCCCACCACTCGGAGGCGGCGTCTCCTTGTCCGGTCCGGGCGCGGCCGCGTTCACGGAGTACGTGCCCGCGTATCCGAGCCTGCCGTCCACATTCTGCCGATCCACCAGATCCGCCCGAGTCACCGGCACCGCATCCAGCTTCGTGCGGTTCGCCGAGGCGTCGGAGCCGTCGCCGCCGTCGGAGAGCAGAACGGCCGCCGCACCGCCCGCCGAGGCCAGCACCAGGGCCGCCGCGAGTGCCCGCCGCCGACGGCGACGCCGACGCCCGCGTGGGTGCGGCGTGCCGTCCGGGTCGGCAGGGGCCGGCGCGGGTCCCGTGTCGTACTCGTGCTGTGGGGTGTCGATCGAAACCACGAGGCCGCCCCTACTTCTTGTTCGTCAGCGGGGGAACCTTCTTGTTGCACAACTCCATCGCCTTCATCACCTTGTCGTCGCTCGCGTCGAGGGTGATCATCGCGCCGCCCGCGCCGGGGTCGCCCACGTTCACGCCGTTCTCGCGCAGGCAGCTGGTGTGCTTGGCCTGCCATTCCTTGAACTTGGGGTCGTTGGGGTCGAAGTCGCTCTTCGGCTGGAACTTCTCGCACGCCTTCATCGCGTCCTCGGTCTTGGACGACCCCTCGTCCGCGGGCATCGCCCCGATCCGCATCGCGCCACCCTCGCCGGGCTCCGGGTCCGGCATGTCGACGCCGTGCTCACGCATGCAGCTCGCGAACTTCACCATCTGGTCGCGGCGTTGGGCATCGTCACCCTTGCCCGAGCCGGAACCGCCGCCACTGCTCTCGGCCTTCGCGCCGCTGCCGCCGCCCGAGGCCACCTTGTTCTTCGCCGAGCCGCCGCCGTCGTCACCGCACCCGGCCGTGGTCAAGGCGAGGCCACTCGCCAGAACCACCCCGACCGCCAACCGCAGCGCCAGGGTTCCTCCCGATCCTGTGCGCCCAAACCTCGTCATCACTGCCGCTCCCACCTGTAGTCCTACCGTCGGTCGTGTGGCCACCCCTCGTTGTCACCGCCGTGACGACGAAGGATGCGGCAACAGGTCTACGCCTCGGGGGGTTTCCAGGCCGTTACTCGAACCGGTTATCCGGAGTTAACGCCAAGTCGCGTATAACCGGTGGGGTTGGGTTGGAAGTCTGCCAATCCGGGCCAATCGCTCTTTGCCCCCACGCCTTTCCGGCCCGACTCCCCACCTTTCCCCCCGGCCGAAGCGGAGCGACGAGACTGTGCGAGTCCTGGTGACCGAGGACGAGGAACTACCGGCCGATCCGACCGACCGAGGATTGCCCCGGGCGGCGATCGCCGTGGAGGTCGCGTACGACGGCGACAGCGCGCAGGACCCCCAAGTCATCCGAACCTTGCCCGGATCGGGATGCCTGATATGAGCAGACTGCGTGTATGCGTTGGAAGGGGCCCGAGAGGATTCCGGACGAGCGGCCCGGTGACAGGCGTACGGCTGCTATCCCGGGCACTGTTTCGCCGGCCGTCGGCGCGGGCCCGACTCGCGCTGATGTACGGCGGCATGTCGCTCGTTGTCGGCACGGTGTTGCTGGGCATCGTGTACTGGTTCGTCGACCAGCGGCTGTCCCGACAACTACCGATGGCGATGGCCAGGACGTTCGCGGTGGATTCGTCGGGCACGTACGACCAGACCGAGAACGTCACCGGCCGGTCCCAACCCGCCGTGCCGCTGCCGGGCGCTGCGAGCCAATTCACCGTGATCCCCGCCGAGTCCATCCGTCGGGCCATCGACACAGGCCAGGACGTGACGATGAGTCAACTGCTGACCGTGCTCATCGCGGCACTGCTGCTCCTGGCCGCGGCCTCGATCCTGGTCGGCTGGTGGATGTCCGGCCGGGTGTTGCGCCCGGTCCATGGGATCACCGCGACGGCACGCCGGTTGTCCGAACACAACCTGCACGAGCGGATCGCGATGCCGGGCCCGGACGACGAACTCAAGCAACTCGCCGA
>NZ_JBIWJT010000094.1:0-2337 GCF_044765325.1 Embleya sp. NPDC127516 | reverse complement strand
CCTCGGACAACGTGATCGCCACAGCAGAAGGCCCCGAATGCGACATGACAACAGGGTACTTACTAACCCTCAGGATTTCTGGCGCATCACACTAGTGCTCTGACCGGGAAGGTTCGCCGGGTTGGTGGTCGGGGCGGTTGGATGGCGGTGACGTCCGTTCCGACCGCTGGAGGTGTGGTGGCCGAGCCTGTGCGAGTGCGCAGACTGACCGACCAGGAAGGGCAGAAGCTGCAGCAGATCGTCCGCCGGGGCAGTACCAGTTCCGTGCGCTACCGACGGGCGATGATGCTGCTCGCCTCCGCCGGCGGGAACCGCGTCCCGGTGATCGCCCAACTGGTCCAGGCCGACGAGGACACGGTGCGGGACGTGATCCACCGGTTCAACAAGATCGGCCTGGCCTGCCTGGACCCTCGATGGGCGGGAGGCCGTCCCCGCCTGCTCACCCCTGACGACGAAGACTTCATCATCCAGACGGCCACCACCCGTCCCACCAAGCTCGGCCAGCCCTTCACCCGCTGGTCGATCCGCAAACTCGCCGCCCACCTGCGCCGCGTACACGGCCGCATCATCCGTATCGGCCGCGAAGCCTTACGGTGCCTACTCCGGCGCCGCGGCATCACCTTCCAGCGCACCAAGACATGGAAAGAGTCCCCCGACCCCAAACGCGAGGCCAAGCTGGACCGCATCGAAGAGGTGCCGGAACGCTTCCCCGACCGGGTCTTCGCCTTCGACGAGTTCGGCCCCCTCGGGATCCGGCCCACCGCAGGCTCCTGCTGGGCGAAGCAGAGCAAGCCCGAACGGCTGCCGGCGACCTACCGCCGCACGCACGGCGTCACCTACTTCCACGGCTGCTACTCCGTCGGTGACGACCGTCTGTGGGGCGTCAACCGCCGCCGCAAGGGCACCGCCAACACCCTGGCCGCGCTGAAGTCGATCCGCGCCGCCCGACCCGACGGCGCCCCGATCTACATCATCCTGGACAACCTCTCCGCCCACACCGGCGCCGACATCCGCCGCCGGGCGAAGAAGAACAAGGTCGAACTGTGCTTCACCCCGACCTACGCCTCCTGGGCCAACCCGATCGAGGCCCACTTCGGACCGCTGCGCCAGTTCACCCTGGCCAACTCCGACCACCGCAGCCACCCCGCAGAGACCCGGGCCCTGCACCGCCACCTGCGCTGGCGCAACGCCAACGCCCGCCACCCCGACGTCCTGGCGGCCCAGCGCAAGGAACGCGCCCGTATCCGCAGCGAGAAAGGCATTCGCCGGGGCGGACGCCCTCCGACGGCCGCAGCCTGATCCAGACCGGCGAAGACTGGACACGCCCGCGAAGGCTCGAATCGGTGCGGTAGGGACCGGTTTGCTGCCGTCCCTGCTACGCAGCGCAGCCGAAAATCTCTTGCGGAGTCGTCTGAGCACTCGATACCCAGCATCGAGACGACAAGGAGCACAGGATGACGACCCGTCTGGGTTCATTGAACGAGTTCTGCTGGATGGACCTCAAAACCCGTGACTTGGCCAGCACCGCCACCTTCTTCTCGAAGACGCTGGGCTGGCGCTTCGCGGTGGACGAGAAGGACTGGCGAAAGGCCACCAAGATAGCCATCGACGGCCACCTGATCGGTGGCGTGAGCGACCTGGCGAACCCGGTCTACCCACCGGGAACACCCGCCCACATCGCCTACTACCTGGCAGTCGACAACGTCGACCGTCGCGCCGAAGTGGCGACGGTGAACGGCGCTCGTCTTGTCGTACCTCCCTTCGACGCGGGCGATCAGGGGCGCATGGCGACATTGATCGATCCGGTAGGTGCCGCCTTCTCGCTGTGGCAGCCGCGCAACTTCACCGGATGGCACTTCCCGTCCCACTTGGCGGGCGCCCCGCACCGCATGGTCCTGACGTGCGACCAGCCTGAGAAGGCCCGGCACTTCTACGACAGGACGACGGGGACCCCTCTGAACTGCGCCGATTTCATCGCTACACGTGGACCCAGTGCATCCGTTCCGCAGTGGGAACTTGCGGTCAACGTCGAGGATTTGGACAGCGTCGTCGTACGCGCACACGAACACGGCCATGACTTGGCCACGTGGTCCGAGAAAACCGGTCGTCGTGTTGTGCGGTTGAGCAGCCCGGAGGGACTGACATTCCTGGTTCGCTGCCTTGAGCAGTGACTCGGCCGTCGACCAGGCGCGGTGGTGGTGGGTCGCAGCCTGGACCAACCCGGCGGACCTATTCGGTCACAGCACTAGTGTGATGCGCCAGAAATCCTGAGGGTTAGTTCTGCTCTGTTTTCTGGCCGGTGGTTCCGACTTTGGTGAGGTAGTCGGCGAGGGAGTT
>NZ_JBIWJT010000093.1:0-3474 GCF_044765325.1 Embleya sp. NPDC127516 | reverse complement strand
AACCGCATCCGGAACCAACCCCGCACGCTCCTCCAACAAATCCGCCACCGTCACCTCCGGCACCGGATGCGAAGTCGCGTTCCACTCGGCCACGATCCGCGTGCGCTCTGCGGGCGACAGCAGTTCGTACGCGCCCACGCGGCGGTTCGGGTCGTCGGTGATCCCGGCGAGCAGCCTCAGCAGCCGCTCGGCGAAGTCCTCGACGGTGGTGTGGTCGAAGAGGTCCGCCGCGTATTCGATGCCCAGCTCGACCGCGCCCTCCGGCACCGCGGCCAGATCGGTCTCGCGGAAGACGAAGTCGAGGTCGAACTTGGCGGTGGGTGGGGTGAATCGTTCGCCGACCGGTGCGATGTCGCCGAAGCGGACCTCGCCCACGCCCTGGTTCTGATAGCCGACCATCACCTGGAACAGCGGGTTGCGGCCGAGCGAACGCGCCGGGTTGAGTTCCTCCACGAGGCGCTCGAACGGCAGGTCCTGGTGCGCGAACGCGTCCAGGTCGGTGTCTCGCACCCGGGCCAGCAGGTCGGCGAAGGTCGGGTTGCCGGTCACGTCCGCACGGATGACCACGGTGTTGACGAAGAAGCCGATCAGGTCGCCGAGTGCCTCGTCGTCGCGCCCGGCCACCGGACTACCCAGTGGGATGTCGGTGCCGGCGCCGAGGCGGTGCAGCAGCGCCGCCACCGCCGCCTGGTAGAACATGAACGCGCTGGCGCCGGCGGCCGAGGCCACGGCACGTACGCGCTGGGCGAGTTCGGCGGCGATCAGGCGTTCGATGGTGCCGCCCCGGTAGCCGGCCACCGTGGGGCGCGGCCGGTCGGCGGGGATCTCCAGTTCCTGGGGCAGTGCGGCCAGAGCGTTGCGCCAGTAGGCGAGTTGGTGAGCGTAGCGGCTGGTGGGATCGGCCGGATCGCCGAGCAGGTCGCGCTGCCACAACGTGTAGTCGGCATATTGCAGCGGTAGCGGCTCCCACGCGGGTGCGTGCCCCGCCGAGCGCGCGGTGTAGGCCGCGGCGAGGTCCTGTGCGAACGGCCGGATGGACCACTCGTCGATCGCGATGTGGTGGAACACCGCGAGGAGCACGTGCTCGTTAGGGCCGACCCGGAAGACCGTGGTCCGCAGCGGCAGTTCGGTGGCCAGGTCGAAGGGGCGGCGGGTGGCCTCGGCGACCAGCGCGGCCAGCGCGGATTCGGTGTCGATGGCGCCCAGGGTGTCGGTGTCGGCGAACTCGACGACGGCGTGCGCGTCCTCCGGGGCCAGGATGTGTTGGAACACCTCGGCGGCGTCGCTTCCCGCGGGCTCCTGCGCCGCGACGCACAACGTGCGCAACGTTTCGTGACGGTTCGTCACGTCCTGTACGGCGGCGCGGAGCGCCGCTCGGTCCAGCATCCCGCGCAATCGGACCGCGATCGGTTCGTGGTAGGCCGCGCTCGCCGTCTCGAATTGGCCGAGCAGCCACAGCCGCCGCTGGGCGAACGACAGCGGCACCCGGTCGGGGCGCTCCTGCCGCGTGACGGCGGGCCGCAACGACCGGGCGCCCGCCTCGTCCGTCCCGGCGCGTTCCGCGAGCAGCGCGGCCAGTGCGGCGGTGGTCGGGGCGGTGAACACGTCCCGGATGGCGATCTCGACGCCGAGCGCGCCGCGGGCCTTGGCGGCCAATCGGGCGGCGAGCAGGGAGTGGCCACCGAGGTCGAAGAAGTTGTCCTCGGCGCCGATGTCGGCGACGCCGAGCACCTCGGCGAACAGCGCGCACAGGGCGAGTTCGGCTGCGCCGGCCGGTGCCCGCGTGGGCGCGCGACCGACGCCGGCGTCGGGGGCGGGCAGCGCGCGACGGTCGAGTTTGCCGTTGACGGTGAGCGGGAGTCGATCGAGCGGGACGAATCCGGCGGGCACCATGTACTCGGGCAGCCGCTCGCGCAGGAACGCGCGCAGCCGGGGTACCAGCGTGCCCGCCTCACGGGCGGCGGCGGGGTGGTTGGCGTAGCCGGACAGGTCGGCACGGCCCGAACCCGTGGCCACGTAAGTGCCCGATACGGCATTCGCGGCTCGCTCTCCGGCCACGAACACCGCGTCGAAGGACCCGGATCCGGCGCTCGACCAGGTCGCGGCCACGGTGTAGCCCTGGGCCGCGCCCAGCGCGTACAGCGTCTCGGGCTCGATCGCCGCGTCGTCGGCCTGCTCGGCCGCGGTGCGCGCGTCGCGTGCCTCGATGCTCGTGCCGCCGTTGGCCAGCACGCGCTCCGCGGCGATTTCGCCCGCGAGTCGGGCATTGGGTACGGCTCGCACGCGCAGCGCGTCGGGCCGATCATCGGTCAGCCGGCGGGCGACCGCGTCGGTTCCCTCGGCGGCGTTCCACGGCAGGCTCGGTATGTCGGCGAGGGTCGTGGCCGGGTCGCCGCCGACTCGGCGCAGTACCGCGTCGTAGCGGTGCCGGGACAGCTCGTTGCGCAGGTGTCCGCGTTTGATCCGCAGGTCGACGCCCGCGAGGTCGGGCAGCAGATCGGTCAGGGCGTCGAAGTAGTCCGGGTCGACCAGGAGTTCCTTCTCCAGCAGCACGGCGCGCTCGATCGCGGCGCGCACACTCGCGTCGTCGGTGTCCGGTGTCGCCTGGCCGAGTCGAATCGCGGTGTGGAAGGTACGGGCGAGCCGCAGGTTGCGCACGTCGCCGACGAAGACCGCTCCGCCGGGCCGGACCAGGTCGAGCGCGCGGCGCAGCACGTCGGTGAGGTAGTCCAGGCTCGGGAAGTACTGGGCGACCGAGTTGATCACCACCGTGTCGAAGAACGCCTTCGGCAAGTCGCCGAGTTCGTGCGCCGGGGCGGTGCGCAGCTCGACCTTCGCGGCGAGTTCGGGGTCCCGGGCCAGGTCCGCGCGCAGCTTCTCGATGACCGGGGCGGCGAAGTCGGTTGCCCAGTAGCTCTGGCTCGCGGGCGCCAGTTCGCCCAGGAGCAGGCCGGTGCCGACGCCGATCTCCAGGATTCGTGACGGGCGCAGTTCGGCGATGCGTCGGATGGTCTCGGCGCGCCATTCGCGCATGTGCGCGAGCGGGATCGGCGCGCCGTCGTAGCTGCTGTCCCAGCCGGCGAAGTCCTCGGTGAACACCGCCGTGTCGATGGCGGTGTACTCGTCGGCGTAGATCTGCCGCCATTCCGCGATGTGTTCGTCGTTGGCGTGCGCGTCGACGGGTCCGGCCGTCTCGGGCACGACGTAGGCGGTGAGCTGTACCGCGCCGTCCGGGCCGGTAGTGGGCACGATCGCGCTGCGGGCCACCTGCGGATGGGTGTCCAACACGCTTTGGATCTCGGCGGGTTCGATGCGGTGGCCGCGGATCTTGATCTGGTCGTCGGTGCGGCCGAGGTAGTCGATGATGCCGTCCGGGCGACGCCGCGCGAGGTCGCCGGTGCGGTAGAGGCGGCTGCCGGGCGGCCCGTACGGATTCGCCACGAACCGCGCGGCCGTTTGTCCGGCGGCGTTGAG
>NZ_JBIWJT010000092.1:0-3727 GCF_044765325.1 Embleya sp. NPDC127516 | reverse complement strand
GTACCGGAACTGGTCGGCACCCGGATCCGCAACCGGGTCGCGTTGTTGTCCGACTGGCACAGCTGGTGGGCCCTCGAACTCGACTCGCACCCCTCGGACGCAGTGCGCCACCTGGACCGCGCGTTCGACCACTACGCCGCGCTCTTCGACCTCGGCATCGGCGTCGACGTCGTGCACCCCTCGGCCGACCTGTCCGGCTACGGCCTGGTCGTCGTACCGAGCCTCTACCTCCTGTCCGCCGAACACGGCGCGAAGCTCTCCCGGTTCGTCGCCGACGGCGGCTCGATCGTGGTGTCCTTCTTCAGCGGCATCGTCGACGAACACGACCGCGTACATCTCGGCGGCTACCCCGGTCCACTGCGCGAGGCGTTGGGCATATCCGTCCAGGAATTCTGGCCCGCCGACGTGGGCCAAACGTTCGCACTGCGCACACCGGGAGCAGCGGAGCCCGAGGCCGGCACCGCCGACCTCTGGCGTGAGGATGTCACGCTCAAGGGCGCCCGCACGGAACTGGAATTCGTCGGTCCCCACTGGGACGGACGTCCGGCCGCCACGGTCCACGCGTACGGCGCCGGCACCGCCCGCTACATCGCGACCCGCCCGGACGCCGCCACGATGCGCACCCTGTTGGCCCGCGCGTGCGCCGACGCGGCCGTCGACCCGGTCCTGCCGGACCTGCCGGCGGGCATCCAGGCGGCCATCCGCCGGGGCGAGGGTTACGACATCCTGATTCTCCTCAACCACACGGGATCGACCCACGACATCGAACTCCCCACCGCACGGCGCGATCTGCTCGCCGACGATCACCGCCGCACGCACCGAACCACCCTGGCCCCGCGAGGAGTGGCCGTCCTGGGATCGCTGCCGACCGAGCACGGCGACGCGGGGCCGTTGCTCGAGACCGAGTGACCGTGGGGGCGGTGAGTCCGTCTGCCACGGGCGGGATGCGGCTCCCCGCGCCCGTCGGGCCGGAGCGCTGGTGATCGCCGCTTCCATGATCGGCGGTGTCGTCGCCGGACCCGCGCTGGGCAAGGCCATCGAATGGTCCGGCGTTCGCACCGTCCCGCTGCTCCTGTCCGGCATTTCCGCACTGTGCGTGGCCGCCACGCTCTGGCTGAGCCGTGCCACGGCCACACCACCCGACCACCACAACTCACCGATCCACTTCGAGGAGACCCCGAATGAGTGCTCTCACCACGACCGTTGACGGGTTCGCGCTCAATGGCGAGCCATTCCGGATCATCTCCGGGGCCATGCACTACTTCCGCATCCACCCCGACCAGTGGGCCGACCGGCTGCACAAGGCCCGATTGATGGGGCTCAACACGGTGGAGACCTACATACCGTGGAACCTGCACCAGCCGACCCCGGATGCCATCGATCTGGACGGCCTGCTCGATCTGCCCCGCTACCTTCGACTGGCCAAGGAGGAAGGGCTGCACGTCCTGCTGCGTCCCGGCCCGTACATCTGCGCGGAATGGGATGGCGGCGGCCTGCCCGCGTGGCTGACCGACGACCCCGGCATCCGACTGCGCAGCAGCGATCCCCGCTTCACCAAGGTATTCGATCGCTACCTCGATCTGCTGCTGCCGGCGCTCCTCCCGCACCTTGCGGCGGCAGGCGGTCCCGTGATCGCGGTACAGGTGGAGAACGAATACGGCGCCTACGGCGACGACACCGCCTACCTCCAGTACGTGGAACAGGCGCTGCGCACCCGCGGCGTCGGCGAATTGCTCTTCACCTGCGACCAGACCCACCAAAACCATCTGGCCGCGGGAAGCCTGCCGGGCGTCCTGGCGACGGGCACGTTCGGCAGCAATGTCGCCCGCAACCTGGAGCGGCTGCGCACCCACCGGAGCAGCGGGCCACTCATGTGTGCCGAATTCTGGATCGGCTGGTTCGACCACTGGGGCGAGCCGCACCATGTGCGCGATGCCGCCGATGCCGCCGCCGACCTGGACGCACTGCTCGCCGCGGGCGCGTCGGTCAACATCTACATGTTCCACGGCGGCACCAACTTCGGCTTCACCAACGGCGCCAACCACGATCACGCCTACACCCCGATCGTCACCTCCTACGACTACGACGCCCCGTTGTCCGAATCCGGAGACCCCGGCCCGAAGTACCACGCCTTCCGCGAGGTCATCGCCCGCCATGCTCCGGTCCCGGACGAACCGGTGCCGGCACCCGGGCCGAAACTGCCCGCCACCGTCGTGGATCTGGACCGCCGGACCCCGCTGCTTACGAACGCCGGCGTGCCGGCCGCCCCGGTCCGTACCACCGAGCCGCCCACGTTGGACGCGCTGGGCGTACGTGCCGGCCTCGCGCTCTACCGCACCACGTTGCCCGTCGCCGGCGAAGGAGTGCTGCACTTCGCGGAGGGGGTCGGCGATCGGGCCCGCGTCTACATCGACGGTTCGCCCGTCGGCGTCCTGGAACGCGAACGCCACGAAGAGAGCCTCCCGGTCCACGTACCCCACCCCGGAGCCACCCTCGAGGTGCTGGTGGAGAACATGGGGCGGGTCAACTACGGGCCACGCATCGGCGATCCGAAGGGACTGCTCGGGCCGGTCTCCTTCAACGGCACCATCCTGTACGAATGGGACACCTACCCCATCGCGTTGAACGACCTGGGCCCACTCACCTTCGGTCCCGCCGACGACACACCGCCGGGCACGCCCTCCTTCCACCACGGAACCTTCGACGTCGACACCCCCGCCGACACCTTCCTCTCCCTCTCCGGCTGGACCAAGGGCCAGGCCTGGATCAACGGGTTCAACCTGGGCCGCTACTGGAACCGCGGGCCTCAGCGCACCCTCTACGTGCCCGCTCCCACCCTGCGCACCGGGACCAACGAGCTCGTCCTGCTCGAACTGGACGCCACGACTCGACCACAGGCGTGGCTGGTCGACACCCCCGACCTGGGAGTGGCCCAATCGTGAAGCGAACGTGCCGGAGCCGAGCCGGTCACGGCCGACGTCGCCCGGTTATCCGGTGGTTCGAACTCGGCCCCGTGTTCCCCGTGTTGGGGCAAGCGCGCATCTCGGGAGTGCGTGGGGGGAGTTCGACGATCCGAGCTTCCTATACTGAGCGAATGTCGACACCGGAGTTTGTGCTCGCGCTGCGGGAGAAAATCGGTACCGCGCCCCTGTGGCTTTCGGGGGTGACCGCGGTGGTCGTGCGGGAAGCGCATGTGTTGTTGGTTCGGCGGGCGGACAACGGGGCTTGGACGGCGGTCACCGGGATCATCGATCCCGGTGAGCAGCCGGCGGACGCCGGGGTGCGGGAGGTCCGCGAGGAGGCGGGCGTCGAGGCCGTTCCGGAGCGGCTGGCGATGGTCGACGTCACCGAGCCGATCGTCTACACCAACGGGGACCGGACGCAGTATCTCAACCTGGTGTTCCTGTGCCGATGGCGTGCGGGTGAGCCGCATCCGGCGGATGGGGAGAACACCGAGGCCCGTTGGTTCCCGCTGGACGAACTGCCGCCGATGTCCGCCACCATGCGGGCCCGCATCGACGCCGCGGTCGGCCCGGGGTCGGAGGCGCGGTTCCAGGTCACGGAGGACCGACTCGGGGCGCTGTGACGGCGGCGGATGTGGCCGTGCGGATCAGGGCAGCGGGCTGGGGCGCGAGGTGAGGTCGTTGAGGAAGCCTTCGAGGGCGAAGGTGGCCGTGCCGAGGCACACCGCGTTGTCCGGGAGTTCGGACAGGCTCAGGGTGACCGC
>NZ_JBIWJT010000091.1:0-3772 GCF_044765325.1 Embleya sp. NPDC127516 | reverse complement strand
CACTCGCCACCGTCCACACCCACACCACCACCGACTGGACGCGCTTCTATCCCACCACCCCACCCACCCACCTCGACCTCCCCACCTACCCCTTCCAACGGGAGCACTACTGGCTCCGGCCCGCCGCCGCCACCGACCCCCACACCCTCGGGCTGCACGACGCGGACCACGGCCTGCTCGGTGCCGCCGTCGCCCTCGCGGACGGCGACGGGCACCTGTTCACCGGTCGCCTGTCACTGCGCAGCCACCCCTGGGCGGCCGACCATGCCGTCCACGGCACGCCCCTGCTGTCCGGATCCGCGTTCATCGAAATCGCGCTCCACGCCGGCCAGGCCACCGACACCCCCCACCTGGAAGACCTCACCCTCGAAGCGCCTCTCACCCTCCCGGCCACCGGCGGGATCCACCTTCAAGCGCACGTGGGCGCAGCCGACCACGACGGCCGCCGGACCCTCACCGTCCACTCCCGACCCGACGACGCCACACCCGACGGGCACTGGACCCGCCACGCCATCGGCGTCCTCACCCTCCAGGCGTCCGCCGCGGCGGACCCGGCCGCATGGGCCGAGCCGGTGGCCTGGCCACCGGCCGGCGCCACAACGCTGCCCGTCGACACCCTCTACGACCGCCTCGCCGACCGCGGCTACCGCTATGACGGCGTCTTCCAGGGCCTGACCGCCGCCTGGCGCGACGGCGACACCCTCTATGCCGAGGTCGCCCTCCCCACCGACGCCACCACCGACGCCGACCACTACGGCATCCACCCCGCGCTCCTCGACGCCACACTCCACCCGATCGCCGCCACCGATCCCGAGCAGGGTTCGGACCGGGTGCTTCTTCCGTTCGCCTGGTCGAACGTCCGGCTTCACGCGGTGGGCGCCCGGGCGCTGCGCGTCCGGATCACCCCCTCCGACGCGGGAACGTTGCGTGTCGAACTCGCCGATCCCACCGGGCAACCGGTCGCCGAGGTGGCATCGCTGGCCATCCGGTCGATCACCGCCGAGCAACTGGCGAAGGCCGTCGCGACCGGGGGAGAGGACCACCTGTTCCGTCTGGCCTGGACCTCCGCGCCCGACGCGGATGCCCTCGACGTCGGACGAATGGCGTTCGTGGGGCCCATCGTCGGCGCGGGACCGGTCACGTCGCAGCCCGCCGATGTCGGCGTCGAGAGCCATCCGGGGTTGGCGGCGCTCTCGGCGGACGAGGCCACTGCCTTCCCGGGCCTGGTCGTCGCCACCGGTCTACTGGGCCGGTCCGAAGGCTCGGTCGAGGATGTTCCCGGCGCCGCGCGCGAGGCGGTTCGGTACGCCTTGGACATGATCCAGGCGTGGCTGGCCGAGGAGCGGGCCGCCGACAGCCGGCTGGTGTTCGTCACCCGGCGAGCCGTCGTGGTCCACGCCGATATCGAGTCGCCCAACCTCGCACACGCCGCCGTCTGGGGTCTGATCCGTACGGCTCAGAGCGAGAACCCCGGTCGCTTCACCGTGATCGATCTGGAGGACGAGGACACCGTCTCCGTCGAGGCGTTCCGGGCGGCCTTGGGCAGCGGCGAGCCGCAGGTGGCTCTGCGTGACGGCGATCGGCAACCGTACGTCCCCCGGCTCGTGCGGGAGACAGCCTCCGATGTCGCCGCCGTGCCGGAGCCCGCCGTGGGCGGCACGGTCCTGATCACCGGGGGCACGGGCACTCTCGGCACGTTGTTCGCCCGCCGTTACGCGAAGGCTCGGCGGGCCGGCCACCTGCTGCTGGTCGGCCGACGCGGCCTCGATGCTCCGGGCGCGTCCGAACTCGCCGCCGAACTGGCCGAGTCGGGCGTCAAGGTCACCATCGCCGCCTGCGACACCGCCGACCGCGACGCCCTCGCCGCGCTCTTGGCGGCCATCCCCACCGAACACCCCCTCACCGCCGTCGTACACACCGCCGGAGTCCTCGACGACGGCACCATCACCTCGCTGACGCCGGAGCGCGTCGACAATGTGTTCCGCCCCAAGGTCGACGCCGCCTGGCACCTGCACGAACTCACCCGTGGGACCGACCTCGCCGAGTTCGTGCTGTTCTCCTCCATGGCGGGAGTTCTGGGCAATCCGGGCCAGGGCAACTACGCGGCGGCGAACGTCTTTCTCGACGCGCTGGCCCAGTACCGTCGCGCCGACGGCCTGCCCGCCACCTCCCTGGCCTGGGGGTTGTGGTCCGACAGCAGCGGCATGACCGGCCACCTGGACGACGTGCATCTCACCCGCCTGGCCCGCCTGGGGATCAAGCCCCTCACGGCGGAGGAGGGGATGGCCCTATTCGAGGCCGCCCGGGTTTCGGGTGTCGCCTGCCCGGTTCCCGCCAAGATCCTCCCCGCCCTGCTCCGTCCCCATCTGGAGGCCGGCACTCTTCCCGCGGTCCTCCGGGGCCTCGTGCGCGTCTCCGTCCGCAAGGCCGCCACGGCGACCGACACCACGGGCCTGCTCGATCGCCTGGGCCGGCTCTCCGCCGAGGATGCCGAGGACGCTCTGGCCACCCTCGTCCGCACCCACGTCGCCCAGGTTCTGGGCCACGCCACGCCCGACGGCATCACCCTCGACCAGGCGTTCAGGGACCTCGGCTTCGACTCGCTGACCGCAGTCGAGTTCCGCAACCGCCTCAACACCGCCACCGGCCTGCACCTCCCCGCGACGCTCGTCTTCGACTACCCCAGCCCGCGCCGCCTGGCCGGCCACCTCCTCGCCACCCTCGCCCCGAGCGCCGACACCACCACCGCCCCCGCCGGCGTTACCACCGTCGCCACCGACGAGCCCATCGCCATCGTGGCCATGGGCTGCCGGTACCCGGGCGGCGTGCACTCCGCGGAGGACCTGTGGACGCTGGTCGCGAGCGGGACGGACGCCGTCGCCGAGTTTCCGGCCACCCGTGACTGGGATGTCGAGACCCTGTACGACCCCGAGCCGGGAAAGCCGGGCAAGTCCTACACGCGGCACGGCGGATTCCTGTACGACGCCGACAACTTCGACCCCGCCTTCTTCGGTATCAGTCCGCGCGAGGCCCTCGCCATGGACCCCCAGCAACGCCTCCTCCTCGAGGTCGCCTGGGAGACCATCGAACGCGCCGGCGTCGACCCCACGACCCTCCGCGACACCCCCACCGGCGTCTTCACCGGAATCATGTACGGCGACTACGCCGGCCGCTTCGGCTCCGTCCCCGAAGGAATGGAGGGCTACCTGCTCAACGGCAGCTCGGGCAGCGTCGCCTCCGGTCGGGTCGCCTACACCTTCGGGTTCGAGGGGGCAGCGATGACTGTCGACACCGCGTGCTCCTCCTCCCTGGTGGCCATCCACCTGGCCGCGCAGGCGCTGCGCAGCGGCGAGTGCTCCCTGGCCCTGGCCGGTGGTGTCACCGTGATGGCAACACCCGGTGTCTTCACCGAGTTCAGCATGCAACGTGGCCTGTCCCCCGATGGGCGGTGCAAGTCCTTCGCCGCCGCCGCGGACGGCACCGGCTGGAGTGAGGGGGTGGGGCTGCTTCTGCTCGAACGTCTCTCCGACGCGAGGCGGAACGGCCATCGAGTGCTGGCGGTCGTGCGCGGCTCGGCGGTGAACCAGGACGGTGCCAGCAACGGTCTGACCGCCCCCAACGGCCCCTCCCAACAACGCGTCATCCGGCAGGCGCTGGCCAACTCCGGGGTTCGGGCCGACGAGGTCGATGTGGTCGAGGCGCATGGTACGGGTACGCGGTTGGGTGATCCGATCGAGGCGCAGGCGTTGTTGGCGACCTACGGTCAGGGGCG
>NZ_JBIWJT010000090.1:0-3819 GCF_044765325.1 Embleya sp. NPDC127516 | reverse complement strand
TCGGCGAGTTGCTTGAGTTCGTCGTCCGGGCCCGGCATCGCGATCCGCTCGTGCAGGTTGTGTTCGGACAACCGGCGTGCCGTCGCGGTGATCCCGTGGACCGGGCGCAACACCCGGCCGGACATCCACCAGCCGACCAGAATCGAGGCCGCGGCGAGCAGGAGCAGTGCGGCGCCGAGCACGGTGAGGAGTTGACTCATCGTCACGTTCTGGCCGGTGGTGGTGATCCGACGGATCGTCTCGGGCGGGATCAAGGTGACCTGGGCCGGCATCCCCGGCGCCGGGTATGCCGGCTGGGCCTGGCCGGTGATGGGCGCGGCCGGGCCGTAGACGGACGCGGAATCCGCCGCGACGGTCCTGGCCAGTGCGGTCGGCAGCCGCTGGGACAACCGCTGGTCGACGAACCAGTACACGATGCCCAGCAGCACCGTGCCGACGACGAGCGACATGCCGCCGTATAGGAGCGCGAGTCGGGCTCGAGCCGACGGGCGGCGGAACACGGCTTGGGAGAGCAGTCGAAGATCCCCTGCCCTGCCGCTCATATCAGGTATCCCGAGCCGGGCACGGTCCGGATGACCTGGGGATCGCCCAGTTTGGCGCGCAGTTTGGACATGGTCACCCGCACGGTGTTGGAGAAGGGGTCGATGTTCTCGTCCCAGACGCGTTCCAGCAGTTCCTCGGCGCTGACCACCGCGCCGTCGGCGGCCATCAGGGTGGCGAGCACGGCGAACTCCTTGTGCGCGAGGCGGACGTACTCGCCGTTGCGGGTGACCTGGCGGCGGGCGCTGTCCAGCACGATGCCGTGCTTCTCCAGCACCGGCGGGACGGCCGGGGTGGCGCGCCGGCCCAGGGCCTGGACGCGCGCCAGCAACTCGGCGAACTCGAACGGCTTGGGCAGGTAGTCGTCCGCGCCCAGGCGCAGCCCCGCGACCCGCTCGGGGACCGTACCGGCGGCGGTCAACATCAGGATGCGGGTGCGCAGTCGACCGGCCACGACCGCCTGGCAGACGTCGTCGCCGTGCGTGCCGGGCAGGTCGCGGTCAAGTACCAGGACGTCGTAGTCGTTGACCATCAGCCGCTCCAGCGCGCTGTCGCCGTCGTACGCGACATCCACCGCGATCGCCGCCCGGCGCAGTCCTCGGGCGATCAGATCGGCCAGTAGTTCCTCGTCCTCGGTCACCAGGACTCGCAAGGTCTCGTCGCTCCGCTTCGGCCAGGGGTGGGGGTGGGGATGGGCTGAGGTGGGTGGGGTGGGGTGGCGTACTCCACCGCCATGGATGGGGATGGGGCCAACCCCACCGTTTATACGCGAGCCCGTGTTAGCTCCGGATAACCAATTCGGGAGACGGCCCGGTAACGCGCTGCCGCGTAGACCTGCTGTCGCACCCCTCGACATCGACATCGGCACCGACGTTGGTGCCGACATCGACTTCGGCGCCGACATCGAGTCGACGACGAGATCGGTCGACGACGACGTCGGGGCGGGCATGACCACAGGCCCTACAAACAGGCGGGAGCGGCAGTGATGACGAGGTTTGGGCGCACAGGATCGGGAGGACCTCTGGCGCTGCGGTTGGCGGTTGGGGTGGTTCTGGCGAGTGGCCTCGCCTTGACCACGGCCGGGTGCGGTGACGACGGCGGCGGCTCGGCGAAGAACAAGGTGGCCTCGGGCGGCGGCGGCGCCGAGAAGGCCGGCGGCCAGTCGGATTCGGGCAAGAAGGGCGATGCCTCGGACCGCGAGCAGATGGTCAAGTTCGCGGGCTGTATGCGGGAGAACGGCATCGACATGCCGGATCCGGAGCCTGGGGAGGGCGGCGCGATGCGCGCGATGGGCGTCCCCGCGGACGGTGACATGTCCAAGACCGAGAACGCGCTCAAGGCGTGCGAGAAGTTCCAGCCGAAGAGCGACTTCGACCCCAACGACCCCAAGTTCAAGGAGTGGCAGGCCAAGAACGCGGAGTGCATGCGCGAGAACGGCGTCGACATGGGCGACGGCACGGGCATGGTGACGCTCGAAGCGGGTGACGAGAAGACCACCAAGGCGCTGGAAGTGTGCAACAAGAAGGTTCCGCCGTTCGAGAAGAAGAAGTAGGGGCGGCGACGTGGTTTCGATCGACACCCCACAGCACTACGAGTACGAGGACGGAGCCACGCCGGCCCCGGCGGAGCCGGACCGTTCGGCGTATCCGCGGGAGCGTCGGCGGCGCCGTCGGCGGCGGGCACTCGCGGCGGCCCTGGTGCTGGCCTCGGCGGGCGGTGCGGCGGCCGTTCTGTTCGCGGATGGAGGCGGTGACGCCGAGGCGTCCGCGAACCGCACCAAGCTGGACGCCGTGCCGGTGACTCGGGCGGATCTGGTGGATCGGCAGAATGTGGACGGCAGGCTTGGGTACGGCGGTACGTACACGGTGAACGCGGCCGCGCCCGGACCGGACAAGGAGACCCCGCCCCCGAGCGGCGGGAACAAGCCGCAGGGCGGCGGCACCCCACCACCGTCGCAGAACCCGGGTGGCGGCAATCAGCCCCAGGGTTCGGGTTCGGGCGGTGGGTCCGGTACGGGCGGAGGTTCCGGTCGGGGTGGTTCGCCGCCGGATGCCGGGAACGACGCGGGGCCCGGGACGATCACCTGGCTCCCGGGCGTGGGCGACACGTTGTCGCGCGGTGATCGGGTGTACGGGCGGGACGGGACGAAGGTGCCGTTGTTCTATGGCGAGACGCCGTTCTGGCGGGCGTTGTCCGTCGGTGTGGACAAGGGTGTGGACGTCCGCGAGTTGGAGCAGAACCTCCAGGCGTTGGGCTACGGCGGGTTCACCGTGGACGAGAGGTTCACCGACGCCACCGCCGGTGCGGTGAAGAAGTGGCAGAAGGACATGGGCCGCAAACAGACCGGCCGGTTCGATCCCGGTGACGCGGTCGTGCTGCCGGACTCGGTCCGGGTCGGCGAGGTCACCGGGTCACTCGGAGCGACCTCGCAGGGGCCGCTGTTCAAGGCGAGCGGCACCGGCCGCCGGGTCACCGTGAACCTGCCGGTCAACAAGCAGACCCTGGCGACCAAGGACGCCAAGGTCCGGGTCACGCTGCCCGGCGGGAGGACCGCGACCGGCACCGTCACCCGGGTCGGCACCGTGGCCGAGGAGGGCGAGCAGACCCCGGGGTCCCCGCCGGGCGGGGACAAGGCCACCATCCCGGTCGACATCGCGCTCGACCGGCCCGAGGACGCGGGCACCCTGGACGGCGCGCCGGTCACCGTCGGGTTCACCGGCAAGGAGCGCAAGGGCGTGCTCACCGTCCCGGTCAACGCGCTCCTCGCGCTCGCCGAGGGCGGCTACGGCGTCGAGGCCCTCGAACCGGACGGCGGCACCCGGCTGCTCGAGGTCGAACTCGGGATGTTCGCCGACGGGCGGGTCGAGGTGACCGGCGACGGCGTGATCGAGGGCCTGAAGGTCGGGGTGCCCAAGGCATGAGCATGAGGAGGCATCGCACAACGCCGCACACGACGACCGAACCGGAACCGCCAGGCGGTCACGGCACGGTACCGGTGATCGAACTCGAGCACGTCGGCCGGTCCCACCCCGGTGGCGTCCGTGCGTTGATCGACGCGAACCTGACGGTCGAGGCGGGCGAACTGCTCGCGGTGGTCGGACCGTCCGGGTCCGGGAAGTCGACCATGCTCCAGTTGATGGGCACCCTGGACCGGCCGACCGAGGGGGTGGTGCGCCTGCTCGGACACGACGTCGCGCGGCTGAGGGACCGTCAACTCTCCGGCGTGCGGGCCAACTGGATCGGCTTCGTGTTCCAGCAGTTCTTCCTCACCGAGCACTT
>NZ_JBIWJT010000089.1:0-4139 GCF_044765325.1 Embleya sp. NPDC127516 | reverse complement strand
GTCCGCCACCACCACCGGCCCCGACACACCCCGCCCGACCACACCCCCACCCTCAGGAGCCTGCTCCACGATCACATGCGCGTTCGTCCCACTGATCGAGAAGGAGGAGACCCCGGCGCGGCGTGGACGACCCGTCTCCGGCCACGCCCGCGCCTCGGTCAGCAATTCCACCGCGCCCGCCGTCCAGTCGACGTGCGGGGTCGGCTCGTCCACATTCAACGTGCGGGGTAGCACCCCGTGCCGCAGGGCCATCACCATCTTGATCACACCGGCGACGCCGGCGGTGGCCACCGTGTGGCCGATGTTCGACTTCAGCGAACCCAACCACAACGGCCGATCCTCCGGCCGCTCTTGACCGTAGGTCGCCAACAACGCCTGCGCCTCGATCGGATCGCCCAGCGCGGTGCCCGTACCGTGCGCCTCGACCGCATCGACCTCGTCGGCCCGAACCCCGGAGTTGGCCAGCGCCTGCCGGATGACACGCTCCTGCGATGGTCCGTTGGGGGCGGTGAGGCCGTTGCTCGCACCGTCCTGGTTGACGGCCGAGCCGCGGATGACGGCGAGGACGCGGTGCCCGTTGCGCCGTGCGTCGGAGAGCCGCTCCAGGATGACGACGCCGACGCCCTCACCCCAGGCCGTGCCGTCGGCGGAGGCCGCGAACGCCTTGATCCGGGCGTCGGGTGCCAGCCCTCGCTGCCTGCTGAACTCGGTCAACAGCCCCGGTGCGGTCAGCACCGTCACGCCGCCCGCCACCGCGAGGGTGCACTCCCCTTGGCGCAACGCGTACGCCGCCTGGTGCAGCGCCACCAGGGACGACGAGCACGCCGTGTCGGTGGTGATCGCCGGGCCTTCCAGCCCGAGGACGTAGGCCAGCCGGCCGGAGATCACGCTGTTCGTCGTACCGGTCGCCAGCAGGCCGTCCGTCCCCTCCGGGGCCTCGTGCAGCGGCGAGCCGTACTCCTGGCCCAACGCGCCGATGTACACACCCGTCCGGCTGCCGTGCACCGACTCCGGGCGGATGCCCGCGTGCTCGAACGCCTCCCAGGCGGTTTCCAGGAGCAGCCGTTGTTGCGGGTCCATGGCCAGCGCCTCGCGTGGCGCGATACCGAAGAAGCCCGCGTCGAACTCGGCCGCGCCGTGGAGGAAGCCGCCCTCGCGGGCATAGGTCTTGCCCGGCCGGTCGGGATCGGAGTCGTACAGCCCGTCGACGTCCCAGCCGCGGTCCGTCGGGAGCCCCGAGATCCCCTCGCGGCCGGAGGCGACCAACTCCCACAGTTCCTCGGGGGATCCGACGCCCCCGGGAAGCCGGCATCCCATGCCCACGATGGCCACCGGTTCGACCGACGCGACGACCGCGACCGCGGGTTCGGCGGCGGGCGCCGCGCCGAGCAGTTTGTCGCGCAGGTGTCGGGCCAGTGCGACCGGCGTCGGGTGGTCGAAGACCGCCGTCGCCGACAGGCGCAGACCGAGGGCGGCGGTCAGGCGGTTGCGCAGTTCCACAGCGGACAGCGAGTCGAAGCCGGTGTCCTTGAACTTGCCGTCCGGCCGGACCGATTCCGGTGTCGCGTGCCCCACCACGGTCGCGGCGTGGGCGCGCACCAGTTCCACGAGTTCGCGCTCGGCGTCGGCCGCGGACATCCCGGCGTACCGTTGCTCGCCCGCGGCGCCGCCCACCGGACCCGCCGCGGCGGTGCGCCGGGCGGCACGGGGACGCACCAGCGCGGAAAGCACCGCGGGCAGCGCCTCGTTCCCACCCTGAGCGAGCTGTGTGATGTCCAGCCGCGCGGGGACGAGCGTCGGCTCGTCGAGGGCGACGGCCGCGTCGAACAGGGTGAGCCCCTCCTCCGACCGCAGGGGCGCCAGGCCGAGCCGGGCGAGCCGGGCCAGGTCCGCGTGGTCCAGGTTCCCCGTCATGTCACTGCGCTGATCCCAGAAGCCCCAGGCCAACGACGTGGCCGGAAGCCCCTGGGCCCGGCGGTGCGCGGCAAGCGCGTCGAGGTAGGCGTTCGCCGCCGCGTAGTTGCCCTGCCCCGCGCCGCCTAGCGCGGCCATCACCGAGGAAAAAAGGATGAACGCCACCGGCTCCCGGTCCCGGGTGAGCCGGTGCAGGTGCCATGCCGCGTCCGCCTTGGGCCGTAGCACCGCGTCCAGCCGCTCGGGTGTCAGTGCGGAAATCAGGCCGTCGTCCAGCACACCCGCCGCGTGCACGACCGCGGTCAGCGGGTGTTCGGCCGGTATCGCGTCCAGCAGGGCGGACAGCGCCTCGGGGTCGGCGACGTCGCATGCCACAGCCGTGGCCGCGGCCCCGAGTCCGGCCAGCCGCTCGACCAATTCCCCGGCGCCCTCGGCCCCGGGCCCTCGGCGGCTGACCAACAGCAGCCGCCTTGCCCCGTGTTCGGTCACCAGGTGCCGGGCGAGCAGCTCGCCCAGTGTGCCGGTGCCGCCGGTGATCAGGACCGTGCCCTCCGGGTCCCACTGCTCGCGCGGGGGTGTCGGCGCGCCATCGGCCGCGACCGCGGCCCGGACGAGCCTCGGCACCAGGACCTCTCCCCCGCGCAGCGCGAACTGCGGCTCGCCACAGGCGAGCGCGGCGGGCAGGTTTCGGAGGGAACGCTCGTCCTCGTCGATGTCGACGAGCACGAAACGGTCCGGGTTCTCCGTCTGCGCGGTGCGCAGCAGGCCCCACACCGGCGCGGAGGCCAGATCGAGCCGCTCCGCGTCGCCGGCCGCCACCGCACCGCGGGTGACCACCGCCAGCCGGGTGTCGGCGAAACGCTCGTCGGCGAGCCACGATTGCGCCAGCGCCAGCGCCTTGAGCAGTGCGGTGCGAACGGCTGCGGGACCACCGAAGCCGGCCTCCTCGACGGAACCGGCGTCCTCGGCGGGCAGGTGGCAGGCCAGCACGAGTTCGGGCCGGGAGGTGGCGGTGGCCGGGTCGTCGAACTCGCCGCCGAGCACGGACAGGTCCGCGTACCGCCGCACCCGTGCGGCGCCCGGAACGGCGTCGAGGCCGAGTCCGTCGTCGCCCACCAGGACCCACGAGTCGACCGGGGTCCCCTCGGCCTCCGGCACCGCCCTGCTCACCCATGCCATCCGGAACAACGCATCGTGGTGCCCGTCCCGCGCCCCGACCGGTTTCCCGGGATCGACCGGACGCATCGCCAGTGAACCGACCGACGCGACCGGCACTCCTTCGGTGTCGGCGACCTCCACCACGAGGGCGTCGTGGCCCGTCGAAGCCAGTCGCACCCGCACATGCCTGGCGCCGGTCGCGTGCAGGCGCACGTCGGACCACACGAACGGCAGCCTCGGCGGCTCCGGTTCCCGTCCGGGCTCCGGGTGGGGGATGATCCCGGCGTGCAGCGCCGCGTCCAGCAGCGCGGGGTGGATACCGAAGACATCCGCTTCGGCGTGCCGCTCCTCCGGCAGCACGACCTCGGCGTACACCTCCTCGCCCCGCCTCCACACCGCCCGCAACCCCTGGAACGCGGGGCCGTACTGATAGCCGAGGGCGGCCAGTGCCGGGTACAGCTCGTCGATATCCACCGACACCGCCTCGGCCGGCGGCCACTCCCGGGGATCCCACGAGGATGCCGCCGGACCGCCGAGGGCGAGCACGCCCGTGGCGTGGCAGGTCCAGAGCACACCCGTGCGCTCGCCGTCGGGTCGGGAGTAGATGTTCACCGAACCCCGTCCGGCGTCGTCGGGCTCACCCACTTCCACCCGCAGTTGCACGCCGCCGGTCGCGGACAGGACGAGCGGCGCCTGCAAGGTGAGTTCCTCGAGGTGGTCGCCGCCCACCTCGTCACCCGCGCGAAGCGCCAACTCGACGAAGGCCGTGCCGGGCAGCAGAACGGTGTCGGAGACCGCGTGGTCGACCAGCCAGCCATGCGTTTGCAACGACAACCGGCCGGTCAGCACGGTGACATCCGTCCCCGCCAGTTCCACCGCCGCGCCGAGCAGCGGGTGTTCGATCGCCGCCTGTCCGGCTGCGGCCGCGTCTCCCGCGCTGTCGGGCGTCTCCAGCCAGTAACGCTTGTGCTCGAAGGGGTAGGTGGGGAGGTCGAGGTGGGTGGGTGGGGTGGTGGGATAGAAGCGCGTCCAGTCGGTGGTGGTGTGGGTGTGGACGGTGGCGAGTG
>NZ_JBIWJT010000088.1:0-4394 GCF_044765325.1 Embleya sp. NPDC127516 | reverse complement strand
GCGGTTCACGTAGAGAATCGCATTGAACACGTCGCGGAGGTCGACTTTGGCCGGCTGGCCGGTGGGTCTGCGGTCGAGCCGGGCTTTTCGCCAGGTCCGCCCCCGATAGACGACGAACGCGCCGACCTCCATCACCGGCCGCCCGCCCCGTACCTCGCCCACCGCACTCAACCCCTCTCGAGTCCGGCGGCCCCGGACCGCCCACCGGCCCGCGCGTCCCCCCGCCCACCCGGGCCGACCAGCACCCGCTCGTGCAGCGGCCGGCCGAGATCCGCCCCCAGCCGCCCCGACCACAACGCGTGATACAGGGCGGGCAGAACCCGCAGCGGATCACCCACCGACACCGCCCCCTCGGCCAACGGCCGCGGCGCGGCAAACGCCCGACCCAGCAAGGCCCGAAGCTCGGGCGGCCCCTGATACCGGGGATGCCGGTAGCCGGCCAGCCACCGAAGGTTCGCCGCGAGAACCGCATCCAGCGGCCCGAGCCGCCGATACGACCAGCCGACCGCATCACACGCCGCAGCCACCACCGCCGCGGCTCTCAACGCCCGCTCGCCCCCCGCCCCGGCACGGCTCGGACAGTCGGCCAACAACGCGGTGCCGTCCGCGTACCGGGCAAACACCTGCGGCACCCACGACCGCGTCCGCCCGTCCACCGCATCGCGCCACAACAACCGCACCGGCCGCCCCGCCAAACCCACCACCCGCGGATCACGATCCAGGACCATCAACCGGTCGCGCATCGCAGCCGACCCGTGCACCACATGACCGCCGGTGGTCGCCGACCACCACCAACCCGGCCCGCACCGCCGTCCCGGCACCACCGGGAACGCCGACACCGGCGACAACTCCTCGAACCGCGTCGACCCCGCCGCCTCCACCCACGACCGCTGCGCAACGCACCCCACCGCGTCGGCGAACTCCGCCTCGACACCGGCCACTTCCGCAACCGCCGAAGCCCGAACACCCGCCCCGCCCACCGCTAATCGCTCATTCACGCCCGTAGTCAAGTACGCGAGAAACCCTCAGAAAGACAGAGAACCCCACCGCCACCCGAACGAGTGCACCCCACACGAACAACCCACGCACACACCGAGCTCGTGATAAAAGCCGTGCCGCACCAGACCCCGCCCCGCCCCCACACGCCGCCCACCCCCGATCAGAGACGCCACCGCCCGGCACCCGCGCAGCCGAACCAACCCCTCCAAAGCGCCGAAGAGCCACCCATCGGAATCAAAAACCCGCCCCAAACACAGCCGAACACCACGAACCCCCACCCGAATCTCACACCGAACCTCACACCCGACCTCACGTCCACCGCATCCCGACCGCGTCCAACGCGGCGACCCGCTCACCCGTCAACTTCCCGCGCCGAGCCCGGGTGTTGATGACCCACACCCCCAACCGCACCCCCTCGACCCCGCCACCCCCGGGCACGTCGACGGCCTCGACGCACCCGCGCGGGACCTCCAGATGCCCCTCCCGCGCGAAGAACACCCCGACCGCGGCCAATCCGACCGCGAACGCCTCACCCCTGCTGCGCCCCGCCCTCGGACCACCCGACCCCCCAGGCCGCTCCGCCACCGCCCCGACGGTCGGCGCCGCGACCCCAACGGCGAGCAGCACCTCCCGCTACGCCGGGTTCAGCCGCTCCCACCCCGCGACCCGACGCTCGACCCACCGCCCGATCACCACCCCGCGATACACCGTCCCAGACCCGGGAACGACCACCTCCCGCACCGCCACCACCGCACCGCCGCCGTCGACCCCCACCTCATCACCCGCCGCTACACCACGCGACGACCAGACCACGCCCACCTCACCACCCGACCCACGCCCACCCGCCGCCGCGCCTCCGACCCCGCCCTCTCGAACCGCCGCCGCGTCGGGCACCCCACGCCCACTCGCCGCTGCGCGGTACGACCCATCGGCGCCCACCCCGACATTCGGCTCACCCCCACCCGCCGCTGCGCCGTCGCCGCCCTCGGGGGTTGTGGGCGGGTTGTGGGCCTGTTGCCGGCCGCGGAGGTGGTTGAGGTGGCGCTGCCAATCGATCGACCGGTGCCGGGGGTTCCACTCGGGGTCGATGGCGGCGAGCTGCTCCGCGCGTGCCGGGTGGCGTTTCCCCGTTGCCCTGGCGCCATTTCTGCAGCTGCCGCCCGATGGGGAAGCCCTCGATGATTGCGTCGACCGGCGCGGCCGGGTCGCTGTGGAGTCGGGCGTATTGGCGGGCGTGGGCGTCCGGCCAGCCCTGTTCGTACTTCTAACTTCATTCGTCAGATTTCGGCTGAGTCTTCACAACAGAATCGTGGTTGATCCGTGGTGCACGGCAGGGCGCTGCCTTTGTCGTCGTGGCTCGGGTTGCCCGCCCCGGGGGGCTCGGGTGGTGGCACGCGGAGGAGCTCCGGGCGTCGACTCGAAAGTGGGGAGGGTTTCGTGTGGGGAATGTCGCGTGAGGTAAGTGGTGAGGAACTGCGGGCGGGTGTCGACGCGGCGATTCGCCTCCGGGTGCGGTGTCGTGGTGGCCGCGTGAATGTGTCGTCGATCGTGTGGCGGATCTGCCTGGTCACAGCCGTGTGGGGGCATGTTCGCGTCATTTCGATGCGGTTTTGTGGCGTCATGGAAACGACGTCCCGTAGGTCGGGGTCCTGCAACTTCCTCTTGCACCGCCGGCTGTCCGGCTTGTACCGGAACACGGGCCCTTTCGTGTGACGCGGAACGCTGTGAATCCCGGCCGGTCACTGCGGCCGACGTCTCGGACCGCTATCGCGACGTCGTCGAACCCCACGCCTCCGTCCGTGTCCACTACTACGACGTCGGCATCCTCGAAGGGCCGAAGGACGCGAACAGCGCCTCGACGACCGGGTCCTTCGATCCCGAACTCCTTCTTGTCCATGGCCAATTCGAAGGATTCAGAGGGAC
Organism: Embleya sp. NPDC127516; assembly: GCF_044765325.1. NCBI lineage: Bacteria > Bacillati > Actinomycetota > Actinomycetes > Kitasatosporales > Streptomycetaceae > Embleya > Embleya sp. NPDC127516. The sequence goes on along the minus strand of NZ_JBIWJT010000088.1, from coordinate 1,472 downwards.
CGGTCACACGGCACTCGAACCTCTGGCGCCAGGGAGGACACGGTCAGGGAGCGCGGTGGAGTTTGCACAGGCGACCTTCGTCGGGGTCGCCGAGCCACTGCCACAGCACCGGCTTCGCATGCGTGCCGCCGGACGTGAACGATGTGAGGTCCCGCACCTGTGCGAACGTCAACCGAACCTCGGTGGAGCCCGTCTCGGGTGCGTGGAACGTCCAAGTGCCGGATCCCGTGCGCGGAGTCAGGTCGAAGACCTCGGTCGAGGACGCTCCCCGGTAGTGGCCGCACAACGCCGATGCCTGGAAGGTGCCGTCCATGTTCAAGGTGAGCGACCCGCCGTCTCCGTCCCGCCAGGTACCGACCGCTTCGTTCCTGTCGATGCGTAGGTCGCCTGGTGTCCCGTCGCCCCAGATCAGGGACGACGCGATGCCGACGGCGCACAGCAGTACGAACCCGAAGAGCAGCACACTGCAGCTGAGGCGGGGGAGGAGGGGGAGGCGGCTGCGGCCACCGCGATGCGCGGTGGGAGGATCCCACGGCGGTACCGACTCGACGGCCATCGAACCCCCTTGCCGATCCGTGCGGCCTTTCTACTCCACGCTGCGGATCGGCGGGACGTTGGGGTTGATCAAGCCCTCCATTGCTCCCTCTCGGATATTTTGAAAGGTTTTGTCGATTGATCATGTGTTGACCGTTGGGTCTGCAGGATCTGGGACGGGGCGGTTCCGTGGGGAAGCCGGTGGGCAGAGGATGGGGTCGGCCTGAAATGCTTGGTCGGCGGCTCTTGGCGCGGTTGTGCCGAACGGGTGTCGCGGGCGGGGTGGTTCGTGTCGCTCTTTTCCTGTCTGGTTTTCCTCCCGACTTTCGGGTCGGGTTGTTGTTCGGGGTCGGGTTTGTCGGTGGCGTCGTGTGGCGTTGCGTCGGTTGGGTGGCTGGTGGCGGATCCGGGGTGTGAGGGCCGCAGGAGGGCGTCCAGGCCGCTTGTCGGGTGGTTCCTGGTGGTTGCGGGCGCGGGTCTTGTGGTGGTTGTGGAGGGCCGGTCCGGTGTGCCTGGGGTCGGTGCCGGTTCGTTCGCGGATGTGGTGGTGGGGCCGCGGAGCGGACCTGTTCGCGGTTCCGGTGGGACCTGTCCCTCCTCTCGAATCTTACCCGGGTCGAGTTTTGATGCATGGCTTTGTCCCGTGACGCGATGCCCATCTATATTGGAAGTGGTCGACCGGTCGTGAAGTCGCCTGTTTCCAACATGGGTTGGTGGGTGACGGCTCCAAGTCCTGTGGTGCTGTGGGGTGTTGGTCCGCCTTCACGGGGCCGGTGTCCCGTCCGTTGATCCCGGAGGGCGTATGGCGCAACACACAAACCTCGCCTGCTACCAGCGCAGTTCCCGAGCAATCGCGATCGCGAGCCGGACACGCTCGGCGCGGTGGCCAATCGCGTAGCGATTGGGTGTTGGTTGGAAGTGACGTAGTCACTTCCAAC
>NZ_JBIWJT010000087.1:0-4997 GCF_044765325.1 Embleya sp. NPDC127516 | reverse complement strand
CCATTCGGCGCCGTCAAACCATTGCTCGCACCGTCCTGATTGGTCGCGGTGCCCCGGACGACGGCCAGCACCTCGTGCCCGTTGCGGCGCGCGTCGGACAGTCGCTCCAGCAGCAACATCCCGACGCCTTCACCCCAACTGGTGCCGTCGGCCGCCGCCGAGAACGCCTTCGCCCTGCCGTCCGCCGCCAGGCCCCGCTGTCGGCTGAACTCGACGAAGACGCTGGGCGTGGCCATCACCGTCACGCCGCCCGCGAGCGCCAACGAGCACTCGCCGCTGCGCAGGGCCTGCGCGGCCAGGTGCAGCGCGACCAGCGACGACGAGCACGCGGTGTCCACCGTGACGGCGGGACCCTCCAGGCCGAACGTGTAGGCCACCCGGCCGGACGCGACACTGCCCGCACTGCCGTTGGCGAGGTATCCCTCGAACTCGCCGGCGTCGCCCGCCGAGTTCATCAGGCGGGAGCCGTAGTCGCCGTACATCACGCCGGCGAACACGCCGGTGCGGCTGCCGCGTACCGTCCGCGGGTCGATGCCGGCCCGCTCGAACGCCTCCCAGGACGTCTCCAGGAGCAGTCGCTGCTGCGGGTCGATGGTGAGCGCCTCGCGCGGCGAGATGCCGAAGAACACCGGGTCGAAGTCGCCCGCGTCGTGCAGGAAGCCGCCCTGGCGAACGTAGCTCTTGCCCTTGTGTTCCGGATCCGGGTCGAACAGGTTGGCCAGGTCCCAGCCGCGATCGGCCGGGAAGCCGGTGATCCCCTCGGCGCCTGCGGCGACCAGTCGCCACAGCTCCTCGGGCGAGCCGACGCCGCCCGGATAGCGGCAGCTCATCCCGACAATCGCGATCGGCTCGTCGTGGATGGCTACAGTCGGCGCAACGGCCGGCCGGGCAGCGTCCGTTGCCTCCGCCTCTCCCGTACCCGCCAGTTCGGCCCGTACGTGTTCGATCAACGCGGCCGGCGTGGGGTGGTCGAAGATCAGAGTGGCCGAGAGGCGCAGCCCCGTCGCCGTGTTGAGTCGGTTGCGCAGTTCGACGGCGGTCAGAGAGTCGAAGCCCAGGTCCTTGAAAGCCCGTTCCGGGTCCACCGACTCGGCGGTTCCGTGGCCGAGCACGGTGGCGACATGCTCGCGCACCAGTGTCGACACGGCGCGCTCGCGCTCCTCGGCGGACAGCCCCGACAGCCGCTCCCGGAGCGAACCGGCCGAGCGGTCCGAGCCGGCGCCGCCGCGTGCCACGCGACGGCTCGGCGCGGCGGGGACAAGGTCGCGCAGGACCGATGGCAGCCCGCCGTCGACGGCCTGGGCGCGCAGCGCGGCGGTGTCCCACCGGGCCGCGACGAGCAGGGCCGCGTCCGTACCGGTGGCCGCGTCGAACAGGGCGAGCCCGTCGTCGGCGGACAGCGCGAGCACGCCCGAGCGGTGCAGCCGGCTCAGGTCGGCGCCGCCGAGGCCGTCGGTCATGCCTTCGCTCTGTGCCCACAGGCCCCAGGCCAGCGAGGTGGCCGGCAGACCCGCCGCCCGCCGACGCACCGCGAGCGCGTCCAACGCCGCGTTCGCCGCCGCATAACCACCCTGACCCGCCGAACCCAACACACCCGCCGCCGACGAGAACAACACGAACGCGGACAACCCCCGCCCCCGCGTCAACTCGTCCAACAACAACGCGCCGTCCACCTTCGCGGCCACCACACCCGCAACCCGCTCCGACGACAACGCCTCCACGACACCGTCATCCAGCACACCCGCCGCGTGCACCACCGCCGACACCGAACGACCCGCCAACAAACCCACCACCGACGCCCGATCCGAGACGTCGCACGCAACAACCTCCACCCGAGCACCCGAGGCAACCAACCCCGCCCGCAAACCCCCCACACCCGGCGCCGCCGAACCCCGCCGACTCACCAACACCAAATCCCGCACACCATGCCGAGACACCAGATGCCGAGCCACCAACCCACCCAGACTCCCGGTACCACCCGTCACCAACACCGACCCCGAACCCCAATCAGGCCCGGCAGCGTCCACGGGCGACGTGAACCGCGCCAAGCGCGCCGCGCGCACCGTGCCTTCGGATACCGACAGTTGCGGCTCACCCGATGCGACTACAGCGGTCACCAGTTCCGCCGAGGCGGCGTCCGAGGCGTCCACGTCCAACAGCACGAACCGACCCGGATGCTCCGACTGCGCCGACCGCACCAGACCCCACACCGCGCCCTGCGCCGGATCCCCGACCGCACCACACGTCACCACCACTAGCGTCGCGTCGGCCGTGCGCTCGTCGGCGAGCCAGGTCTGCACCACGTCCAGCGCACCGGCCGCCGCGTCCCGGGCGCTGCCCGCTGTGCCGACCCGGTACGTCACGACGTCCGCAACCGTGTCCAACGCACTCAGGTCCGAGCCGCTCGTGAGCTCGGGATGCCGTGTGACCGCCGAAGTCGTCCCGTGCGCGTCCACCGCGAGCGGAACCCAGTCCACCGTGTGCAGCGAACCTCGCGCCGTCGACCGACCGGCCGGCGCGGCGATCTCCGTCACCGGACGCAGCACCAGCGACGACGCGGACAACACCGGCCGGCCGGCGTCGTCGGCCAGCAGTACCGCGAGCCCGTTCCCGTCGGTCGGGGTGAGCCGGACACGTAGTGTCGTGGCGCCGGACGCGTGCAGTGCGACGTCGTTCCACACGAAGGGCAGTCGGGTCTGCTCGTCGACGTCCAGGACCAGCGGGTGCAGGGCCGCGTCGAGCAGGGCCGGATGCAGGCCGAATCCGTCCACCGACACGTCCGCCGGGAGCGCGACCTCCGCGTAGCGGATGTCGCCGCTGCGCCAGACCGCGCGCAGGCCCTGGAACGACGGGCCGTAGTCGTAACCGCGCTCGACCAGCAGAGCCCGGACCTCCGCAGGGTCGACCGGCGTTGCGGAGGTGGGCGGCCAGTCGGTCAGGTGGTCGTCCGGCTCCGCGGCGACGGGCGTGAGCGTGCCGGTGGCGTGTCGCTGCCACGTCGATTCGCCCACCGCGTCGCCGTCGTCCTCGACGCGCGAGTACAGCGCGAACGCGCGCCGTCCCGAATGCTCTTCCGCCGCCGCGACCCACAGCTGCACGACCACACCGCCACGCTCGCCGAGCAACAACGGCGCTTCCAGCATGAGCTCTTCCAGCAGCCCGCACCCGACCTCGTCACCGGCTCGAACCGCCAGTTCCACGTACGCCGTTCCGGGCAGCACGATCGCGCCGCCGACCACGTGATCGGCCAGCCACGGGTGCGTGCGCAGCGACAGCCGGCCCGTGAACAGCACGCCACCACCGTCGGCACGTTCCGCCGCCGCACCCAGCAAGGGGTGGCCCGAGTCGCCCATTCCGACCGAGGCGAGATCGGCCGAACGATCGGGCAGGTCGTCCAGCCAGTAGTGGTGCCGCTGGAACGCGTAGGTCGGCAGGTCCACGCGGCGTGCGCCCGGATGGAAGCCGGCCCACGAAACGTCGGGCGCGGCGCCGTTCACATACAGCGTGGCGAGCGCGACCATCGCGGTGTCCGACTCGGGCCGGTCCTTGCGCAGCACGGGTACGGTCACCGCACGCTCCGGCTCACGCAGCCCGTCACGAACCAACGCCGTCAGCGCGCCGTCCGGACCCAGTTCGACGAACCCGCGCGCGCCCTGGACCTCCAACGTGACCACGGCGTCGTGGAACCGGACCGGCTGTCGCACATGCCGGACCCAATACTCGGGATCGCTCCACTCGCCCTCGACCACCGCACCGGTGACCGTCGAGACGGCCGCCAACTCCCGTGCACCGAAAGACAATCCTTCGACCACGCGGCGGAACTCGTCGATCATCGGGTCCATCAGCGGCGAATGGAACGCATGGCTGACCCGCAGCCACCGCACCCGACGCCCCAACCCCTCGAAATGCGCCACGATCTCGGCAACCACAGCCTCCGCACCGGAGACCACCACCGAATCCGGACCATTGATCGCGGCGATCCCGACGGCATCGGCCCGCCCCGCCAGCAACGGCAGAACATCCGCCTCGGCAGCACCGATCGCCGCCATCGCACCACCGACCGGCAACGCCTGCATCAACCCACCACGCGCCACCACCAGCCGGCACGCGTCCTCCAACGACAACACCCCAGCCACATGCGCCGCCGCGATCTCACCCACCGAATGCCCGACCACCACATCCGGCCGCACACCCCACGACTCCAACAACCGGAACAACGCCACCTCGACCGCGAACAACGCCGGCTGCGCAAACCCCGTCCCATCCAGACCATCCACATCGCCCGAGATCACCTCGCGCAACGAACCCTCACCCAGTTCCACTTCCAGCCGGTCGCACACCTCGTCGAACGCCGCCGCGAACACCGGGAAGGCCGCGAACAAACCACGACCCATCCCGACCCGCTGACCACCCTGACCCGCGAACACGAACGCCAACCGCCCCGGCTCGGCACTCGCCGTACCGCGCACCAGCCGGGGTCCTTCGCGGTCTTCGACCAACGCGGCGAGCGCCGCCGCGAGTTCGGCGTGGTCGTCCACGAACAACACGGCCCGGTCGTCGAGCGCGGCGCGCCCGGTGGCCAGCGAGCCGCCCAGGTCGACCAGCGGTGTGTCCATCGCCGTCGCTACGAACGCCCGGAGACGAGCGCCCTGTTCACGCAGCGCCGCGGCACCGCGCCCGGACAACGGAATCGGGGTCGGCAGTGCTGCCCGCACCGAATCCGTCTCGGCTTGCGGCTCGCCGGCGGCGACCGTCGGGCTCTCCTCGACGTCGGGCCGCTCCAGGATCACGTGCGCGTTGGTGCCGCTCACGCCGAAGGCGGAGATCCCGGCCCGGCGCGGTGCGCCCGTCTCCGGCCACGCCACCGGCTCCGTCAACAAGGACACCGCACCCGACGCCCAATCCACGTGCGGCGAGGGTTCGTCCACGTGCAACGTCCTGGGCAACACGCCATGACGCATCGCCTGGACCATCTTGATCACGCCACCCACACCCGC
>NZ_JBIWJT010000086.1:0-5466 GCF_044765325.1 Embleya sp. NPDC127516 | reverse complement strand
GGTTGTTGGTGTTGTAGGGGGTGGTGCCCTAGTAGGACCCGGGCGCCGCCCTAACCCTGACGGTGGGGTCCCCCACCCGGGGGTTGGGGGGGGGGGGGCGGGCGGCCGGGGCCCGGGGCTTGCGGCCCGCGACGGTCGGGGATGTCGATGCCCTCGATCATCGGTTGCCGGCCGGGGCATCACAGGTGCGACGGGTCGTGCTCATGGTGGTGTCTCCTTGCGTCGGACGGCCCGGCGGCGGGCCGGGGGCCGCGTGGGCGGGAGCCGACCCGGCTCGGGAGCGCGCGGGTGCCGGGCTCGCGCGGGGCCGCCGACGGGGGGACGCGTGATCGAACAGGGTCATGGGGGAATGATCGCTCGGCGTCGGGTGGGATGAGTGCGTCGGGGCCTCCGGCGGCTGGGGGACCGGATCGACTCCCTGGCCCGAGTCGTCCCCCACCGACCTCGACGCCCGATCATTGCCGACGCCGCTCGTTACACACGGTGCGGAGAGGTCACGGAAAGTTTTTTCGGGGAGCTGTCGATTCGGTCGTTGCCCGTTCGTCGTCATGGTGTGCGGCAGGGTGCCGGGCGAGGATGTGAAGGACGAACGGGAGTCGGACATGAAGTACATGTTGTTGATTCACAGTGGAGCGATCGACGCGGACGGCGGCGCCGAGGGGTGCACCGTCGAGGACTGGATGAGCTACGACAAGGAGGTCAAGGACGCGGGGATCTTCGTGTCCGGGGAGTCGTTGGCGGATCTGATCACCGCGACGACCGTTCGGGTCGGGCCGACGGGTGAGCGGACGGTGACGGATGGACCGTTCGCCGAGACGCGCGAGGTGCTCGGTGGCATCTACGTGATCGACGTGCCGGATCTGGATGTCGCGCTCGACTGGGCCGCGCGTTGTCCCGGTGCGCGTGGTGGTGGGTCGATCGTGGTGCGGCCGATCGCCGACTTCGACGCCTGACGGCCCGAGGCTGAGGGCGGACGGCGATGAATGAGCGAGCAGCCGATGCCGGGTGGCCCGCGGGCGCGGCCGGGCACGGAGCCGAGGATGTCGGTCGGGGGTCGGGGGACGGGGCGGTGGGCGCGTCCGTCGAGTCGGTGTTCCGGGAGGAGCGAGGTCGGCTGCTCGCGTCACTCGCGCGCCGATTCGGTGATCTCGACCTGGCCGAGGAGGTGGCTTCCGAGGCGATCGAGGCCGCGCTGGTGCACTGGCCCGTCGACGGCGTGCCGGACCGGCCCGGGGCCTGGCTGCTGACCACGGCGCGCCGTCGTGCGGTGGATCGGCTGCGGCGGGACCGGACGTACGCCGCTCGGCTGGCCGTGTTGCAGGTGGAGGCGGATCGGGCCGATCCCGCGCCGCCGCCGGAGGCGGACGCCGACCTGCCCGACGACCGGCTGCAACTGTTCTTCACCTGTGCCCACCCCGCGCTGCCCGCCGAGGATCGCGGCGCGTTGACGCTGCGCTGCCTGGCCGGGCTGACCACGCCCGAGGTGGCCCGGGCGTATCTGGTGCCGACGGCGACGATGGCCCAGCGGATCGTCCGGGCGAAGAAGAAGATCCGCGAGGCGCGGATCCCCTTCCGGGTACCCGGCGCGGACGAGTTGCCGGAGCGCCTGCCCGGCGTGCTCCAGGTGGTCTATTCGATCTTCACCGAGGGCTACGCGGCCAGCTCCGGACCGCGGTTGCAGCGGCTCGACCTCGCGGAGGAGGCGATCCGGCTGGCCCGGATCCTGCGTCGGCTGTTGCCGGCCGAACGCGAGGTCGCCGGGCTGCTCGCGCTGATGCTGCTCACCCACGCGCGCCGCGCGGCGCGGACCGATCCGGACGGCAACATCGTGCTGCTCGACGACCAGGACCGCGGACGGTGGGACCGGTCGATGATCGAGGAGGGTCGGGGCCTGGTGGTGGCCGCGCTGACCGGTGGGCCGGCCGGGCGGTACGCGGTGCAGGCCGCGATCGCCGCGCTGCACGACGAGGCCGCGGACGTCGCGACCACCGACTGGCCGCAGGTGGTGGCGCTGTACGACGTGCTGCTCGTGCTCACCCCCTCGCCGATCGTCGCGCTGAACCGGGCCGCGGCGGTGGCGATGCGGGACGGCCCGGCGGCGGGTCTGGCGTTGCTGGACGAGTTGGCGGGTGAGCCGAGACTGCGCGGCTATCCCCCGTACCCGACCGCGCGGGCGGATCTGCTGGGTCGACTCGGCCGCTTCCCCGAGGCGGCGGCGGCCTACCGCGAGGCGCTGGAGTTGGCCGGCACGGAACCCGAACGGGCACACCTGCGGCGCCGGTTGAGCGAAGTCGAGCCGGTCCCGGGACCCGAGCAGGTCGAGCCGCCCGAACCGCCCGGGTCGGGCGAGCGGTCCGGCTCGGACACGGCCGGCGATCGCTGACGGTCGAGGTCGTCACCACACCCGCGACGACACCTGTACGACAACGACATGACCCGAGGAGAGCCGGACATGGACCGCGACGAAATTCTTGCCTGGGTACGGGACGAACGACTGAGCCTCGCCGACTTCCTCGACACGCTCGACGCGGACGACTGGCGGGTGACCTCGCTCTGTTCCGATTGGACGATGCACGAGTTGGCCGCGCACCTGACCACGTCGACGCGTACGACGCTGAGGAGCATGATCAAGGGCGCGATCCGGGCCCGGGGCGACTTCGACCGGATGACCGCCGACGAGGCCCGGGAGCTGGCCGCCAGGTTCACTCCGGCGGAACTGATCGCCCAAGTCCGCGAGACGGCGGGCTCGGCCCGCCGCGCACCGCTGGCGGCGCCGCTCGACCCGCTCGTCGACGTGCTGGTGCACGGGCAGGACGCCGCGCGACCGCTGGGCCGGGTCCGGGAGATGCCGACGGAGCGGGCCCTGGCAGCCCTGGGCCACGTGCTGTCCAGCCCGTTCTACGGCGCCCGGAAGCGCTGCCGGGGCACGCGCCTGGTGGCCACCGACGCGGAGTGGTCGGCGGGTACCGGCCCCGACGAGGTACGCGGCCCGACCGCCGATCTGCTTCTCCTGGCCACGGGCCGTCCGGCCGGCCTCACGGGCGTCTCCGGCCCGGGCCGCGCCCGGATCGCGAGTGCGCTGTAGGGCACGGCCTTCGGGCATGCGGCCGTCCGGCATGTCTTCGGCGGTGCTCGGTGCCGGGGGAGTTCGGATGCGAAGGTGGGTCGATGACTCTCTCGGTGGTGTGGCGGCGCATGGCGAGGTGGCGGTGAGCGAGGCGGAGGAGCGGTTGGCTCGGGTCGCCCGGGGATGGGACGCGGCGGCCGAGGGGTACGACAACTATTTCGTGCCCCGGTTCGCGCCCTGGGTGCGCACGGCGGTGGCGGGTGTCGGCGGTGCGTCGCTGCCGGAGGGGCCGATTCTGGTGCCCTGCTGTGGGACGTTTCCCGAGCTCGACGTGCTGACGGAGGATTTCGCGGAGCGCGAGATCGTCGGCATCGACCTGGCCCCGGCCATGGTTCGGCGGGCCCGCGAGCGGGCCGCGGGTCGGCCTCGGGTCGGTGTGGTCGAAGGCGATGCCACGTTGCCGGCCGCCCGGTGGTCGGGCCGATGCGCGGCGGTGGTGTCGGTGTTCGGCCTGCAGGCGCTCGCCGAGCCCGAACTCGCGATGGCGTCCTGGGCGGCGGCGCTTCGCCCGGGCGGGCGGCTCTCCGTGGTGTTCTGGCCCGAGCGTACGGAGACCGACGGGCCGTTCGCGCTGATGAGCGACGTGATCCGGGCGCACGTGCCGCCGGGGGACCGCTCCTGGGAGGGGCGACTCGCGGACGTGTTGGCGGCGCGAGGCGCGGTGATCGAGCGGGACGAGTATCCGGCGTACCGGATGTCGCACGCGGACGCGCCGACCTTCTTCGACGCCTTCACCCGGTCCGGGCCGCTGCGCGTGCTCGCCATGGAGCGCGGAGACGAGTTCGTCGCGCGAGTGCGTGCGGAGTTCCTCGGGCGGGCTCCGGCCGGCGTCTGGCACCATCGGCCGCGCGCCCGGCTGATCGTCGCCCGCGGCTGACCCAGGGGCCCCGGGAGGCCCCGAGACGGTCGGTCGCAGCCGGCGCCATGGGGCGCCGGCGCTACTCGTCGGTGTCGCCGAGGAATTCCATGCCGTCGAGGACGGTCACCACGACGACCACCATGACCCCGCGCAGTACGCCGTACTCGATGAGCAGCGCCGAGGCGACCATCGCCTGACGGGTGTCGTCGTCGGGGCCGATGGGGGCGGACGCCTTGGTGTACGGATCGCGGGCCAGGACCCGGAGCGCCTTGGTGAGCTGCTCACGGCGCTCGGGCGGGAGCGAGTCGCGTACGGCGGCGGCCGTTTCCGTGTACTCCACGCGGTACGGGCCGCTCGGGTGCGCCTTCACGGTGCCCTCCCTTCCCCTGGCGTTCCGGTCCTGAGGGGACGGTAGCCGGTGCTCGACGCGGAGACCAGATCGGGGCGGGGCGAGGGGGTGGAATCCGGGTCGGTGCTCCTCGATCGTCGGTTGTCGGACATCGCCGCGCCGTGGGGTGCGCCCGGACGCGCGATCGGTGGTCGGCGAGACGGGTTCGGGATCCGGTGTCGGTGGGCGTGGCCTCTGGCGGAGATACCGACCAGTCGGTACCTTCATGGGGTCGCGGGTTCGGTGCCGCCACCCGCTCGTACTCGCACCGGTTCCGCTCCCACCAGCCGCACTCGGGGCCGGTCGCACATAGGCCGGTCACACTCACAGCAGGGATGCCGTCATGCCCGAAGCAGTCATCGTCTCGACCGCTCGCTCGCCGATCGGGCGTGCGTTCAAGGGTTCGTTGAAGGACGTCCGGCCGGACGACCTGGCCGCCATGATGGTTCGGGCCGCGTTGGACAAGGTCCCCGGTCTGGACCCGCACGACATCGCCGACCTGATGCTCGGCTGTGGCGGGCCCGGCGGCGAGCAGGGCTTCAACATGGGCCGCAATGTCGCGGTCATGCTGGGCATGGATCACCTGCCCGGAACCACCATCACCCGTTACTGCTCGTCCTCGTTGCAGACCACGCGCATGGCGATGCACGCGATCAGGGCGGGGGAGGGCGACGTGTTCGTGTCGGCCGGTGTCGAGTCGGTCTCCCGGGCCGCGCTCAAGGGCAGCAGCGATTCGCTTCCCGACACCCACAACCCGCTGTTCGTACCGGCCGAACAGCGCTCCGCCGAGCGGTCCGGCGCCGCCACCCCGGACTGGATCGACCCACGCGAGGAGGGTCTGCTCCCGGACGTGTACATCGCGATGGGCCAGACCGCCGAGAACCTCGCGCGGCTCAAGGGCGTCTCGCGGGCGGAGCAGGACGAGTTCGCGGTGCGCTCGCAGAATCTCGCCGAGCGGGCGATCGCCGACGGCTTCTGGGCCAAGGACATCACCCCCGTCACGCTCGCCGACGGCACCGTGGTGGCCAAGGACGACGGCCCGCGCGCGGGCACCACGCTGGAGGGCATCTCCGGGCTCAAGCCGGTCTTCCG
>NZ_JBIWJT010000085.1:0-3433 GCF_044765325.1 Embleya sp. NPDC127516 | reverse complement strand
TAATGTTCGTGGGAATCGGTTGTTGTTTGAGAACTGCACAGTGGACGCGAGCATCTGTGGCCAAGTTGTTAAGGGCGCACGGTGGATGCCTAGGTACCAGGAACCGATGAAGGACGTGGGAGGCCGCGATAGGCCCCGGGGAGCTGTCAACCGAGCTGTGATCCGGGGGTGTCCGAATGGGGAAACCCGGCAGTCGTCATGGGCTGTCACCCGCACCTGAATATATAGGGTGTGTGGAGGGAACGCGGGGAAGTGAAACATCTCAGTACCCGCAGGAAGAGAAAACAACCGTGATTCCGAGAGTAGTGGCGAGCGAAATCGGATGAGGCTAAACCGGTCACGTGTGATACCCGGCAGGGGTTGCGTGATCGGGGTCGTGGGAGTGTGCTTGATCGGTCTGCCGGCCGGTCGGCGAGTCAGAAACCGTACATGTAGTCGAAGGACATGCGAAAGGTCCGGCGTAGAGGGTAAGACCCCCGTAGACGAAACATGTGCGGCTTGCTTGCGCATTTCCCAAGTAGCACGGGGCCCGAGAAATCCCGTGTGAATCCGGCGGGACCACCCGCTAAGCCTAAATATTCCCTGGTGACCGATAGCGGACTAGTACCGTGAGGGAAAGGTGAAAAGTACCCCGGGAGGGGAGTGAAATAGTACCTGAAACCGTGTGCCTACAAGCCGTGGGAGCGTCGCCATCCGCGTTTAGTCGTGGGTGGTCGTGACTGCGTGCCTTTTGAAGAATGAGCCTGCGAGTTTGCGGTGTGTGGCGAGGTTAACCCGTGTGGGGTAGCCGTAGCGAAAGCGAGTCCGAACAGGGCGATTGAGTCGCGCGCCCAAGACCCGAAGCGGAGTGATCTAGCCATGGGCAGGGTGAAGCGCGGGTAAGACCGTGTGGAGGCCCGAACCCACCAGGGTTGAAAACCTGGGGGATGACCTGTGGTTAGGGGTGAAAGGCCAATCAAACTCCGTGATAGCTGGTTCTCCCCGAAATGCATTTAGGTGCAGCGTCGTGTGTTTCTTGCCGGAGGTAGAGCACTGGATTGTTGATGGGCCTCACCAGGTTACTGAGATAAGCCAAACTCCGAATGCCGGTAAGTGAGAGCGCGGCAGTGAGACTGCGGGGGATAAGCTCCGTGGTCGAGAGGGAAACAGCCCAGAGCACCGACTAAGGCCCCCAAGCGTGCGCTAAGTGGGAAAGGATGTGGAGTCGCAGAGACAACCAGGAGGTTGGCTTAGAAGCAGCCACCCTTGAAAGAGTGCGTAATAGCTCACTGGTCAAGTGATTCCGCGCCGATAATGTAGCGGGGCTCAAGCGCACCGCCGAAGTCGTGTCATTCGTACATGTAGCCAAGCCTTCGTGGTTCAGGCGTACGGATGGGTAGGGGAGCGTCGTGCAGCGAGTGAAGTCGCGGTGGAAACCAGCGGTGGACGCTGCACGAGTGAGAATGCAGGCATGAGTAGCGAATCACACGTGAGAAACGTGTGCGCCGGATGACCAAGGGTTCCTGGGGCAGGCTAATCCGCCCAGGGTAAGTCGGGACCTAAGGCGAGGCCGACAGGCGTAGTCGATGGACAACGGGTTGATATTCCCGTACCCGCTACGATGCGCCAGCGCCGAACCTCGTGATGTTAAGGCCGTGAAGCCGCCGGGATCCTTCGGGTGAACGGTTTTGGTGGAGCCGCCGAACCAATCGGGTAGTAGGTGAGCGATGGGGTGACGCAGGAAGGTAGTCCAGCCCGGGCGGTGGTAGTCCCGGGGTAAGGGTGTAGGGCGTTGTGTAGGCAAATCCGCACAACACGAGCCTGAGACCTGATGCCGACCCGATTGTGGGGAAGTGGATGATCCTATGCTGCCGAGAAAAGCCTCTAGCGAGTGTCGTGGCGGCCCGTACCCCAAACCGACTCAGGTGGTCAGGTAGAGAATACTAAGGCGTTCGGGTGAACTGTGGTTAAGGAACTCGGCAAAATGCCCCCGTAACTTCGGGAGAAGGGGGGCCATTGTTGGTGAGGAGACTTGCTCTCCGAGCTGGTGGTGGCCGCAGAGACCAGCGAGAAGCGACTGTTTACTAAAAACACAGGTCCGTGCGAAGTCGTAAGACGATGTATACGGACTGACGCCTGCCCGGTGCTGGAACGTTAAGGGGACCGGTTAGCTCTTCGGGGCGAAGCTGAGAACTTAAGCGCCAGTAAACGGCGGTGGTAACTATAACCATCCTAAGGTAGCGAAATTCCTTGTCGGGTAAGTTCCGACCTGCACGAATGGCGTAACGACTTCTCGACTGTCTCAACCACAGGCCCGGTGAAATTGCACTACGAGTAAAGATGCTCGTTTCGCGCAGCAGGACGGAAAGACCCCGGGACCTTTACTATAGTTTGATATTGGTGTTCGGTTCGGCTTGTGTAGGATAGGTGGGAGACTGTGAAGCGGACACGCCAGTGTTTGTGGAGTCGTCGTTGAAATACCACTCTGGTCGTGCTGGATGTCTAACCTGGGTCCGTGATCCGGATCAGGGACAGTGTCTGATGGGTAGTTTAACTGGGGCGGTTGCCTCCTAAAGGGTAACGGAGGCGCCCAAAGGTTCCCTCATCCTGGTTGGCAATCAGGTGTCGAGTGTAAGTGCACAAGGGAGCTTGACTGTGAGACCGACAGGTCGAGCAGGTGCGAAAGCAGGGACTAGTGATCCGGCGGTGGCTTGTGGAAGCGCCGTCGCTCAACGGATAAAAGGTACCCCGGGGATAACAGGCTGATCTTCCCCAAGAGTCCATATCGACGGGATGGTTTGGCACCTCGATGTCGGCTCGTCGCATCCTGGGGCTGGAGTAGGTCCCAAGGGTTGGGCTGTTCGCCCATTAAAGCGGTACGCGAGCTGGGTTTAGAACGTCGTGAGACAGTTCGGTCCCTATCCGCTGTGCGCGTAGGAGTCTTGAGAAGGGCTGTCCCTAGTACGAGAGGACCGGGACGGACGAACCTCTGGTGTGCCAGTTGTTCTGCCAAGGGCATGGCTGGTTGGCTACGTTCGGGAGGGATAACCGCTGAAAGCATCTAAGCGGGAAGCTTGCTTCGAGATGAGGACTCCCACCAACTTCGGTTGGGTAAGGCCCCCGAGAGACGATCGGGTTGATAGGCCGGGTGTGGAAGCCCTGTAAGGGGTGGAGCTGACCGGTACTAATAGGCCGAGGACTTGTCCTCAGTTGCTACGCGTCCACTGTGTGGTTCCCGAACCGCAATCGGTTTCGGGGAACCCGTTTGATAATTGAATCACCGCATGTGATTTCTGGTTCACCGAACGACCCGTGATTGTCGGGTTCGATGGTTTTCCGGTGGTCTTGGCGGAGAGGAAACGCCCGGTCTCATTCCGAACCCGGAAGCTAAGCTCTCCAGCGCCGATGGTACTGCACTCGAAGGGGTGTGGGAGAGTAGGACGCCGCCGGAATC
>NZ_JBIWJT010000084.1:0-5670 GCF_044765325.1 Embleya sp. NPDC127516 | reverse complement strand
CTCCCGACCCACCCCCAAACCGGTCAGATAGCCCGCCAACCGACCCGACCGCGCATCCAACTCCCCGAACGACACCTCCTCCCCACCACACACCAGCGCCACCGCATCCGGAGACCCCTCCACCCACCGGCCCAACAACCCCACCACCGACGCCCGAGCCACCTCGGCAGACGTGTCGTTCCACTCCACCAACACACGCGCACGCTCGTCCGCGTCCAGCACGTCAAGCGTGCCCATTCGGGTGCTCGGCTCTGCGGTCAGTTCGGCCAGGGCCCGGACCCATCGATCGGTGATCGACCGGACGGTGTCCGCGTCGAACAGGTCCGCGGTGCCGGTCACCCAACCCAGCAGGCCGGCACGCCGGCCATGCCGGTCGAACGCCTCGGCGACGGTGACGTCCAGGTCGAACTTGGCCACCGAGGGCAGGTCCGAGGCGGCGTCCGTGGTCGGCGCGTCGGTGCGTACGCCGGGCAGGTCCAGCGCGGCGCGCGCGTTGTTCTGCACCGTGAGCATGACCTGGAAGAGCGGGTGCCGGGCGAGCGAACGGGCGGGCGCGAGTTCCTCCACCAATCGCTCGAACGGCACGTCCTGGTTGCCGAACGCGCCCAGTCCGGCGTCGCGGACCCGGCCCAGCAGTTCGCGGAACGTGGGGTCTCCGGAGAGGTCGGTGCGCATCACCAGGCTGTTCACGAAACACCCGACCGAGTCGTCCAGTGCCTCGTCGGTGCGTCCGGCGACGGCCGCGCCGATCGGGATGTCGGAACCGGCGCCCAGCTTCGACAACAGCACCGCCAGCGCGGCCTGGAGGACCATGAACACGGTCACGCCCTCGGCCCGCGCCAGTTCGACCACACGAGTGTGCGTCTCGGCCGGGATCTCCAACGGCACGCTGTGGCCGACGTGAGTGGCGACCGGCGGACGCGAGTGGTCGACCGGCAAGGGGAGTTCCTCGGGCATTCCGGCCAGGGTCTCGCGCCAGTAAGCGACCTGGGCCGACAACACACTGTTCGGGTCGCCCTCGCCGCCCAGCAACTCGCGCTGCCACAGCGCGTAGTCGGCGTACTGCACCGGCAGCGGCTCCCACGCCGGCTCCTCGCCCGCGCGGCGGGCCGTGTACGCCTGGGCGATGTCCCGGCCCAGCGGTTCCCACGACCATCCGTCGCCCGCGATGTGATGCACCACCGCGACCAGAACGCACTCCTCCTCGGAGCGGAACAGCCATGCACGGATCGGTATTTCGGTGGACAGGTCGAAGGCGTACTCGCTCGCCCGAGCGACCGCCGGCGCCAGTTCGTCGGCTGCGACGCGGCGCACCCGCAGCTCCCACTCGAACCCGGCCGGGTCGAGGACGTGCTGGTACGGCTCGCCGTCCGCGACCGGGAACACGGTACGCAGCACCTCGTGCCGTGCGATCACGTCCCGCAGCGCGTCCGCCAGCGCTTCTTCGTCCAGGTCGCCCGACAGGCCCACCACCACCGGGATGTTGTACGTCGGGTTCGGGCCCTCCAACTGTTCGATGAACCACAACCGCCGCTGGGCGAAGGACAACGGCAGCGGCTCGGGTCGCTTGCGCACGGTCAGCGCCGGGCGTACCGCACCCGTCCCCGACTCGGCGATCCGCGCCGCGAGCGTGGCCGCGGTGGGCGCCTCGAACAGCTCCCGAATCGCGATCTCCGCACCCAGCACCGCACGCACCCTGGACACCAACCGGGTCGCCAGCAGCGAGTGCCCGCCGAGGTCGAAGAAGTCGTCGTCGACGCCGACCGTCTCCAGACCCAGAACCTGGGCGAACACCCCGCACAGGATTTCCTCCCGGGCATCGGTCGCGGCCCGGCCCGCGTCGCCGGCTCCGGTGTACTCCGGCGCGGGCAGTGCCTTGCGGTCCAGCTTCCCGTTCGGCGTCATCGGCAGCACGGACAGCACGACCACGGCAGCGGGCACCATGTACTCGGGCATCTTCTCCGCCGCGAATCGGCGGAGCAGCTCGGGGAGTTCGTGATCGAGCACGGCGGCCTGGCCGCTTGCGGCGGCGGCCACGACGTAGGCGACGAGCCGCTTGTCGCCCGGCACGTCCTCACGGGCGATCACCGCGGCCCGGGCCACCCGCGGATGAGCGACCAACAGCGCCTCGATCTCCCCCGGTTCGATCCGGAAGCCGCGGATCTTGATCTGGTCGTCGGCCCGCCCGGCGAACCTCAACCGCCCGTCGTCGGTCCACCCGACCCGGTCCCCGGTCCGGTACATCCGCGAGCCGTCGGCGGCGAACCGGTCCGGGACGAAGCGCAGGCCGGTGAGCCCGGGACGGCCCAGGTAGCCCCGCGCGACGCCCGCGCCGGCCACGTACAGCTCGCCGACCACTCCCGGCGGCACCGGGTTGAGGTACTCGTCGAGCACGTAGGCGCGGGTGTTGACGATCGGCGCGCCGATCACCGGTTCGTCGCCCGGCCGCAGCGGCTCGGACATGGTCGCCACCACCGACATCTCCGTCGGCCCGTAGGCGTTGATCAATCGCCGACCCGGCGCCCATCCGGCCACCAGTTCGGCGTCCAGCGCCTCGCCGCCGGACAGGAGTGTGGAGACCGACGGAAGATCGTCGGGGTCGAGGAGGCCCAGCACGGTGGGCGGCAGCAGCAGGTGGGTCACCCGGTGCCGATCGACGAGGTCGATCAGGCCCGCGCCGGGCAGGAGTTCTTCCGCCGGCGCCACCACGAGACGTGCTCCCGAGCACAGTGCCATCAGCAGCTCCCAGGTCGCGGCGTCGAAGCCCACCGAGGCGAACTGGAGCACCCGGCTGTTCCCGTCCAGGTCGAGTCCGCGTGCCGCGACCAGGTTCACCGCGCCCGCGTGGGACACCAGGACGGCCTTGGGCGTGCCCGTCGAGCCCGAGGTGTAGATCACGTAGGCGAGGCCCTCGGGCCGGGCCGCGGCGACCGTTGCGGGTCCGGTCGCGGGCGCCGCGAGGGCGCCCCGCACCCGGTCGTCGTCCAGCGCGATCGTCAGGATGTGCCCGAGCGGCAGGTCCTCCAGGAGCTCTTCCGTGCCCACCAGCGCCATCGCCCGGCTGTCGGTGAGCATGAACATGATCCGGTCGGTCGGCTGCTTGGGGTCGATCGGCAGGTAGGCCGCGCCGGCCTTCCAGACCGCGAGCAGCGCCACCACCAGTTCGACGCCACGCTCCAGCAGCACGGCGACGACCGACTCCGGCCCGACCCCCGACCCGGCCAGGTACCGCGCCAGCCGATCGGCCCGGGCGTGCAACTCCGCGTAGCTCAGCTCGAACCCGTCACCGGCCACGGCCACCGCGTGCGGTGCCCGGGCCACCTGGGCCGCGAACAACTCCGGAACCGTGGCCGTGGGAACGTCCAGCGCGGTGTCGTTCCAGTCCAGCAGCAGCCGGGACCGCTCGGCGTCGTCCAGTACGTCCACGCTGCCCAGCGGAACGTCGCCGGCGGCCGTGTTCGGGAGGCCCACGCCGTCCGCGCCGACCGTACGCGCGGTGGCGTCGGCCAGGACGGTGAGGAAGTTCTCGATCGTGGTGTGCAACATCCGCGTGACCACATGCGGATCGACCGGCGCCGCCGCGTCCACGGTCAACCCGAAGCCCTCGGCGCCGAGGTCATCCACGGACACCACCAGCGGGAAGTTGGTCAGGTCCTCCATGAAGACCGTACGAACGCCCATCGTGTCGTCGTCGGTGCGACCGTCGGGTGCGCCCGGGCCCGGCCGCGGGTCGGCCTCGCGCCCATTCTCCGGCTCGCCGCTGTAGCGGTAGTTGAAGAAGGCGGTGAACAGCGGTGCGTCGCCGGTGATCCCGCTCGCCTGCTGCGCGAGCGATAGCGGTGCGTGCTCGTGTTCGAGCAACGCGGCGAGTTGGTCCCGCATCGCGGCCACTGCCGCCAGGGCGCCCACGCCCTCGGTACGCGCCCGCACCGGCAACGTGTTCATGAACAGACCCAACGCACGATCGGCACCGGCACCCGCGTTCATCCGACCGAACAACACCGTCCCGAACACGACATCGTCCCGCCCCGCCAATACCGACAACACCCGCGCCCAGGCCACATGCAGCAACGTCGCGGGACTCACACCCAGCCCCCGCGCCACCTCCCGAATCCGCACGGCCACCACATCCGCCACCGGCAACTCGGCCCGCCGCACACCGGTCCCGTCACCACGCACATCCAACAACCCGAACGGAGCCGTCGTCTCGGTCACATCACCCAACAACTCCGCGAAGAACTCCTCGTGACCACCGTTCCGCAGACTCTCCCGCGCCTGCACCACGAAATCCCGGAACGGCAACGCCGGCGCCAGTTCATCGCCGCGACCGGCGAGGAACGCCCGCACCTCCTGGAGCAGGACCTCCATGCCGACGTGGTCCTGGATGATGTGGTGCACCCGCAGGAGGCACAACAGCCGGGTCCCGTCGGGCAGGCGCGTGCTGTGCGCGTCGATCAGCGGTGCCCGGCCGATGTTCATGCTCAGCCCGCCTGCGGCAACCAACGCGGCCACCGGATCGCCGCTTTCCGGACCGAGGTCGATCTCCCGCACATTCAGTGGTGCGTGCCGCTGGACCACCTGGACCGGCTCGGGCACGCCCTCCCACACGATCGCGGTCCGGTAGATGTCGTGCCGGTCGATCACCTGCCGGAGCGCCCACAGGAAGGCGTCGAGCCGAGCCGCCGTGTCGAACTCCAGAACGAACGGCGAGACGTAGACGTCGCGTTCGTCGTCACCGGCCATCAGGTGATGGAAAAGGATGCCCTCCTGAAGCGGCGCCAACGGGTACACGTCGGCGATGTTCGCGGCACCGCCCTCGATCGACCCGACCAGCCGCCCGACCTCGACGGCCGACAGGTCGACGAGCGGCAACATCTCCGGCGTCAGTGCGGTGGCGTCGGCCGGGATTCGGTTCACCGGCACGCGCACCGGGATCGGCCCTGCGGCAGACGCCAGTCCGGCCACCGTGGGCGACTGGAACAGGGCCCGAACCGACACCGAGACGCCTCGCGCCCGCAACCGCTCCACCAGCGTGATGGCCAGCAGCGAATGCCCGCCCAGCGTGAAGAAGTTGTCGTCCACCCCCACCGACGGCACGCCCAACACCTCGGCGAAGACCGCGCACAACACCTCCTCGCGCACCGAGGAGGGACCACGGCCGCCGAGGCCGGAGGCATACTCCGGCGCGGGCAGTGCGTTGCGATCCAACTTGCCGTTGACGGTCAGCGGAAGCGCGTCGAGCAGCACGACGGCCGCGGGAACCATGTGGTCGGGCAGCCGGATCGCGGTGAACCGGAGCAGTTCCCGCGGCAGTTCGCCGTCCGCCGCGGCACCGGCCTCGACGGGCACGACATAGCCGACCAGCCGCTTGTCCCCCGGGGAGTCCTCACGCGCGACCACCACCGCACGGGCGACCAGCGGATGCGCGGCGAGTGTGCTCTCGATCTCACCGGGCTCGACCCGGAATCCACGAATCTTGACCTGCTCGTCACCGCGACCGAGGTACACGAGCCGGCCGCCGTCGGTCCACATCACCCGGTCCCCGGTGCGGTACATCCGCTCCCCGACCGCGAACGGGCACGCCACGAACCGATCCGCCGTCAACCCCGGCCGCGAAACGTAACCCCGAGCCAGCCCGGCACCCGCGATATACAGCTCGCCGATCACACC
>NZ_JBIWJT010000083.1:0-5821 GCF_044765325.1 Embleya sp. NPDC127516 | reverse complement strand
CACGTGCTCGCCGGCCGCGTAGGTGCTCTGCAACACCTCGAACCTGTTGTGCCGGCGGATGTCCCGTGCCGTTCGCTTGAGCATGAAACTCCTCGCCCGTCTGGTCGGTCTCCCCTTATTCTAAGTCCCGGAAGATACTATTTACACCTGTTGGACCAAGGGGTAGTTTGGATCTGGGAAGAGCCCGAAACCCCCCGGCACGGCACGACCGCTCGGCCGCAGGCCGAGCTGCACGATGTGGAGGCACCCGAGATGTGCCCATACCGAAACGCCGGCGTCATCGACGCCACGGAGCGTCGCGTCGATGTCGCGACCGGCGGATCGCGGGCGGTCGTCCGGGGCCGGGGCCGCCGCCCCGCACCGTCGCTCGACCGACGGCACGCCGTGATCTCGCTGCCTGCCCGGGACGTCCGGGTCGCCGACGCCCGCCGCTTCACGGGCGCGGTACTCGCCCGCTGGGGTCTGGTCGGCGACGATCGGGACTCCGCGGTCTTGATCGTCGGCGAGCTGACGGCGAACGCGGCGCAGTACGGGCGGAGCGTCATGACCGTTCGCCTGGTCCTGGACGCGGGCGTGCTGAACATCGCGGTGGACGACCACGGGGACCACGGCGCCGGGCGTCGGCCGCGGGTCTGCGACCCCGACGAGCACGGCCGGGGCATGGACATCGTCGGATTCCTCGCCGGCGGGGTGGACGTCGAAGACTGCGGTGCCGGCCACACCGTCCGGGCGATGCTGCCGGTCGCCGCCCCCGTCTCCGAATCCCTGCGCAACGATGCTCCGGCGATGGCGGGCTGACACTGCCCGGCCGCTCCCGGCACCCAAGACACGCTTGTGCGCACGCTGAAGACCCGTCCTGCCGATCCCGTCTCGCTCGCGAGCGCGATTCGGCCGTTCAGCTCGGCGCGTGGCGTCGCGTGCTGCGGTCGTGTGGCGTCGAGGGAGCGTCAGCGGGCTTGCTCGCCGAGCAGGGCCACGGTCTCCCGCAGGCGCTCGCACGCCCAGTCGTACTGCTCGGTGCCGGTGTGCGCCCGAAAGTTCGTCTCGATGATCTGGACCAGAGCCAGGTGCAGGTTGTACAGCCGCCGGCGGGTCCGCTCGGCGGGGGTGAAAGGCCGGTGGCCGTAGCCGCGGATGAAAGCCGCCGAGTTCCCGTAAGCGCCGGACTCGCTCCCGGCGAAGCCGAACTCCATCAGCGGATCGCCGTAGAACGCCCGCTCGTGGTCCACGATCGCCACGATCCGGCCGTCGCGCACCATGCAGTTGCCGGGCCACAGGTCCCACTCCACGAACCGGGGCTCGGTCACCTCGTCCAGCGAATCGGCGTGGGCGGCCACGACTTCGCGGATCACGTCGTAGCCGTGGCGCAGGTCGACGCCACGTCGTTCGCCGTCGCCCAGCAACTCCTCGACCATCCGCAGGAAGGCGGCGCGCCACGTGCTTTCGCCCGGTCCTGTCAGCGGGCCGAAGGCGGTGCCCGGGATGCCGTTCAGCTCGCGGGTGATCGCGCCGAGCGCCTCGTCGTACGCGTCGATCTCCGTCGCGGTCAGGGTGTTCCTGACGGCGTCGAGGTTGTCCGCGTCCACATACGTCATGAAGAAGTAGTCGGCGTAGCACAGTTCATGGCTTCGATCGGCGAAGTCGACCGCCGGCACCGGCACTTTCGTGTGCTCCCGGATCAGCCGCAGCGCCGCCAGTTCGGTGGCCATGGCGCCGCGCTCGTAGGTCATGACCTCGACATCCGGCGGCGGCGCGATCTTGAGGACGACCTGCGCGCCGGATCGCAACCGGATCCGATAGGCCACATTGAAGCAGCCGTCGCCCAGTTCGCCGACCCAGTCCTCGGCCGGGTCGCACACCTGGTCCGGGCCGTAGGCGCGGGCGACCAGCGCGCGCAGCGCCTCGACGGGCTGCCGGTTCTTGGTGATGCTCTCCATCAATCCTCCACCCAGAGCATGATGTGAAAATAGCACCGGGACGGCGGGGGTCCGGTCGGTATTTGCCGAGGTGAGCCGTCTGCGCGCCCGTCGGGTTGTGTACGAAAGAAACGAAGCACTGCGGACACGGGCACAACCCCCGCTCCGGACGGGGCGCGTCCGGAGCGGGGGCGGGAGATGGCCTCAGGTGAGGCCGGCTAGCCGATGTACCAGCGTTGCAGTGCGGAGCCGGTGTCGGACTGCACGGTCGCCTTGGCGCCGTTGGTGGCCGAACCTGCGGTGAGCAGGAGGCCGCTGCCGGCGGAGGCGATCGTGTGGTCGTCGCCGATCGGGGTGATCTTCCAGCGTTGGGCGGGTTGGCCGTTGCATGTGCGCTGGACGACGGTGGTGCCGGCCCCACCGGTCGCCTCGGCGCACTTGTTGGAGGTCTTACTGGTCACGGTGTAGGTGCCGTCGGACTGGGGGGCGATGGTCCAGGTCTGGTTGTTTCCGCGATTGGATGCCCACATGACCAGGTCCGTGCCGTCGGACGTGGAGCCGGCGCTGTCCAGCGCGACGCCTTCGGTCTCGATGGTGTGAACGCCCTCCACGGTCCGTACGGTGCCGGGCCACGGAACGCCCGGGGCGGGGTGGTAGGCGATGCCGGCCGCGGTCCAGCGCTGCCCGTGCTGGGCCAGGCGCTGACGGAAGTTCTTCCAGTCGCGGGCGGCTTGGGGGGTCCATCCGACCTCGGCGAGGGCGGGGAGGCGGGGGAAGCTCATGTAGTCGGCGTAGGCGTGGGGTTCGGGCCAGCGGGTGGTCGGGGTGGGCAGTGAGCTGCTGCCCTCGTAGGCGCGGTCGGCCCACAGGGCGGCCTCGACGCCGGCGATCCTGTCGGCCGGGACGATGGAGCCGGTGCCGTCCATCTTGCCGGTGATGGTCGCCGGGTCCCAGTTGTAGGACCGCTCCACCGGCACGTATCCGGACCAGCTCAGGCCGTAGGGGGTGGAGACGTCGTACTTCATGTCCAGGTAGGCGTGGTCGGACGGGGACATGACGAACTTGGCGTCCTGGGCGACCCCGTTGCGGGTGGAGACGATGCTCGCGCTCTCCTCAGCGGTGCCGATGGTCTTGCGGTCGTCGTCCTCTCCCCAGTACTGCATGATGCTGCCGGCGGGGATGTCGGCGTTGGCGAGTTCGTTCCAGCCCATCACCGTCTTGTGGCGTCCTGTGGTCGCCTCGGTGGCGGACTTGACGTAGGAGGCGTACTGGTCCGGCGGGGTGTGCGGGGCCTCGTCGCCGCCGAGGTGGATGTAGGGGCCGGGGGTGAGCTTGGCGACCTCCTTGATGACGGCCTTCAGGAAGCGCCTGGTGTTGCCCTGGTGTGTCCCGTCCGCCAGGCAGTAGGTGCTGATGCCGACGTCGAAGCCGGAGTAGAGCGGCTTCGCCTTGTCGTCGCAGTTGAGTTCGGGTATCGAGGCCAGGGCGGACATGGTGTGGCCGGGGCCGTCGATCTCGGGTACCACCGTCATGAAGCGGGACGTGGCGTAGGAGACGATCTCCTGGTAGTCGGCCTTCGAGTAGTACCAGTCGGTGCCGCCGGTGTGGCCGCTCTGCGTGCTCGCGCCGACCTTGGTCAGGTCGGGCAGGGCGTCGATGGCGATGCGCCAGCCCTGGTCGTCGGTCAGGTGCAGGTGGAGGGTGTTGATCTTGTACGCTGCGGCCTCGTCGATGTAGCGCTTCACCTGGGCGACCGGGTAGAAGCGGCGCGCGACGTCCAGCATCACGCCGCGGTATTCGTACCGGGGCGAGTCGGAGATCTGCACGGGCGAGACGGTCCAGGCACGGGACTGCCTGGTCCGGGACTCGACCTCGGCGGGGAGCAGTTGGCGCAGGGTCTGCACACCGCGGAACAGGCCCTGGGCCCCGTGTGCCTTGACGACGACACCGTTCTTGCCGGAGGTGATGGTGTACCCCTCGGCTCCCAGCTTCTTGGGGCCGTTGGGGTCGAGGACGACGGCGTTCTTCGGGGCGTGGGTGTCCTTGACGACCCGCAGGTCGTAGCCCGTCGCGGGAGCGAGCAGCTTGGAGAGGTAGGTTCCCACCCCCACCGCCTCCGAGTCCCGGGACAGGACGGAGATCCGGGTCTGGGGGGTGAGGGAGA
The DNA here is from genome assembly GCF_044765325.1 of Embleya sp. NPDC127516. Lineage (NCBI taxonomy): Bacteria > Bacillati > Actinomycetota > Actinomycetes > Kitasatosporales > Streptomycetaceae > Embleya > Embleya sp. NPDC127516. The sequence goes on along the minus strand of NZ_JBIWJT010000083.1, from coordinate 1,741 downwards.
ACCCCTCGCCCGCCACCGCTTTCTGCGAGACCGGCTGCGGCACCAGGGCGTAGGGAGCTGGGGCGGGTGTGGGGGGAGCGGCGGAGGCCTCGGAGAGCGTGGCCGTGAGCGGGAGGGTGACGGCGGCTGTGGCGAGTGCGACGAGGCGTCTGCCTCGCCGGTGCAACCAGCGCATGGTCGGCTCCTTCGGACAAGAAGGCACGGGGACCGCACACCAGGATGGGGCGGTCGGGAGTGTGCGATTGGTGTCGGCGGCGACGGTGCTGTGTGGTGCTCGTGCACAGGCACCGGACCACGGGGGTCCGATCCGGCGCACTCAGTGCAACCCGCCGACTCCTGCCGCGCTGCCGGCCGCTCATGGTGGGCAGCGAAACACGCGGCACGTAACCGCAACTGAGCGCGATGATGCTTGTAATTGCTTGAATCAAGCGCTTTGTGAGCAACTTCAAGCATGAAGGTGCCAGGGTGCTCGGGGGGTGTCAAGGCTTGAGCCCCCGCGACTTTGCCAATTCGTGGGGAACATGCCTCAGTCGGTCGACGGAGGGTTTCGGGGTGTGCACGCCCTCGTCGCCGCGGCGCAGTCCTGGCTGCTCACGCGGGCACCTCGGCGATGTCGGCCCGGGCGAAGGGCACAGGTGAGTCGAGGTGTTGCACAGAGATGTCAGGCCGCGCACGGACGCCTATCCGCATGCCGAGATCCCTCTCGGCCTTCCGGGCAGGGGATTGACGCCCGCGTCGACGGCCTCCGAGATGCTTGACAGTGCTTGAACACACTCATGTGACGCGGATATTGCGCATCTTCGAACACCCACGTGCAGGCCAGGGTTCAGGTCGAGATCCGGCTCCAGGGGTCTCTCGACAGCGATGGCGGCTCGGTGGCGACGCGGCATTCGGGAACGCCGATGACGACGGGAAGCTCCGCGGCGCCGCTCCCGCCTCTACGTTCCGCAACTCCTGGTCAGGGCCGCGGTTTGCGCCCGGCGGAGGCCGCGGACGACGTCCGCGCGATATATACCTTCGACGCCGCCGCGCAGCGGACGGCGTCGAACTCTGCGGCTCGGATGACCCATTGCGGTCGTCACCGGATCACGGCACCCCCCAAGTCCCATGGCGAGGGGGAGCGGGCGCAGGCGATCGCACCGCACATCAGCGGCTCGCGAGCCCCGGCCGCGGGCGACTCATCGGTCGGCCTCCTTGAGGAATGCTTGGAAACCGGACCCGAGTGGGTGGTCGTGCCACACGTCGATGTCGGTCGATGGTCTCGACCGCGACACCACGTAGGTCTCTTCCGGGGGCTCGTCGCCTCCCCGCACAGCGGCGATGGCGCTCTCGATGCGAGGAAGCAGGCGTACGGCCGTCGCAGCCACCCCCAGCGCCCCGATGATCACCAGCAGTCTCCGGCGCATTCCTACTCCATCTGAAATCTTCAAGCACTACCACGCATCATCGGACGCCAGGGCCCGCAACTGCGTCCGGGTGAGCTGCCGGATGGGATCTCCATGTGCCGCGCCGCGCGGGGCCGCCACGGGCGGAGAACGAGTGGTACAGCCGTGTCCTTGCCCGCTCGGCCGGGGAGCCCGGTCCGGGAGGCGGTTGTCCGACCGCCCGGACCGGGCTGGGAAGCAGATCGATGATGGAAGTGCTCATGTGGGCTTCGTGTTTCCCGGGGTCGTCCCGGGCCGTGGGTCGTCCGGGTTACTTGACCGATCCGGCGGTCAGGCCCGATACGACGTGCTTCTCG
>NZ_JBIWJT010000082.1:0-6032 GCF_044765325.1 Embleya sp. NPDC127516 | reverse complement strand
CCCTCACACTCCGCGATCCGCCCGGCGAACACCGCCGACGAATCCAGCAACCCGGCAGCCATCCCCAACCACTGCGACCCCTGACCCGGGAACACGAACACCGCGCGGCGCGGGCCCTGCGCAATCCCCTGCACCACATTCGCCGCAGGCACCCCCGCGGCCAGCGCTGCCAGCCCGGCCGTCAGCTCCCCGAGGTCTGCGGCCAGGACAACGCTCCGGTGCGCCAGCACCGACCGCGAGGCGGCAAGCGAGAACGCCACCGCAGCCGGGTCCAGCTCCATCCGCCCGGCAAGGAACTCGGCCAGCCGGCCGGCTTGCGCCCGCAGCGCGGCTTCCGACCCGCCCGACACCACGAACGGCAGCGCAGCGCTCGACCGGGCCGTCTCCTCCGGAACGAATGTCGGCACGACGGCCGTCGCGGGCACCTGCTCCAGCACCACGTGCGCGTTCGTACCGCTGATCCCGAAGGAGGAGACGCCCGCCCGGCGCGGCCGGCCCGTGTCCGGCCACTCCCGTGCCTCGGTCAGCAATTCCACCGCACCAGCCGACCAGTCGACGTGCGAGGAGGGCGCGTCGACGTGCAGCGTGCGCGGAAGGATCCCTTCGCGCAGCGCCATCACCATCTTGATCACGCCGCCGACGCCCGATGCGGCCTGCGCGTGACCGATATTCGACTTCAACGACCCCAGGTACAGCGGCTGTTCGTCCCTCCGGTGCTGCCCGTACGTGTCGATCAGGGCCTGCGCCTCGATCGGGTCGCCGAGCGTCGTACCGGTGCCGTGCGCCTCGACGGCGTCCACGTCCTGCGCGCTCAACCCCGCATTCGCCAACGCCTGCCGGATCACCCGCTGCTGCGACGGTCCGTTCGGCGCGGTCAGTCCGTTGCTGGCACCGTCCTGATTGACGGCGGAACCGCGGACCACCGCGAGTACTCGGTGGCCGTTGCGCTCGGCGTCCGACAGCCGCTCCACCAGCAGTACGCCAACGCCCTCGGCCCAGGCCGTCCCGTCCGCGCCGTCCGCGAACGCCTTGCAGCGGCCGTCGTCGGAGAGTCCGCGCTGGCGGCTGAACTCGATGAACATGTCGGGGCTGGACATGATGGTGGCGCCACCGGCCAGGGCCATCGTGCACTCGCCCCGGCGCAGCGCCTGGGCGGCCAGGTGCAGCGCGACGAGCGAGGAGGAACAGGCGGTGTCGACGGTGACGGCAGGGCCCTCGAAGCCGAAGGAGTAGGCCAGCCGGCCCGAGGCGACGCTGCCGGTGGTCCCGGTGAGGCGGTAGCCCTCGACGGCTTCCGGCGTGCGGCTCAGCAGCGGCCCGTAGTCCTGCGACACGGCACCGATGAACACACCGGTCGCGCTGGCCTTCAGCGGCGCCGGGTCGATCCCGGCCCGCTCGAAGACCTCCCACGACGTTTCCAGGAGCAGCCGCTGTTGCGGGTCCATCGCGAGCGCCTCACGCGGCGAGATGCCGAAGAACTCGGCGTCGAAGTCGGCCACGTCGTCCAGGAATCCACCGGTACGGACGTAGGTCTTGCCCGAACTGTCGGAGTCGGGGTCGTAGATTCCTTCGAGGTCCCAGCCTCGGTCGGTGGGGAAGCCGGTGATCGCGTCGCGGCCGTCGGCCACCAGGCGCCACAGATCCTCCGGCGAACCGACCCCACCGGGGAACCGGCAGGCCATGCCGACGATCGCGATCGGCTCCTCGTCCCCGGCCGGGGACGAGAGCCCGGTCACGGCGGGCGGCGTCGCGCGCCGCTCGCTCAGGATCCGGGACCTGAGGTGCCGGGCCATCGCCGCGGGTGTCGGGTAGTCGAAGGTCAGGGAGCCGGACAGGTGCAGGGCGGTCGCGGCGTTGAGCCGGTTGCGCAGTTCGACCGCGGCCAATGAGTCGAACCCCGCCGCCTTGAACGTCTGTTCCGATGCGATCAGGTCCGCCGACGCGTGGCCCAGCACCATGGCGGCCTGCGTCCGTACCAAGTCGGTGAGCAGTTGGTCCTGTTCCGCGCCGGACAGCCCGGACAGCCGCTGCGACAGGGCTGATTCACCACCCGTCACCGTGGCCGCGACCTGTGCGGCACGGCGGACCCGGGCGCGGACCAGGCTGCGCAGCAGTGCGGGGGTCGCGCCGTGGGCGGCTTGGGTGCGCAGCGCCGTGTGGTCCAGCCGGACCGCGGCGAGGTTCGCGTCGCCGACGTGCAGGGCCGTTTCCAACAGGCCGAGGCCCTGTTCGGCCGTCAGCGCGGCGATGCCGGAGCGGCGCATCCTGGCGAGGTCCTGCCGGCCGAGTTGCCCGGTCATGCCACTCGCGTCGGCCCACAGGCCCCAGGCGAGGGAGGTGCCGGGGAGCCCGGCGCGCTGACGGTGGGCGGCGAGCGCGTCGAGGAAGGTATTCGCGGCGGCGTAGTTGGCTTGGCCCGGGGTGCCCAGCAGTCCCGCGATCGAGGAGAACAGGACGAAGGCGGAAAGGTCGTGGTCGGCGGTCAGTTCGTGCAGGTTGACCGCGCCGTCGACCTTGGCCCGCAGCACGCGTTCCAGTTGCTCGGGCGTCATGGACTCGATCAGCGCGTCGTCGACGACGCCTGCGGCGTGGACAACGGCGGTGAGTGGGGCGGCGTCCGGTATCCGCGCGAGGACTTCGGCGACAGCTTCCCGATCAACGGCGTCACATGCCTCGATGGTCACCCGGGCACCGAGATCGGTGAGTTCGGTCGCCAATTCGCCCACGCCGGGAGCGTCCGGGCCCCGGCGGCTCGCCAACACCAGGCTGCGGACGCCGTGTTCGGTGACCAGATGGCGAGCCACCAAAGCGCCCAGCGTGCCGGTGCCACCGGTGATCAGCACGGTCCCGTCGGGGTCGAGCGGCACCGGCATCCGTAGCACGAGCTTCCCGGTGTGCCGGGCCTGCGACATGAACCGAAACGCCTCCGGCGCGCGCCGCACATCGAAGGACCTCACCGGAAGCGGCGCCAGCACGCCCGACCCGAACAGCCTCAACACGTCGCCCAACAGCGATCCGATCCGCTCCGGCCCCGCGTCCAGCAGGTCGTACGCCTGATACGAGACCCCGGGATACCCGACCCGCACCGCCTCCGCATCCCGGATGTCGGTCTTGCCCATCTCCAACAACCGGCCACCATCGGCCAGGAGCCGCAGCGAGGCGTCCACGAACTCACCCGCGAGAGAGTTCAACACCACATCCACACCACGGCCGTCGGTCGCGGCTCGGAATCGGTCCTCGAACGCCGGCGTCCGGGACGAAGCGATGTGGGCGTCATCGAGACCCAGCGATCGCAGAGTGTCCCACTTGCCCTCACTCGCCGTCGCGAATACCTCGGCACCCAGATGACGCGCGATCTGCACCGCCGCCATCCCCACCCCACCCGCGCCGGCATGAACCAACACCGACTCACCGGCCCGCAGACCACCCAGCTCGACCAAGCCGTAATACGCCGTCAGGAACACCACCGGCACCGACGCCGCCTGCTCGAACGACCAGTCACCCGGCACCGAAGCCACCGTCCGCACATCGGCCACCGCCATCGGACCGAACGACGGGAACATCCCGAACACCCGATCACCCACCGCGAACTCGGACACCCCCGGACCGACCTCGGCCACCGCACCCGCGCCCTCGCCACCCATCGACGCGGCACCCGGATACACACCCAACGCGATCAACACATCGCGGAAGTTGAGACCGGCGGCCCGCACCGCGATGCGCACCTGACCTGCCCGCAAGGGCTCCAGCGCCTCCGGAGCCACCACCAACGCCAAATCGTCCAGCGTCCCGCGCGCTACACCGTCCAGTCGCCACGCGCCGGATGGCGGCACCAACGTCCCGCCCCGACCTGCCCGGACGAGCCTCGGCACGAGTACGGCGCCCGCGCGCACGGCGACCTGGCTCTCGCCTGCGGCCAGGGCGATGCGCGCCACCTCCTCGGGGTCCGCCGCATCGGCGGCCAGGTCCGGGTCGAGGTCGATCAGCAGGAACCGGTCGGGGTGCTCGCTCTGCGCCGACCGCACCAACCCCCACACGGGGGCGTGCACGAGGTCGACGACCGGATCACCGGGGGCTGCCGCCACCGCGCCGCGCGTCACCACTACGAAGCGCGGTGTCGCGGATTCGGCGGTCGCCGTCTCGGTCAGCCACGCCTGCACTGCCGTGAGGAGACGTACGGCCGCCGCCTCGGCGGCCCGCGCGAGGTCCGCGGTGACCACCTGTACCGGCGTGCAGTCATGGACGGTCACGTCCAAGGGAAGATCCAGGCCCGGTCCCGGGTCGGGGGTTTCGCCCGGTTCGGTGTCCGGCACGGGCCGGCCGACCGGTGTCCAGACCACCGGGTACAGGGAATCCGCCGCCGAGGAAGTGACGGCCGACCGTGCCGGGTCGGCTGTGCGCAGTTCGAGTGCCTCGGCGGAGAACACCGGCTGTCCGGTGCCGTCGGCGGCTTGGACCGCGATCGTGTCCGGGTTTCCGTCGACCATGGCCAGGCATACCCGGAGCGCGGACGCCCCGGCCGCGTACAGTTGCATGCCGCGCCACCCGAAGGGCAGCCGCATCGTCGGCTCCCGGCCCGGGCCGGCCGCGTCGAGATCATCCCCGACCAGAGCATGCAGGGCGGCATCGAGCAGGGCCGGATGGACCCCGAACCGGCCTGCGTCGTGCGTCTGTTCGGCGGGCAACTCGACCTCGGCGTACAGCTTGCCGTCCGGGCCCCGGTACAGCGTGCGCAGTCCCCGAAACGCGGGCCCGTAGCCGTAACCGGCTTCGGCGGCGCGGGCGTAGAAGCCGTCGATGTCGATCGGCTGTGCGCCGACCGGCGGCCAGCCGGCGAGATCGAACGCCGCTTCCGTGGCGTCCTCGGCGAGGAAACCGGTGGCGTGGCAGGTCCATTCGCCGTCCTCGCCCACCGCTTCGTCTCGGGAGTACACGCCGACTGCCCTGCGTCCGGCGGCGGTCGGCGGCTCCACCTGAACCTGGAGGGCGAGCGCGCCGTTCGCGGGGACCACGAGCGGTGCCTGGAGGGTCAGTTCGTCGACGCGGCGGCAGTCCGTCCGGTCGCCCGCTTGGACGGCCAGATCCGCGAAGGCGGTTCCGGGCAGCAGTACCGTCCCCGCGACGGCGTGGTCGCGTAGCCAGGGCTGGGCTTGAAGGGAGATCCGGCCGGTCAGCATGACCGCGTCGGAGCCGGCGAGACGTACGGTCGCCGCGAGCAGGGAGTGTTCGGCAGCCACCAGCCCGAGTCCGGCGGCGTCGGCGGGTGCGCCCGCGGTGCCGTCGAGCCAGTAGAGCCGGCGTTGGAAGGCATAGGTGGGCAGGTCGAGGTGTCGGCGCGCGGCGGGCGTGAGCACCGCGGACCAGTCGGTCCTGTAGCCGCGCACGTGCGCGAACGCAAGCGCGGAGAGCAACGCGTCGCACTCCGCGCGGTCCCGGCGCAGTGCGGAGGTGGCCGCGATGTCGGCGGCGGTACCTTCCTCCGCAGCGGTCGCCGAGGCAACGCAATCGTGGACCAGTGCCGTCAATACTCCGTCGGGGCCCAGTTCCAGGAAGGTTCCGACGCCGGCCGCGCGCAGGTGTTCCACGCCGTCGGAGAAGCGCACGGCCCCGCGCACCTGCCCTACCCAGTAGTCCGGGTCACTCAACTCCTCGATACTCGCGGGCCGTCCGGTCAGGTTGGAGACGATCGGCAGGGCCGGCCGGCCGAAGGTCACGGTGGCGAGGACGCCCCGGAATTCGGCCAGCATCGCGTCCATCCGCAGGGAATGGAACGCGTGACTGACCGTCAGCCGCTTGGTCTTGCGCCCCCGCGCCGCGAAGTCGGCCGCCACCCGAAGCACCGGCTCCTCGTCACCGGAAAGCACAACCGAGGTCGGGCCGTTCACCGCCGCGAGACCCGCCGTATCGCCGACTCCCGCCGCCGCCAGCGCCGTCGTCACCTCGGCCTCGGCGGCCTGCACCGCGACCATCGCACCACCCGCCGGGAGCGCCTGCATCAACCGGCCCCGCGCGGCCACCACCACGGCCGCGTC
>NZ_JBIWJT010000081.1:0-6083 GCF_044765325.1 Embleya sp. NPDC127516 | reverse complement strand
GCCGCGTGTGTCGCGGGGGCGTTGTCCTTGGCGGATGCGGCGAAGGTCGTGGCGTTGCGGAGCCGGGCGATCCTGGAGTTGGCGGGTTCCGGCGGCATGGCGTCGGTCGGGGTGCCGGTGGAGCGGGTGATCGAGTTGTTGGCGCCGTTCGAGGGTCGGGTGTCGGTGGCGGCGGTGAACGGCCCGGCGTCGGTGACGGTGGCGGGTGAGTCGGCCGCGCTGGCGGAGTTGCTCGCCGAGTGCGATGCGCGGGGTGTGTGGGCGCGTCGGGTGCCGGTGGACTACGCGTCGCACTCGGTACAGGTCGAGTCGATTCGAGAGCGGTTGCTGACGGAACTGTCGGATGTCGAACCGATGGCGCCGACCATCCCGTTCTATTCGGCGGTCACGGCCGAGCGGCTGGAGACCACCGCCCTCGACGCGAACTACTGGTACACCAACCTCCGGCAAACCGTCCGCTTCGAGGAGACCGTTCGGCTGCTTCTTCGGCAGGGGCACGACGCCTTCGTCGAGGTGAGTGCCCACCCCGTGCTGACCACGGCGATCGAGGACACGATCGAGTCCGCCGACGTCCAGGCCGTGGTGCTGGGCACGCTGCGCCGAGGCGAGGGTGGACCGGAGCGCTTCACCACCGCGCTGGCGGAGGCGTACGTCAACGGCCTCGCCGTGGACTGGTTGCCGCTACTGGGCAACCACGACCGCGGCCTTGTGCACGTCGACCTGCCGACATACGCCTTCCAGCACGAGCGCTACTGGCTGGAACGTACGGTCTCGAACGGTGACGCACGCGGATTCGGCCAGGCCGAGGCGGACCATCCACTGCTCGGCGCGGCGGTGCAACTCGGTGGCGGGCAAGGCGCCGTACTGACCGGCCGGATCTCGCTCCGGTCGCACGCCTGGCTGCGCGACCACGCGGTCAACGGGACGGTGCTGCTGCCCGGCACCGCGTTCGTGGAGCTGGCGATCCGGGCCGGGGACGAGGTCGGCTGCGGTGGGATCGCCGAACTCGCTCTGGAAGCACCGCTGGTGATTCCCGAGCGGGAAGCCGTGCAGATCCAGGTGATCGTGGACGCCCCCGATGACGGCGGACAGCGCGGCGTATCCGTATACGGACGGGCCCAGAGCGGCGGAGCCCTGGACGACGCCTGGACCCGACACGCCTCCGGTGTGCTGGCGCCGTCCCTTGCCGAAGCAGTGGACGAATTCGGACCATGGCCGCCCGCCGGTGCGCAATCCGTGGCCCTGGACGGCTTCTACGCCGACTTGGCGGCCACCGGATACGGTTACGGTCCGGCGTTCCAGGGCTTGCGCGCGGCCTGGCGTTCGGGCGACGACGTATACGCCGAGGTGTCGCTCCCGGCCGAACAGGTCCGCGACGCCGAGCGGTTCGGACTCCATCCGGCGCTGCTGGACGCCGCTCTCCACGCCGCCGGCCGCACCAGTCTGGGCGCCGCCGAGGCGGGCACGGTCCGGCTGCCCTTCGTGTGGACGGACGCCACGCTGCACGCGACCGGCGCCACCGCGCTGCGGGTTCGACTGACCGTCACGGGTACCGACACCCTGGCAGTGCACGCGGCCGACTCCTCCGGCCGGCCGGTGTTCTCCGCGCGGGGCCTGACCGTGCGACCGATGGCACCGGACCGGCTCGACCTGGTCCGCGACCCCGCGCACGACGCACTCTTCCTCGTCGACTGGACCCCGGTCGAACCGACGGAGATCACGACCGGTACCTGGGCCGTGCTCGGGTCGGACGCGGCGGAGTCGGTCGACCGGCTGCGTGCCGGGAACGTCCGCGCCGAGGCGTACACCGACCTGCATGCGGTCGGCGAGATCGATGGCGCCGTTCCGGACGTCGTCGCGGTCACGTTCCTTCCTCCGGCCGACATGGTCGAGTCCGAAGAGCGCGCCGCGCCCGGGACGGCGGACGCGGTGGTGGAGACGCTCACGGGCGTCCTCGCCATAGTCCAACAGTGGCTGGCAGACCAGCGTTTCGCTTCCTCTCGGCTGGTGGCCGTGACGCGCGGTGCGATCCGGACCGCTGACGGTTCCGGAGCCGCAGACCTCGTGCACGCCCCGCTCTGGGGGCTGCTGCGCAGCGCGCAGAGCGAGCACCCGGGCCGCTTCGTCCTCGTCGATCTCGACCCCGACGACCCGTCCCTCGCCGCGCTCCCCGCAGCCCTGTCCTGCGCGGAACCACAGGTCGCGGTCCGCGACGGCGCCCTGCTGGCACCGCGGTTGGCCCGTACCGCGTCGGGCGCCGGTCTGGTTTCCCCGCCCTCCGGCGCCTGGCGCCTGGAGACGGCCCGGGCGGGCACCCTGTCGAATTTGGCCCTCCTGCCCGCCCCGGAGGCGGAACGGCCGCTGGACCCGATCGAGGTGCGGATCGCCGTCCACGCGGCAGGGGTCAACTTCCGCGACGTGCTGATCGGGCACGGCATGGTGCCGAATCAGACCGGCATGGGCAGCGAGGGCGCCGGCGTCGTCACGGAGGTCGGTTCGGAGGTATCGGGATTCGCGGTCGGTGACCGGGTGTTCGGGATGTTCCTGGACGCATTCGGTCCGGTGGCGGTGGCCGACAGCCGGATGACGGCCGCGGTTCCCGAGGCTTGGTCGTTCGAGCGGGCGGCGTCGGTGCCGGTGGTGTTCCTGACGGCGTATTACGGCTTGGTGGAGTTGGGTGGTTTGCGGGCCGGTGAGTCGGTGTTGGTTCATGCCGGTGCGGGTGGGGTGGGGATGGCGGCGGTGCAGATCGCGCGTCATCTGGGTGCCGAGGTGTTCGCGACGGCGAGTGAGGGCAAGTGGGACACTCTGCGATCGCTGGGTCTGGACGACGCCCACATCGCCGATTCCCGCACGCTCGACTTCGAGGAGCACATCCGTACGGCCACCGGTGGGCGTGGTGTGGATGTGGTGTTGAACTCTCTCGCGGGTGAGTTCGTGGACGCCTCGTTGCGGCTCCTGGCCGATGGTGGCCGGTTGTTGGAGATGGGCAAGACCGACATCCGGGATGCGGAGGCGGTGCGGGTCGGGTATCCGGGGGTCTCGTATCAGGCGTACGACCTGCTGGACGCGGGGCCGGAGCGGATCGGGAAGCTGCTCGGCGACCTCTTGGGGTGGTTCGGGTCGGGTGCGCTGGTGCCGATCACGGTGCGGTCGTGGGATGTGCGGCGGGCGCCGGAGGCGTTCCGGTTCATGGCGCAGGCCAGGCACACCGGGAAGCTCGTACTGCGGATGCCGGTGCCGCTCGATCCGGGTGGAACCGTCCTGATCACCGGCGGCACGGGCACCCTGGGGGGCCTGGTGGCCCGCCATCTGGTCACCCGACACGGCGTGCGCAACCTCGTACTGGCGAGCCGGCGCGGCCCCGATGCCTCTGGCGCAGTCGAGTTGAAGGCCGAACTCACCGGTCTCGGCGCCCGGGTGGTCCTGGAAGCGTGCGATGCGGCCGATCGGGAAGCCCTCGCCGCACTCCTGGCGCGGATCCCCGTCGGCGCGCCGCTCACGGCGGTTGTCCATGCCACCGGTGTCCTGGACGACGGCCTGATCGAGTCGATGACCCCCGAGAGCCTGGAACGTGTGCTGCGATCCAAGGTCGACGGCGCGGTCAACCTGCACGAACTCACTGCCCACCACGACCTCTCCGCCTTCGTCCTCTTCTCCTCCCTCGCCGGCGTGCTCGGCAACGTCGGCCAAGCGGGCTATGCGGCGGCCAACACCTTCCTGGACGCCCTCGCGGGACAGCGGCACGCGGACGGCCTTCCGGGGAGTTCCGTGTCGTGGGGCCTGTGGGCCGACGCGAGTGGCATGACCGGGCAGCTCGGCCGGCAGGACCTCGCCAGGATGCACCGCTCCGGCATCGCCGCGATGACGGCCGAACAGGGCCTCGGGTTGCTCGACGCCACCCTGAACTTCGACGAACCGCATTTCGTGGCAGCCAGGTTGGTGCACACCGCGCTTCGCACCCAAGCCGCGGCCGGTGTGCTGCCCAGGCTCCTCCAGGGCCTCGTTCGCACCCGCGGGGCGCGCCGTGCCGTCGAGACGGTCGGCGGCGGACAGCACAACCCGCTGGTTCGCGAGCTTCAGGCGGTCACGGACGCCGAGCAGACCCACATCCTGGTCGATCTGATCCGCGCCAACGTCGCTGCGGTCCTCGGCCACGGTTCCGCCGGATCGACGGACGCGGGACACGCGTTCAAGGATCTCGGCTTCGACTCGCTCACCTCCGTCGAGTTGCGTAACCGCCTCAACACGGCCACCGGGCTGCGACTGCCGACCACCCTCGTGTTCGACCACCCGACCCCGCTCGCCCTCGCCGGGTTCCTCCGCGGCGAGTTGCTCGGCACGGCCGGTGCCGTCGCGATCCCGGTCTCCGGGCCCGCCGTGGACGACGCGGCGATCGCGATCGTCGGCATGGCCTGCCGGTTCCCCGGCGGGGTCGGTTCGCCGGAGGATCTGTGGCGCCTGGTGGCCGACGGCCGCGACGCGATCGCCGGCTTCCCGACCGACCGTGGCTGGGACCTGGACGGTCTGTATGACCCGAACCCCGAGCGACACGGCAAGAGTTACGTCCGTACCGGTGGATTCCTGGACGACGTGGCCGACTTCGACGCCGAGTTCTTCGGCATCTCGCCGCGTGAGGCGCTCGCGATGGACCCGCAACAGCGGCTGCTGATGGAGTCTTCGTGGGAGGCGATCGAGCGGGCCGGGATCGACCCGGCCACGCTGCGCGGCAGCCGGACCGGCGTGTTCTTCGGCATGCTCGCCAAGGACTACGCCACGCGCCTCGACCGTACGCCCGAGGACGTCGAGGGCTACCTGGGCACCGGAAACGCCGGCAGCGTCGGCTCCGGCCGAGTCGCGTATACCTTCGGCCTCGAAGGCCCGGCGGTGAGCGTCGACACGGCGTGCTCGTCCTCGCTGGTGAGCCTGCACCTGGCCGCGCAGGCGCTGCGCGGCGGCGACTGCTCGATGGCACTGGTCGGCGGCGTCAGCGTGATGCCGACCCCGGGCCTGTTCGTCGAGTTCAGCCGCCAACGGGGCCTTGCGTCGGACGGCCGCAGCAAGGCGTTCTCCTCGACCGCCGACGGCACGAGTTGGTCCGAGGGCGTCGGGGTGCTCTTGGTGGAGCGGCTCTCGGACGCCGAGCGCAACGGCCACCGGGTGCTGGCGGTGGTCCGCGGCACCGCGATCAATCAGGACGGTGCCAGCAACGGCCTGGCCGCGCCCAGCGGGCCCTCGCAGCAGCGGGTGATCCGGCAGGCGTTGGCGAATGCGGGGTTGAGCGCGCAGGACGTGGACGCCGTCGAGGCGCACGGCACCGGTACGACGCTCGGCGACCCGATCGAGGCCCAGGCGATCATCGCCACCTACGGCCAGGACCGTGCGCCCGGCTTCCCGCTGTGGCTCGGCTCGCTGAAGTCGAACCTCGGTCACGGCCAAGCGGTTTCCGGCATCGCCGGGGTGATCAAGACGGTGATGGCGCTGCGCGAGGGCCTGCTGCCCAAGACGCTGCACGTGGCCGAGCCGACTCCGCACGTGGACTGGACGGCGGGCGACGTCGAGTTGCTGACCGAGGCACGGGAGTGGCCGGACACGGGCCGGCCGCGCCGGGCGGGTGTCTCCTCCTTCGGGATCAGCGGGACGAACGCGCACGTGGTGCTGGAGCAGGCACCCGTCGGGGAGCCCGTGATCGAGCCGTCGGCCACGGGCGGGCCTCCCGGTACGGCTCTTCCGTTCCTGCTGTCGGGCAAGTCGGCGGCCGCCCTGGGCGGGCAGGCGCTGCGGTTGGCCGACTTCGTGGGCGAACGGGAGGCGGCGGACCCGGCCGAGGTGGCATCGGCGCTGTTCGCGTCACGCTCGGTGTTGGAGTACCGGGGTGTCGTACTGGCTGCGGATCGGGCCGAGTTGGCGTCCGGGTTGGCGGCGCTGGCGGCAGGGGAGCCCGGATCGCGTGTGCTTTCGGGTGTGGCGAGGTCTTCGGGACGCACTGTGCTGGTGTTCCCGGGTCAGGGGTCGCAGTGGTTGGGGATGGCTGCCGGGTTGCTGGATTCGTCGGCGGTGTTCGCCGGGCGGATCGCGGAGTG
>NZ_JBIWJT010000080.1:0-6299 GCF_044765325.1 Embleya sp. NPDC127516 | reverse complement strand
ACCGAACCCGGCGACCGCACCAACCACCCCGCCACATCCGCCCCGAACAACGCCTCACCACCGACCACCACACACCGCGCGGAACCGGCAGCCTCGTCGGCAGAGAGGATCTCCCCCAGCAGCGGCAGATGGGCGGGCACCACCTTCATCAGGTCGAAGCCGGGACCGGAGCGCAGCAGATCCGCCAGGCCTTCCGCGCCGCCCTCACCACTCACCGTCACCGGCGACCCGGACACGAGCGGCAACAACACACTCGTCACCGTCAGGTCGAACGCCAACGACGAGTGCAACGGCGCACCCCCCGACGCCCCCACCCCGTACGCCTCGACAGCCCACGCCACATAGTTCGCCAGCCCGCCGTGCGTGACCGCCACACCCTTCGGCCGACCCGTCGAACCCGACGTATAGATCACATACGCCAACTCCGCGGGCTGCACGGAGGCCCACGGCTCGGTGGCCGCGTCCTCGGGACGCGAGGCCGGGTCGTCGACCGCGATCGTGGACAGTTGATGCGCGGGAAGGTCGTCGCGCAGTGCGGCGAGGCGTTCTTCGAGCAGTGCGGTGGTGCTGATCAGGGTGCTTGCCCGACTGTCCGCCAGCATGAACGTGATCCGGTCCGACGGGTACGCCGGGTCGATCGGCAGATACGCGGCACCGACCCGCCACACCGCCAGGATCGCCACCACCGCATCGACACCACGCGGCAGACACAGACCCACCACCGAGCCGATACCGACCCCGTGCTCGCGCAACAATCGCGCCAGGCCGCCCACACGCGCGTCCAACGCGGCGTACGAGGTCTCGACCCCGTCGCACAACACCGCTATCGCGTCCGGTGAATCGATCACTCGAGCCGCGAACATCGCCGGCACCGCATCGGTCGGCAGCTCCACCGCCGTGTCGTTCCACTCCACCAGCAGGCGGGCCCGCTCGGCGTCGTCCAGCACCGCGACCGAGTTCAGGGGGACGTCCGGTCCATCGCGGTCGGCATCGTTCGCGAGGGCGCCGAGGAGGTTCTCGATCGTCGTGTGCAGCAGACGCGTGACCACGTGCGGATCACCGGGAGTGGTTGCATCCACGGTCAACGCGAAGCCGTCCGCACCGAGGTCGTCGACCGAGACCGCGAGCGGGAAGTTCGTCAACTCCAACGCGAACACCGTACGGATTCCCGCGGGACCGTCGTCGCCCGGACCGACCCCTCGCGGGTCTTGGCCGTCCTGGTCGGTTGTGGGGCTCCGGTCACCTTGGTCGCCGCCGTAGCGGTAGTTGAAGAAGGCGGTGAACAGCGGCATGTCTCCGCTGATCCCGCTCGCCTGCTGGGCGACCACCAGCGGGGCGTGTTCGTGCTCCATCAGCGCGGCAAGCTGGTCCCGCATCGCGGCGACGGCCGCCGACGCGCCCACCCTGTCGGTACGTACCCGTACCGGCAGCGTGTTCATGAACAGACCCGACGCGCGATCGGCACCGGCACCCGCGTTCATCCGACCGAACAACACCGTTCCGAACACGACGTCGTCCCGTCCGGAGAGCACCGACAACACGCGTGCCCAGGCCACATGCAGGAGCGTCGCGGGCGTGACCCCGAGGTCTCGCGCCACCTTCCGGATCCGCACGGCCACGTCGTCCGCCACCGGCAACTCGGCCCGCCGCACACCGCTGCCGTCACCGCGCACATTCAACAGCCCGAACGGCGCCGTGGTCTCGGTGACATCGCCCAACAGCTCCGCGAAGAACTCCTCGTGACCACCGTGCCGCAGACTCTCCCGCGCCTGCACCACGAAGTCCCGGAACGGCAGTGCCGGCGCCAGTTCACCGCCGCGACCGGCGAGGAAGGCGCGCACCTCCTGGAGCAGGACCTCCATCCCGGTGTGGTCCTGAGCGATGTGGTGCACGCGCAACATGCCGTACCAGCGGCCGGCTTCGGGCGCGGGTGTGACATGTGCGTCGATCAGCGGTGCACGGCCGACGTCCATGGTCGGCCCACCGGCGGCCAGCAGTCGCGCGACGGCGTCGTCTCCACCCTCGGCCGACGCGATCTCCCGCACCGGCAGCGGAGCATGCCGCTGCACCACCTGAAGCGGATCCGGGACGCCGTCCCACAGGATCGCCGTGCGGTAGATGTCGTGCCGGTCGATCACCTCTTGAAGGGCCCGCAGGAATGCGTCGAGGCGCTCCCGTGTGTCGAATTCCAGCACGAACGGGGATATGTACACGTCGCGCTCTTCGTCACCCGCCATCAGGTGGTGGAAGAGGATGCCCTGCTGGAGCGGTGCGAGCGGGTAGACGTCGGCGATGTTGGCGGCTCCGCCGTCGATCGACGCGGCGACGCGGGCGACCTCGGCCTCGGACAGATCCACCAGTGGCAACATGTCCGGCGTCAACGTCGTCGCGTCGGCCGGGATCCGGTTCGCCGGGACGGAGACCGGTTCCGCACCGGCCGACGCGGCCAGCCCGGCCACCGTCGGCGCCTCGAACAGGGCCCGCACCGACACCGAGACCCCTCGCGCCCGCAACCGCTCGACCAACGTCACCGCGAGCAGCGAATGCCCGCCCAGAGCGAAGAAGTTGTCGTCCACCCCGACCGACGGCAGACCCAGCACCTCGGCGAACGCCGCGCACAGCACCTCCTCACGCAGCGAGGACGGGCCCCGACCATTCGTCCCGGTCGGATATTCGGGAGCGGGCAACGCCTTGCGGTCCAACTTCCCGTTCGCGGTCAGCGGGATGGCGTCCAGCACGACGACCGCAGACGGAACCATGTACTCCGGCAACCGAGCGGAAGCGAACCTCCGTAGCGCCTCGGGCAGTTGCTCGGGCAGCTCACGATCGCGCGGCACGACGTAGGCAACCAGGCGCCGGTCCCGGGACACGCCCTGGGCAGTGTCGGCACGCACGACCACGGCAACCCGTGCGACCCGGGGGTGTGCGGCCAATGCGGCCTCGATCTCGCCGGGTTCGATCCGGAACCCCCGGATCTTCACCTGATCGTCCGCCCGCCCGGCGAAGACCAACTCGCCGGCCGCCGTCCACCGCGCCCGGTCGCCCGTCCGGTACATCCGCTCACCCGAGCCGAACGGCGACGCCACGAACCGCTCACCGGTCAACGCCGCCCGACCGAGATAGCCCCGGGCCAGACCCACACCGGCCACATACAACTCACCCGTCACCCCCGGCGGCACGAGCGCGAGACGCTCGTCCAGCACATACGCCCGAACGTTCGCGATCGGCCTCCCGATCGGAACCTCGCCCACCCCGGGCCGGCAGCGCCACACCGTGGCGTCCACGGTCGTCTCGGTCGGCCCGTACGTGTTGAACAACACCCGACCGGGCGCCCAACGAGCCGCCAGTTCCGGCGGGCATGCCTCGCCGCCCACCTCCAGGACCAGGTCCGACCGCATCGCCTCGACGGCCAGTCCGGCCAAGACGGCGGGCGGCAACGTCGCGTGTGTGATCGCCTCGTCGACGAAGAACCCGGCCAACTCCGCACCGAGCCGACGCTCGTCGGGCACCACCACCAGTGCCGCACCCGACGACAGCGCCACCGACCACTCCAGGCAGAAGTTGTCGAACCCCACCGACGCGAACTGCGCCATCCGCGAACCCGCCCCGATCGCGAACCGCACACGCCCCGCCGCAGCGGTGTTCGCAAACCCCGCCTGCGAAACCACCACACCCTTCGGCCGACCCGTCGACCCCGACGTGTAGACCACATAGGCCGGATGCGAACCCCACAACGGAGACGAACGATCGGCGTCACCCACGGGGGACGACCGCAGGCTCTCCAACGCCGCGACCACCGCAGGCTCGTCGAGAACCAGCACCGCGGCCCCGACCCACGTGGACGGCACCCGCCCGGCGTTCGCGGTGTCCGTGACCACCAGGACCGGCGCCGCATCATCCAGCACGTAGCCGATCCGCTCGGCCGGCTGCGTCGGATCGATGGCCAGATACGCGCCACCGGCAGCCGACACACCCAACAACGCCGTCATCAAGTCGTGGCCGCGCCCCAGCACCACGGCCACCACCGACTCGGGACCGACACCCAACCCCACCAAATACCGCGCCAGACGACCGACCCGACCACCCAACTCCCCATACGACAGCGCCGAACCCCCGGCCACCACCGCCACCGCGTCCGCGGCCTCCACCACCCGGGTCAGGAATCCGTCGATCACGGTCGGCGCCGGAACCTCGACCGCCGAAGCCGCCGTGTCGTTCCACGCGACCAGGATCCGGGAGCGCTCGTCGTCGTCCAGCACGTCCGCCGCGCCGAGCCGCAGGCTCGGATCCGCGACCAACGTCCCCAGCACGCGAATCCACCGATCGGCCATCGTCTCGATCGAACCCGGGTCGAACAGGTCGGCCGAGGCCACGATCGACCCTCGGATCCCGGCGGGCCTGCCCTGCTCGTCGTAGGTCTCCTCGGCGGTCACGTCGAGGTCGAACTTCGCCGCGGCGGCCGGTGACAGCGGTGCCACACCGACCTCGGGCGGCGCGCCCGCCCGTACCCCCGACAGGTCCAGCGCCGCGCGTGCGGTGTTCTGGAGCGTCAACATCACCTGGAACAGCGGATGCCGATTCAGCGACCGGGTCGGCGCGAGTTCCTCCACCAACCGCTCGAACGGCACGTCCTGGTGCTCGTACGCGCCCAGGCCCGCCTCACGGACCCGACCCAGGACCTCGCGGAAGGTCGGATCCCCGGTGAGGTCGGTCCGCAACACCAGCGTGTTCACGAAGAACCCGACCAGGTCGTCCAGGCCCTCGTCGGTACGTCCGGCCACCGTCGTCCCGATCGGGATGTCGGTCCCCGCGCCCAGCCGGGACAGCAGCACCGCCAACGCGGCCTGCAACACCATGAACACGGTCACACCCTCGGCCCGGGCGACCCGCACCAGCTCGTCGTGCAATTCGGCGGGTATCGCCAACCGGGTGACGTGGGCGTCGTGCCCGGCGGTGGTCGAGCGCGGGCGGTCGACGGGCAGGTCGAGTTCCTCGGGAAGCCCCGCGAGGGCTGTTCGCCAATACGCCACCTGCCCGGACATCAGACCGGCCGGATCGTCGTCCTCGCCCAGCAACTCCCGCTGCCAGAGCGCGTAGTCCGCGTACTGCACCGGCAACGGCGCCCATTCCGGTGCGCGTCCCGCGCAACGGGCCGCATAGGCGGTCGAGATGTCCCGACCCAGCGGACCCATCGACCAACCGTCGCCCGCGATGTGATGCACTACCAGGACCAGCACATGCTCTTCGTCGCACCGGAAGAGCCAGGCCCGAATGGGAATCTCGTCCGCGAAATCGAACGCGTGGTCCGTTGCCGTCGCCACGGCGTGCGGCAGTTCCTCGGCGGTGACCTCCTCGTACTCCAGGTCCCAGTTCAGTTCGGCGGGATCCAGGACACGCTGGTACGGCTCGCCGTCGACCATCGGGAAGACGGTCCGCAACACCTCGTGCCGACCCACCACATCCCGCAAGGCTGCCGACAGCGCGGCACGGTCGAGATCACCCGACAGCCGCAACACCTCCGGCATGTTGTAGCCCGGGTTGGGGCCGTCCAACCGCCCGAGGAACCACAACCGCCGCTGCGCGAACGACAACGGCAGTCGCTCCGGGCGAGGCCGCTCGCGCAGCGGCGCCCGCACCGCGCCCACTCGCGCGTCCGCCGGCCGAGCGGCCAGCCCCGAGACCGTGGGCGTCTCGAACAGGGCCCGGATCTCCAACTCCACACCCAGCACGGCCCGCACGCGCGAAACCAACCGCGTCGCGAGCAGGGAGTGGCCGCCGAGTTCGAAGAAGCTCTCATGCACCCCGACCGAGTCGAGCCCGAGCACCTGGGCGAACATCCCGCACAGGATCTCCTCCCGCGGCGTCGACACGACCTCCTCCGCCACCGTCCCGCCCGACCGATCGGCGCTGGGCAACGCTGCCCGATCAAGCTTGCCGTTGGCCGTCAGCGGCAGCGCGTCAAGCACCACGATCGCGCTCGGCAACATGTACTCCGGGAGCCGACGCGCGGCGAACTCCCGCAACGACCGCGGAAGATCCTCGCCGACATCACCGGGATCGGTGGGCACCACATAGGCGGACAGAACCAGCTCGCCTTGCGATTCCGTGCGCGCGATCACCGCGGCCTGACCCACCTGCGGATGAGCCGCCAACACTGCCTGGATCTCCGCCGGTTCGATCCGGAACCCGCGAAGCTTCACCTGATCGTCGACCCGCCCGACGAATACCAGTCGGCCGTCGGCGGTCCAGCGGGCCCGGTCGCCGGTGCGATACATGCGCTCGCCACCGCCCCCGAACGG
>NZ_JBIWJT010000079.1:0-6779 GCF_044765325.1 Embleya sp. NPDC127516 | reverse complement strand
ACCGGCGCCGCACCGCCCCCCGCCTCCGCACCCGCCGGCCAGGCCGGCAACGCCCCCACCCAACCCGCCGCCTCCACCACCACCGGCGGCAACCAAAGCGGCGGCCAGAGCGGCGGTACGACCCCCGCCGGAAAGACCTCCGCAGGCCAGGGCAGCACCGGCACCGGCACCACTGGCGGGGCCGGAGCCGGCGACAACGGCTCGATCGGCAAGTGCCGCACCGACGACCTCAGGGCCACCGCGCAGGACGCCACCATCAGCGGCGACGACGAACTCACCGTCATGGTGACGTTCAAGAACATCGGCCACAACTGCACGATGTCCGGATTCGCGGGCGTCGACCTCCAGACCGCCAAGGGGCCCCTGTCCGCCGAGCGCCTCGGCGCCCCGGCCGACCCGTTCGTCCTCAAGAGCGACAAGTCCGTGTCCTTCGGCGTCACCTACCCCAGCGGAGCCACCGGCGACTACGGCGTCAAGGTCACGGGCCTGCGGGTCACCCCGCCCGGAGAGACCAGGACCATCACCCTGAACTGGCCCGGCACCCCCACCGTGCCGGTCGTCGACGGCGCCGGCTCCCCGATCAACGTCGGCCCCATGGGCGGCGCCGGCCAGGGCGGCTGACCCACACCCGCGCAACACCGACGCACACCCCGGGCCCCGCCCCACCGCTTCAAGCGGTGGGGCCCCTGCCCACAGACCCACAGACACCGGACAGGCCCTGATCCCGATGAGGGCTCAGGGCTTGAGCGTGAAGGTGAAGTCGTCGGAGAGCTTGCCGTTCAGCCGGACCGCCGAGACGACTCTCCCCTCCACGATCAGCCGCTCGACCTCGGCCCGGGAAAGACCGCAACCTTCGGCGATCAGTCGCCCCGGCCGGACCGGGATCCGCGCCGCGAAGCGGACCGAGACGTCGATCACCTCGCGGTCGGAACAATCCGATCCGCCGGTGTCGAGGCGCCAGGCGCCGTCCCAGTCGAGGGCGATGCGATTACGGCGCCGTAGGACCGGATCCTGGAGCAACTCGGCCGTCAGGCCGGGGTCGTTGTCATGCAGCCGGTCGAGCAGTTCAGGTCGTACGGAGCGCACATTCATCCGCTCCAGGACCGTGAGCTTGGCCGTTTCCCCGCAGGCGATACAGAGCGCGAGGAGCCAGGCGTCGATGAGCTTGTGGTTTGCGTTGACGCGGAATTTGCCGCTTGCCCGGAAGCGCTCGGACGCGCACGCGTGACAACGGCGGAGAACGAGCGGCAGGCAGGTGGGTACGACCACCCAGTTTTCGAGCACAGAAGTACACCGGTTCCAGTGAGAAGTCGGCAGCAAAAAGCAGCGCGGCGCACATGTGCGGCGACGCGCGACGATTCATCGCTCGGGAGGTCTCACAGGGTGTACAACGGCACGTCCTTGCCCAGACGACTGGATTCGGCAGCACGGTAGGGCGCACGGGGGCGCAACTCCACCGGTTTTCGGGCGCCGCATCGCCGGGCCTCGAAACTCTTCGGCCGGGCCTGGGCACGACAAAAGCCCCGTCACAGCGGCTGGACCGGGTGTGACGGGGCCTGGGTCGGCTCACGAAGGCTTCGATCGCCTCGAAGATGTCGCGGTCGGTTTCCTGTTGCCGGGCCGGCGGATCGCGCCGGTCGGCGACACGGCAGGGCTCGGGCTCGCCCGGTAAGCGACGCGGTGGGCGGTGCGTCAGGTGCTGATCGTGGCGACGGGTTCGAGGCCGTAGGTGCGGGCATAGCCGTTCTCGGTGCCGACGAGGAGGTCGAGGACCTCGAAGTAGCGGTCCCAGAAAGGGGTTTCGCGTAGTGCGTCGATGAGGAGCCGGTAGGCGTGGTGGTCGTCGGCTTCCCACACCCAGACGTCGGTGACGCGTGCGGAGTAGAACTCCGTGTCGTAGAAGCGTGACCGGACGCCGGAGGTCTTCGCCTTGATGGCCGGCAGCACGTGGGTGGTGAAGGCTTCCACGCGTTCCGGGACGGTCAGGGCGAGCCACTCGGCTGTGGTCTTGACCAGCATGAACGCCGTGATCGGCGGTTCGGTCTTTTCAGCGGGCATCGGGGTGCCTCCAATATGGCAGGTGGTGTGGGCGCGCCACGGCAGGTGGTGTGGGCGCGCCGGGCTCTGCGTGTTCCGGCGCCGGGTACCGGACTTCAGGAGTCGACGGCGGGCTTGAGGGTCTGCGCGCACCACTGCTCGAAGCTGGTGGGAGAGGCGGTGTCCGGGGTGCGGGCGACGCCGGCGTCGAGGCCCTCGTCCTTGGCCCGCTTCATGTCGACGATGCCCTGGACGAACTCCTCGTTGAGGCCGTAGCCGACGAGCGTGGCGTACATCTCCTCGAGCGACTGGCGCTCGTAGCGGACGGGGCGGCCGAGTTGTTCGGTCATGATGCGGGCCAGGTCGTTGGGGGACAGGTCCTGCGGCCCGAGGACCGCGACGCTGCCGGTGCCGGTCCAGGAGCGGTCCAGCAGCAGGCCGGCGGCGGTGGCCGCGATGTCGGCGACCGCGACGAAGGGGGCCTTGCGGTCGGCGTCGACGGTGTCGATGAACAGGCCCTGCTCGCGGATCGAGTCCACCTCCTCCAGGAGGTTCTCGAAGAAGGACGGGTTGGCCAGGGCCCGGTAGGCGACGCCGGCGTCGGCGATGAGGTCGTCCATGGCGAGGGAGGCGGTGACGAGGCCGGCTCGGTCGGCGAGCCCAGTGCCGCGGCCGAGCGCGGAGACGCCGACGACGTGGCCGACGCCGTGGGCGGCGAGCGCCTTGGCGGCGGGGCGGGTGAAACCGGTCCAGCCGTCCTGGGGGGTCAGGGAGGAGTCCGGGGGGACGAGCCAGAACACGGCGTCCGCACCCTCGAAGGCCCGGTCCAGGACCTCGGCGTCCGCGTGCGAGCCGGTGACCACGTCGACGCGTCCGCGCGCTTCGTCCGGAAGCCGGGCGGGATCACGCACGATCACGCGCAGTTCCTCGCCCGCGACGGGGGCGGACTCCAGGAGCAGCGAGAGCAGGTGACGGCCGATGTTCCCGGTGGGTGCAGTGATGACGATCATGAAAACCTCGTAGGTCGCGCCGGTTCGTTACGCCTGGATCCTGCTGAGGATTTCGGTGCTGCCACAATGGGAACTTCGGCACGGAATCATTGACTGAAATGGAATAATGCTGGTGAGCAGCCCGGATCCGGTCATCGACGCCAATCTCGCCATCGCGCTGGATGCCCTGCTGGCCGAGAACAGCGTGACCCGCGCCGCCGCACGCCTGCACACCTCGCCCGCCGCGATGAGCCGCACCCTCGCCCGGCTGCGCCGCATCCTTCAGGACCCCCTCCTGGTCCGGGCCGGACAGACCATGGTTCCCACCCCACGCGCCCAGGCCCTGCGTGAGGAGGCGGCCTCCGTGGTCCGCAGCCTCGGCGCGCTGCTCAGCCCCGGGGCGAGCGTCGATCCCGCGGGCCTGAGCAGCACCTTCACCCTCCAAGCCGCCGACCTGGTCGGCGCGGCACTGGCTCCCGGACTGCTGCAACTGGGCCGGCGGGAGGCGCCGGGGGTCTCGTTCCGGATCCTGGCCGAAGACCTGGAGGCCGGACCCGCCCTGCGCGACGGCCGGATCGACCTGGAGGTCGGATCCATCGACCACGTGGACCCCGAAACCCGGGTCGAGGAACTGGTCGGCCTCCGCATGGTGGCGGCCGTCCGGCCCGGCCATCCGCTCACCGAGGGGCCGCTGACCCCGGCCCGGCTTGCCGCCGCCCAGCACGTCGCGGTCAGCCGCCGGGGCCGGTTCACCGGCCCCCTCGACACGGCCCTGGGCGAGCGGAACCTCCGCCGGCGGGTCAGCGTCGTCCTCCCCAGCCACCTGGCGGCGATGACCCTCGCCGCCCGCAGCGACGTCGTCTGCCTCGTGCCCGCCGCACTCCCCGGCGCCGCCCCCTCGCCGCTCACCCACGACGCCGACGCCCTCGGACTGCACCTCCTCGACATGCCCCTGGAACTGCCCCCGGTGACCATCGGCATGGCCTGGCACCCCCGACACACAGCCGACGGCGCCCACCACTGGCTCCGCAACACCGTCCGCCGAACCCTCTGCCCCCCGACCCCAACCCCCGAGACCACCGCGGCGAACACGCCCGACCCGGAGTAGTACGGCACCACCCGGCCCCGACGGACGCATGCGCGTTGCCAGCAATCCAAGGTGCGTGCGCGCCCGCCCGTCGGCACGCCCCTCACCCCGTCCGGCTCGGCATCCTTGATGGGCCGGCGGCCCGTCAAGTGTGTACACCGGGCTCGTGGCGAAGCCTTGGCGCATTACGGAGCGCGTGTGTATTGCTTCGCGCGCCGTCTTGTTGCTCTCGACGCCCGAACGACACACTTGAGCACAGACCCTCTGACCCGCATGGACGTAGGGGTCGGGCTCTGCGCTGCATCGGTTGCACGACGAAGCCCCGCCACGTGAGGTGATGGGGCTCGGTCGGCTGGTGGATCAGGCAGCGAGCAACGTGGACAGCAGCGCGAACCAGGATGCGGGGACGACGACCAAGTGGCCGACGCTCAGGTCCTTCGAGTCCCGGTCACGTACGACGGAGAAGCCCGGGGCGACCTCCACGCACTCCGCACGACCTTCCCGATCGGGAGCCTCCATGTGCATGTTCGCCGAACTGCTGCTATCTGCACACGGATCACTGAACCGCGTCGTCGGTTCGGCGGACGAGAGGAAGAACCGGGCGGCTGGGACTCCGTCGGCTGACCACAGCCGGTGCGGTTCGTAGGCCGTCTTCCAAAGCCCGAACCGTTCCGTCTTCGGCTGACCGTCACTCCCGAGCCGTAAAGCCGAGCAGTCCGACATGATCGTCCGGACAAGTTCTAGTCGTTGCCGCTGCCGCCACGGGGCTGTGCCCCCAGCGGGTTCCAGTCACGGGCGTACTCGGCCAGCTTCCGGAAGAACACCGGCGGCGGGACGACTTTGCCCGCATCCCCGATCGGTGACGGCTCCAGCGGTATCAGCAGGTCTGCATGCGAGGAGTGCAACCACAGCGCGTTCTGATACATCGCCGGGATCCGTAGCAGCCGCAGATCGAACCCGGCGTTCGCGAGCTGCGGTAACGCCCGCGCCGCTTTCACCGCACCAGCGGTGGATGCCACGATTTGTCCCTCACTGAAGGACGGTTCCCCAGCTCCCTCCGGCTGTTCCGGGCCCTCGGGGCTCTCGGCACTGGCGATCACTTCACCCCCGGACTCCACCAGGAAGCGCCAGCCCATTGGCCGCGCCCGGTCCAGACTGCCACCGGCCTCGGCGGCGTCGGGTCCCATGACGAACACCTGGTGTGGTGTTGACAGTTCCAGATCCTCCACGCGAGCCGCGCCCAGCTTCTGCAGGCCGGCCCCGTGACCTCTCGCTACCACGCCGAGCGTTGAGCGCGTCTTGTCCCGCGCCCGCACCGGCGGGTCAGGCATATTCAGTGGCATGACGGCTCCCTAAGGCTCGGTGGTGTAGCTGTTGATCCATTCTCCGTTGCCGGAGTACCGCATGCAGAAGTCGGCATAGGTGTAATTCTCGACGCTTCCGCCATTACCCGGATCGTATATGACGACGCGATCCACTCCGCCCACGGATTGGTAGCCGTAAATGAGGACGATGTGCCCCGGCCAGAGCCTATCCCCCACTCTCCAGTGCAGATCCACGAGGATCGGCCGGTTCTGTGTCACCTGCGCTCTTACCTCGGCCACCGTCAAGGGGCGATTGAACACGCGATGCGTGAGACCCATCAATTCCATGGGTCGGTCTGGCCACGAGCCCTGGTTGCAGACACCGCCACCGCCCCCCGGCATTGCCGGCGCCGGACAACATTGGGCACCCGCGTTCCCGCGGTCAATGGCCAATGCGGTGGCCAGCCGGCACTGAGTCCAATCGGACTGCGGGCGATAGTAGCGCTCGACGCTGACCGAGCACGCGTCCCAGCACCAGTTGGTCCGCTGCTGGTGCTGGCCTTGGAAGCCGACCACGACTTGGTCGACCTTCGAGAGAAAGAATTTCTCATAGAGGCCGCCTCCGGTAGTCGTGCCGAACTGGCAGTTGACCGTCCCACCGGGCTCGGCGACCACCCCGGAACCATCCATGCGCATAAAGACTTTCGCGAAGGATGTGGATTCGAATGAGAACGAGCCGTTCGGCTGCTGCTGTAGACGGAACTTCTCGTCCGAGCCGCCCCTGGCGTTGAACTGGCAGTTTACGAGCCCGCCGCCCTGACCGGCGGGGGCGGTGAATCCCGGAGCCGTCATGCGTAAGTAGACATTCGGAAATGCCACCGACTCCACGGAGTACGACCCGTCGCCCTGGCGCCACAGTTTGAACGACTCGTAGGAACCTGCCCCGGGTGAGCAGTTCACCGTCCCGCCGCCATTGGCGGTCTGGGTGGTTACTCCGCTGCCGTTCATGCGCAGGTGAATGTTCTCGAAGTGT
Source organism: Embleya sp. NPDC127516 (assembly GCF_044765325.1). Classification (NCBI taxonomy): domain Bacteria; kingdom Bacillati; phylum Actinomycetota; class Actinomycetes; order Kitasatosporales; family Streptomycetaceae; genus Embleya; species Embleya sp. NPDC127516. The sequence continues at coordinate 329 of NZ_JBIWJT010000079.1, read as the reverse complement.
GCCGATCTGATGGTAATCGGTGAATCCCCGAGCGTGGCGAGATCAGCTTCGGTCAGGTTGGTCATCGACAATGCCCTCCTCATGGTCGATCAAGCCACCGACGCCTGGAAGGCGCGTGGTGGGTTCCTCATCGTTCTACAGGTGACAAGATCGTTACAAGAGGTGAAAATCCGCCTTACTGTGGTAATCAGCGGCTGAAATCTATAATGTCCTTCATGTGGCTTGCCGGTGTGCTAAGAAGTCGTTTCATTTGGGGTGTTCGCTATTCTGGCGGGTGTGACGACGCTTGTGGAGCGGCTGGTGCCGGACGAGTTGTGGGAGTTGTTCGA
>NZ_JBIWJT010000078.1:0-9326 GCF_044765325.1 Embleya sp. NPDC127516 | reverse complement strand
GTGGAGGAGTCGCAGCGCGCGGTGTGGTCGTTCGCGCCGTTCGAGCGGGTGGGCCCGTTGAGGTTCGGCATGACCCACGATCGGGCGATGGCCGCAGTGGACGGCGTCCTGAGGGCGGTCGGAACGAGCGGGGACGGCCGGGGACGGGTGACACAGGCCGATCTGTGGCCCGTACGCGGCCCGGCGGGCTCGAGGATCTCCGGTGCGGCGGTGAAGAGGATCTCCGGTGCGGCGGTGAACCTGTACTACGACGAGTCGATCGGCCTGGCCGCGATCGCGATCGACGCCCGACGCGGCCCGCAGGTGCACCTCGACGACATCCCCCTGGTCGGCCGGACACCTTCCCGCCTGGAGGACGCCTTCTGCGACCACCTCACCGCACGCGGCCACCAGGTGCGGTACTCCCGCGACGTCGACCCGCGCGCACCCGAACTCGGCGTCGTGGTCCGTGTCCAACGCGCCGGCGACCACGTCCTCACCCGCCCCGTCCTCCTCGCCCGTCCAACTCCCGCCGCGCCTGAACCCACACCATCTCGAACTCCTTCACCGAGACCTCGATAGCCAGCGGCCGATCGCGCCAACCCTCGACTTCGCCCTCGGCGAGGAGGCCGAACCGCTGTTCATACCGGCGCATCGCCGCGGCGTCGGCATGATCACGCAAACGAAGCACCTCTGCCAGCGAGGCCGCGGTCACCGGCCGCGTGTCCGTCACTTTGACCTCGACTTGACGCGCGACCCAGCCGTCGTCGTCGGCCTCGAAGTACTGCCAGAGGTCTTCATCCTCGTGATAGGTACGGAACCAGATCGTCATGTCGCAATCCTGGCGCACGACCTCGACCAAACCCACAGGGGCACCCCCACTCGCCACGCCGGTCGTGCCGCTGGTGAGCGGGACCACGATCCGCCGGTCGCGGGTGTCGAGGAGGGCGAGGAAGTCGCCGGTGACCAGGGCCCCGTTCTCGGGTCCTTGGACCGCGATGGTGCCGGCGCCTTCGACGAACGTCACCTCGACCTTGCGTCGTTGCCGTGGAGCCTGCGTTCGAAGCACTCACCGGCATGGACCATCGGTCGGGGAAAGATCGGATCTGCGCGAACGTCTCGGTGCTCAAGGCACCTGGGCCACAGCCGTAACGATGCTCCGTGCGGTCACATCGACGGCCATGGGACCGACCGCTCGAAAGTGGACGAGGCCCGGGTCACCCACGACATGTTCCACGCGGAACTCGTCGACGAAAGCGCTCGTCATCTCCAAGCGTCGTCGACGCGGACGTTGACGATTCCTTGAAGCGTGATCCTGAGCCGCAGCCCGGGATCGCCTTCAAGCCACAGGTCGACAGCGCTTTCACCGCTCCACACGGCCACGGAAACCCGCTCGATGAAATACCCCTCGAAGGAACGAAGCAAGTCGGACGCGCGCCTGCACACGGCTTCGAGGGAACAGTCGACATCCAAGGTTCTTCTCCGGTCTCGTCATGAGGATGATCCCACGGGAACAATGCCGCACCACGGATCGGAACACCGCATCCCGGCCCGCATGGTCGCGCTCGACATGTACGTCAGTGAACGCTTCGGGAACAGCGGTTGGCGCCGCCCGCAGTGACGCCCGCAGCGTCGGCCCACCAGCGCAGACCAGCCGCATGATCCTGGGGACGCTTCCGGGCGCGACATCTCGAGACGCCACGCCTCGGGTGATGTCGGCTTCCCCGAGTTGGGTGCACCGGACGCGGTTCGCTCGGCGAGAAACGGGGACGACTCCTCGGCGAACTCGGCGTGCGGTGGTGAACCGCGGCACCGGTCTGGGTGGTTCGAGCGCGGTGGGCGCGGGATACGCGGTGCGGATGGCGGTGGGGTCGGGATCAGGTGGAGATCGGGGCGGCCGTGTCGAAGGCGTGGCGCAGGGTCTGGTGGGTCCAGTCGTGGGGGAATGTGCGGCCGGTGGTTCTGCCGCAGCGGATGGTGATGTTCGCCGCCGCGCCGGCCGACAGGCGACGGCCCGGGGCGTACTCCCATGCGGTCGCGTCGGCCCGGTGTGGTCACCGGTGGCAACGCGCACGAACAGCGGGCCTTCGGGTCCTTGTGCGCGACGCACGTCGTCCCGCAGTGCGCGTGCCGCCGCGGCCGGGCACACGATCGGATCCGGGCCCCACGGGATCTCGATCACGTCACGGCGGTGGGCGTGTTGCCGGAAGAGCGAGACCAGCACGCCGTGTTCCCGGACGGTCAGATCGCGCGTGTCGAGGGCGACGAGTTCGGTGGCCGTCGCGTCGCAGGCGTATCCCAGGAGCACGAGCGCGCAGGCACGCACACCCGGCGGCGTGGTGCGATCGACGGCGGCCACCGTGTCACGCAGACCCGTCGGGACGAAACCATCGAAACGAAACACGGAGCCGTCGAAACGAGACACCGACACGGCCTCACCCGGCACATCGGGAGCGTCAACCATCGAACCTTCCTACCCGACCCCGGCCGCGACGTCACCCTCATATAGGGCACCACGCCCGGCTGCGGGCCGTCGAAGATCGAGGAGGGCGATCCGGGCGCCACACGACGTCGGAATGCGGTCGGCGGCGGCATCGAGTCGGCGCGCCGGACACCGGCCCCGGGCGGGTCGGATCTGCCGCCATGCGGCGGCCCTCACGCCCCATCCCCGCCATTTCAACCCACCACCAGCCCGAAAACGCCACACCCCCACACCGACGGCCCCGGCCCCAACGGGAAACCTCCCGAAAGTCGTAAGGAAACCCGGGCAGGAATCCCGGGCAGGACCGCGACGGGAGTATTCGCGATGCGCGTGGTCGTCGCGCCCGGTACGGTGTGCAGCCGATCGTCCGGGGGATGGGTGGGGTGTCGTGGCGGGTTTGCGTATGACGGTGTGTCTGCCCGCGAAGGCACGAGACGGCGACCTCGCCGCGGCGATCGGCGCGGCGATGGCTCCGTTCGAGGAGGACCACACCTCGGACGAGGCGCGCGACATCTGGGACCGGTGGACCGTTCGCGGCGGCAGCGACGGCTGCGGCTACTTCGTCGCCCCCGGCTACGCCGACGACCCGCGTCTCGTCCACGACACGCCGTGGTCCGTCGGAGAGGAACTGCCAAGTCTGCCGGGCATGTCGGCCGGAGGCCCCCGGGAGGCGCTCGATTTCACGGAGCCGCGGACCAGGGCGAGGACGGCCCTTGGCGCCGGGTGGGATCTGTGGCGTCGGATCAACGCGGACGGTCGGCCCGTTCAGCCGCTGTCCCGGTTCAAGGCCCGGTACGAATCGGAGCACGGGGCGTCTTCCGTCCCAGAAGCCTTTTGGGACTACCGTGCCCAACCGAAGGTCGGCGAGTTCTACGACCACTGGGACCGGACGACACGCATCCCCGGCATGCTCAACTTCGGGTACTCCTCCCTCACGGATCTGGATTCCTGGTTCGCGGGCGACCGCGAGGAGTTCGTCGAGCGCGAGGCCCCCAGGGCGCTCCGGCACTTCGGGGACCTCCTCACCCTCGACGGCTGGTGGATCGAGGCGGGGAGAAACGACGCCGGCGTCCACGGCCCCTGTGGCGAACCGGTGCCATGCGAGCACGCACCGGACGATCCCCTGTGCCTGACCGATCAGATCACCTACCTGGAATCGCTTCCCGACGACGCGCTCCTCGTCACACTCAAGTGCCACGTCTGAACCCGATCCAACGCGCGATGGCCACCGCCCCCGCCCGGGCGGCCGTCGTCCTCGCGACGTCGGCGGAGAACGAGAGCAACCGCCCACCCGACCCGGCATGCCCCGGTAGGACCACGACGGCAACTCGCGGTGCCGAGTAGCGCGGCGCAGAGCAGGTCCGGAGACGGCGTGCGCGGGGATGCGGGCGGCGCTCGGGAGCCGGGCAACGCGGGACCTGTTCCTCAGGGCCTGCCACCGGGCGGTACCGCATAGCGAGCGACGATCGCGGCAAGGGCGTGCCACTCCCGATCACTGAGACGGTACGGGTTCATCCCCCGATTTCTGCCCATTTTATCGAATATGCCGCAGTCGGCGAAGGAGTTCTTGGCGGTCAGCACGTCGTCGGTGTGCAGGATCGCACGCGGCACGGTGACCGGCAAAGTCTCTTTGATCTGTAGGCGCAGGTAGCGCGTGCCACGCAGCGTGTACTGCCCGCGTACGACCACACCTTGCGAGACCACGACCTGCGTCTTGGCACGGTAGTCGGCGCGCCACAGAAGGTACGGCTCGTCCGGTTGCGGAGCCTCGGCCGGGGAGAAGTTCCGCCCCATCGACCACCGGAACCGCGAGCCGACACCGTGCTTGGACGAATCAAGGTTGCTCGGACTGCCGTCCCAGGCCAGCACCCAGCCGGTCACACGTGCCCCTTGCTCCCTGGCTCCGCTCCGGAAGGCTTCGGCGCCGCCGGACTTCGAGGAAGTCCCGTGGCGGGAAGAACGGTTCGGCCCGTCCGGCGCCCGTTGGCGCCTTCGCCCGCATGGCCTCCGGGCGCTGCGGGCGGTCTCACCGTACCGCGCTGCAGCCGTCGCGGCGGGACACCCGGCCGAAGCACCGGTCAACGCAGGCCGGCACGCATGGCCCGGTAGAGGTCCGGATGCTCTCGATACAGCTCGAGCATGGCGTGGTCCCGGTCTTCGGCCCTGATCGCGCTGCCGACGGTATCGGACGCCGCCGCCGCGAGAGGTACCCACCTCACCCGATCGTGATCGACGCGGGCGCGGGAAGGGGCCATCGGGTGCCGGTGTCGGGGTCGCCCGCCCAGACGAACTGTTCGTAGTCGGCCGTGACGGTCATGCCGTGGTCGTACAAGCCGATCGCGCCCGCCTCGATCCACGTATCCCACGCGGTCTCGAGTTCGTCGACGAGGCGGCGCAAGCCGCTCTGGGAGGCGATCGGACGACCGTTCGGCGGTGTGGAGATCGTCGCCCAGGACTCGGCGCCGTCGTGGAGGCGGGCGTGGACGCCGTCCGTGTCGGCGGTGGTATCGAACAGGACGTCGGGCAGCCGCAGGCGCAGCGCCCACATCAGGTGGGCGTTGTCGTGCAGGGGGCGTGGGTCGCGGGTGAAGGGGCGTTGGTGGTCGGGGTCGCGGTCGGCGCGGATGTGCGGGTGGTGGGGGTGCCGCGGGCGTTCATGAATCGGGCGAGGCCGTGGAGCCGTCCTGTGGCCGAGCGGCCGTCTTTGCCGGTGGTGAGGGCGAAGTAGCCCAGGCGGGTCCAGGGGAAGACGATGTCGCCGCCGGGGGTAGTCTGTTCGATCCAGGCGCGGGGACGGGTTCGACCGCGTAGGTGGCGATCAGCCGGTTGTAGGGGCGTTCGGGGCCCAGCCGAGGGCTCCGTCGCCGACCCGGACATCCACGTGCGCTCCGGCGCGGGCCAGGGTCTCGGCCGCGCCGGCGGCGAGGGTGGGATCGGCCTCGACGCCGGTGACGTGTCCGGTGAGGCCGGTGCGGTGGGCGATCAGGGCGGCGTTCCAGCCGGCGCCCGTCCGGCAAGGCGGCAATGGAGGCCAGGGCAGCAACGGGAGCAGCGCGTGGTGCAGCCAAGCGCAGGACGTTCACAGGTATCCCTCCTCCGGCGGCGACAACGGAACCGCAGGGTCGAGTCCCGACACTGTCGCCGGCCGTCCGGGTCGTCCTCGCCGTTCAGCAGGACCGCATGACCGTCAGACCGTGGAATGCCCGCTGCCCGGGTACTCCTCGGAGGGCATCGAGTCCCACTCGGTGTTCGCGCCGTCGCGCGTCACCATGAACAACGGGCGTGATCGCAGGACTTGCCCGACCATCTGCCCGCACAAGACGACACCGGAGTCATCCGGTCCCGCGTAACCCGCGGGCGAGTAGCGAAGGTACACGCCTCTCGCCTCGGCGTACGCAATCGCGTCGCTCTCCAGTTCCTCTCGGTCCCTGCCGACCAGGGCGAGTCCGTCGTGGGCGACTCGGGGACCGTGCACGGCGTCGACGGCCACGCAGAACAGCCCCGCGTCCCGGCTCACATAGGCCGTGACCGCGGGCGGTGAAGGAGCCGGCTCGCGACGGCGGACCTCGATCCACCACGTCGGCGAGAACGTCGCGTGGCGCCACACGCAATCACCGACCCTCGTCCGACCGAGCATCCCGGCCGCCGCCTCGACCACCTCGTCGACCGTCATACCGAACCGCAGCGGTCCGACGCCGACGGCCGGCGTGTAGAACCACTCGTCCCATTCGGCAGCCCCGGTCCCGGGCACCGTGGTCGCTCCCCAGACCTGCCGCCGCCTCGTGCTCGGAGTGTCGTCCGGCACCGGGATCGGCGGGCGCTGGGGCCGGTCGGCGAGGACCTCCTCGAGGTGCTCGTGCTCGTAACACTCGATCGCGTACGCCAACGCCTCGTACGCGTCGTCGTCCAACCGAGGCTCCCACCCCCTACGGCGGGCGTCATCCGCCGCGGAGACGGCGGCGACGGCCCGGGTGTACGCGTCGAAATCTGCGAGAACGGCGCCGGGCACCGGAACATCGGTCACGGGAAAGATCATCACCGACGGCACCGACACATCGGGCACAGCATTCCGTCGTCCGGAACAGGGGCCGGCGCAGCCGGGGGCGAGCCCCGACTCGGGAACGGCGCCGAATGCGGTCCAAGTCGGTATCCGGGACGGCGGGATCCGGGTGGTTTCGGGCCGCAGCCGCGTGGGTTCACGGTTGGGCTATCGACGACCTCTTGCTGATGAGGGGTGATCGGCCATCACGGCGTTTGGTCTTGTCTCCCCTGGTGTGACGAACTGGTGCTCGGCTCACTCGGGTTTGAAAAACCCCGTGCCCGGCATCGGGTTTCGGGCGGATGATGTTCTTCTGCCCCGTTTCCCCGACGCTGTCTCGGCGCCGGGTCTGGAGACTCTCATGCCTGCTACGGCCTTCCGGTTGACGTTCGATCTGATCCGCTGCACTGGGTGTGGTGTCCAGCGAGTGCGCGGCGTGCCGTGCGCCGACTGCGGTCGGACGCCGCCTCGTTGGGAGATCAATCACAACAGCACCGGCCGCCGTGCCGCGGCCGAGGCCGCAGTACGTATCTACGACGAGCCGGCTGGCGCGGTATCGGTTGCCCGGTTCGCGTGGGAGGACTTCGACCTGCTCTGTGGGAGGCTCGAGGCGTGGCTTCGTGACTTCTTCCGGACGATGCAGGCGGTCGCCCGTGACGAACTCGGCTCGGCCGAGCGCCTTGCCGACGCGGTCCGCACCATCCCCGCCGAGCGGGCCCTGCTCGCGGCGGCGCCCCGCCAACGTCCCTACATCGGGTCCGTCGACGCCGCGGACGCCACCGTCGATCTGCTCGCGCGGATGGTCCGCAGCTACCTCGACGCGCTTCGTGCGGACACCCCGCTGAAGGCCCAGCGGCACGCGGATGCCGCGCAGCGGCTGATCGACGAAGGCGGAGAGCGGCTGGCCCGGTTCCGGTTGCTGCAGCATCAGTTGGTGACTGTGATGTCGGCGGAGCGCTCCGAGGAACAGCTGGCCGCGCTTGTCCAGCAGGCGTCGGTGGACCTCGGCGTGAAGACCCTGGCCCAACTGATCATCGCGGCCGAGCGCATGGTGGAGGGCCTGACCGGTGACGCGCCCGGGCCGGACTGCGGCGTCGGCCTTCATTTCGCCATGTACGACACCGCGATGCGCCTGCTCGGTGACCAGTCACGTTTTCGCCGGGTCGTGGCCGACAGCTACACCCTGTTCGCGGGCAACCCGGGCGTGTTGTCCGCACTCGCCGCCGAGCCGGACTTTCTGCCGGACCTGAAAGGTGCCCTCCTGGACCTGACCGATGCGGCCGGGCAGGCCACACATGCCGCGCGGACCTCGACGATCCCCCGGCAACTCGGAAACGCCCTCGCGGACGTCGCCGCGAGCCAGGTGGAAGGCCCCGGGCGACTGAGCGCCATCGCCCTGTTGGTCGCCACCGGGCGAAAGACCCGCCCCTACGACAAGTTGCGCCACGACAACGGGACCACCCTGTTGGGCAACGCCTGCGACCACGCGGACCTGGCGCCACTGCTGACGGGGTTCAACCCGCGGCTGCGGACGGCGCGTTCCCATGGCGGGATGCTCCGTTACACCGACACCGGGGTCACCCTCCTCGACAAGCACGGCCCAAGCGAGATCGCGTGGCACGAACTCGCGGACGGCATTCTCACCGCCTGCGAGAGCAGCCTCGGGTGCCTGGTCGGACTCCTTCAGGCGCTCAGCCGGCTGGGGATCTCCTTCGGCGACAGGGACGACTACCTCGCCCTGGGCATCACGCCCGCCGGCATGGTCGCCGCGGTGCTCGGCGGGCAGGGCTGTACGGACGTCGAGGTCCTCGTCGACGAACCCACGAACACCTGGCGCATCACCGCGCTGGCACCGACCGGCAGCGAACTCACCTCGCTGCTCGTGGGCGCCGCGGTCCTGATACCGGACACCGTCGAGCGCGTGGTGTTCACCGCCGACCGCGACGGCGAGATCCACGAACTGGCAGGCCCCACCACGCTGCTGAATCTCGTACCTGCCGACGCCACGGGACTCGAGGACGGGAGAGCCCTCATGCGGATGCTGCGGGCGTGGCGCCACAACGGAGAGCCCCTGATCGACACGGCTTCACTGCGCCGGTGGTCCGCCATTCAGTCGCTGACGTGCCTGAGGCAGGACGCGAACCCGATCCCCCGGCTGCGTGCGCTGCGAACGCTGGCGCACGAGACAGGCGACCCGGAACTCGCGCACGAGCTGACCACGGCCATCCGCAACCACCGCCTGAGCCATGACAAGAACGCCTCCACCCCGCGCACCCTCGATCGGCTCCTCGCGTGGGCCGAAGGAGCCTTCACCTTGCGCACCGTGTGAAGCCCCGGACGGTCGTTCTCGACACCTGGTCTTCGCTCGAGTCCACGATGCCCGCCGCAGAAACCCGGGTGGTCGAACGAAGCCTGGGATGGATCATGCTCCGCCGACGTCTGACCCGCGACTACGAGACCCTGCCCGCCAGTTCCGAAGCCATGCTCCACATCGCCTCCATCGACAACCTCACCAAACGCATAACGGGCGAGACCACACCCACCTGGCGAGGAACCTACTAGGACATAAAGGTTATTTCATCTAGATCAAATGCCCTCTAAATCCCCGCCCAGCGCGAGGGCCAGGACCGTCTTCCCCGGGTCGTGGATCGCTCGCGTCCTGCGCCACGGCGCGAGCACACGGGACGACCCGCGGTCCGACCCGACCATGCGAGCCGTCTCCGCGAGCAACTGAGGTGCTCTATTTCTTCCGGACAGTGACCCGCGTAGGGTTGTCGAGATTCGGAAATGAGAGAGAACGTGCCACCCAGATATCCGCAGAAGTTC
>NZ_JBIWJT010000077.1:0-9440 GCF_044765325.1 Embleya sp. NPDC127516 | reverse complement strand
GCCAACGCACCCAACGCGACACCACCATCGGCATCACGCTTGAAATAGATGTTGAAGAACGCCAGGAACCGATGCCAGGCCACACCCATACTCGGGTTCAGCCCGATCGTCACCGCCCAGGCGCCGGTCGCGGTGAGCTTGATCATCGCGGTCAGGTAGACCAGGTTCTCCAGCGTGGACTCGCCCAGGTCCTGGAAGGCCAGGCTGAGCGGGTACGACGCGAAGAAGCCCGCCTCGTAGTGGTCCACCCCGAGCAGGGCGGCCTCCAGGGCGCGCAGCGTCAGGATCGCGAGGCCGATCACCAGGATCGTCCACTCGACGTAGTACGCCTGCCACGACACCGAGCCGGCGAAGCGCGACTTGCGGCCCGGGCGCGAGGGCAGGCTCAGCTGCCGGATGACCATCAGCACCACGATGCCGACGAACGTGGCGAGCGCGATGAACTCGGTGAACAGCTCGTACGGCAGCCAATCGCCGATGAGCGGGAACACCCAGTGCGCGTCGAAGAGCTGCACGATGGCGGTGATGATGGTCAGGCCGAGGGTCAGGAAGCCGACGGCCACGAACCAGTGGGCCACGCCGACGACGCCCCACTTGAGCATTCGGGTGTGGCCGAGGAACTCCCGGCCGAGGGTCGCGGTGCGCTGCGCGGGCTGTCCGGTTCGGCTGCCGTCCGGCTGGCCTACCTGGACGAAGCGGTAGATATGCGCGACGGCGCGCGCCGCGAGCGCGGCGCCGACCACCAAGGTGACCAGCGAGATCACGATCGCTGCGAGCTGCATGGGCGTTCGGCTCCTCCGGTGGGACGTCCCTTCCGGGGCGTGTATCGGCCGACAGCGTACGGCCGTGCGGGCATCTTACCCGCTGGTAACTTAACCACTGCGTCGATGATATCTGTCACGCTGGACGCTACCGGCTTCGCGGGTTTTGTCCGCTTCATCCGGTGCTAGGCGATCTTGTCGTGCCGCGCATGGCGCACCATCCTCGGCGCACCGCGTGACCGGAGCCGACCCGACCGAACCCCAGACGTGTGACGCACCGTCAGATAACTCCGCATGCATGCTGCCATGCCGAAGCGCCGGGACCCGCAACAGGTCCCGGCGCCGCGGCATTCGTGGCCGACTCGGCCCCGAACCCGCTCGTCAGAGCGTCTTCGCCGGCACCCGCTCCTGCGGCTGCACCACCAGCGTGTCGCTCGCCTCGTCCAGGTCGACCACGACCGTGTCGCCGTCGTCGATCTCGCCGGCGAGCAGCGCCCGGGCCAGCTTGTCGCCGATGGCGGTCTGGATCAGCCGGCGCAGCGGCCGCGCGCCGTACGCCGGGTCGTACCCGGTCAGCGCGAGCCACTCGCGGGCCGCGTCGGTCACCGTCAGGGTGATCCGGCGGTCCTTGAGCCGGGCGCCGAGCCGATCGACCTGGAGTCCGACGATGTGTGCGAGTTCCGCCGTGCCGAGTGCGTCGAAGAGCACGATGTCGTCGAGCCGGTTGAGGAATTCCGGCTTGAACGCGTTGCGAACCACGTCCATCACCAGGTTCTGCTGCTGCTCCCGGGACAGCGCCGGGTCGACCAGGTACTGGGACCCCAGGTTCGAGGTCAGGATCAGCACCACGTTGCGGAAGTCCACCGTGCGGCCCTGGCCGTCGGTCAGCCGCCCGTCGTCGAGCACCTGGAGCAGGACGTCGAAGACCTCGGGATGGGCCTTCTCCACCTCGTCCAGGAGCACCACCGAGTACGGGCGGCGGCGGACCGCCTCGGTCAACTGGCCGCCCTCCTCGTAGCCCACGTAGCCGGGCGGCGCGCCGACCAGGCGGGCGACCGAGTGCTTCTCCGCGTACTCCGACATGTCGATCCGCACCATCGCGCGCTCGTCGTCGAAGAGGAAGTCGGCGAGCGACTTGGCCAACTCGGTCTTGCCCACACCGGTCGGGCCCAGGAAGAGGAAGGAGCCGGTCGGGCGGTCCGGGTCGGCGATGCCGGAGCGGGCCCGGCGTACCGCGTCGGAGACCGTCGCCACGGCCGCCTTCTGGCCGATCAGCCGGCGACCCAGCTCGTCCTCCATCCGCAGCAGCTTGCCACGCTCGCCCTCCAGGAGGCGGCCGGAGGGGATGCCGGTCCAGGACGAGACCACGTCGGCGACGTCGTCCGGGCCGACCTCCTCCTTGACCATCGCGGTGCCGTGCGTGCCCCGGTCGCCCTCGGTCGCGGCGGCCTCGGCCAGCTCGCGCTCCAGGGTCGGGATCTGGCCGTACATCAGCTTCGAGGCGGTCTCGAAGTCGCCGTCCCGCTGGGCCCGCTCGGCCTCGCCGCGGGCCGCGTCCAGGCGTTCCTTGAGCTCGCCGACCCGGTTCAGGCCGGCCTTCTCCTGCTGCCAGCGCGCGGTCAGCCCGCTGAGTTGCTCCTGCTTGTCCGCGAGGTCCTTGCGCAGTCGCTCCAGCCGGTCCCGGCTGGCCGCGTCGGTCTCCTTGGCCAGCGCCATCTCCTCCATCCGCAGCCGGTCCACCGAGCGCTGGAGTTCGTCGATCTCGACGGGGGAGGAGTCGATCTCCATCCGCAGCCGCGACGCCGCCTCGTCGACCAGGTCGATCGCCTTGTCGGGGAGGAAGCGCGCGGTGATGTAGCGGTCGGAGAGGGTGGCCGCGGCGACCAGGGCCGAGTCGGCGATCTGCACCTTGTGGTGCGCCTCGTACCGGCTCTTGAGGCCGCGCAGGATCGCGATGGTGTCCTCGACGCTGGGCTCGCCGACGAACACCTGCTGGAACCGGCGCTCCAGCGCGGGGTCCTTCTCGATGTGCTTGCGGTACTCGTCCAGCGTGGTCGCGCCGACCAGGCGCAGTTCGCCGCGCGCGAGCATCGGCTTGAGCATGTTGCCCGCGTCCATCGAACTGTCGCCGGTCGCGCCCGCGCCCACCACGGTGTGCAGTTCGTCGATGAAGGTGACGACCTGGCCGTCGCTGGACTTGATCTCGTTCAGGACCGCCTTCAGCCGCTCCTCGAACTCGCCGCGATACTTCGCGCCCGCGACCATCGCGCCCAGGTCGAGCGCGATCAGCCGCTTGTCGCGCAGCGACTCGGGCACGTCGCCCGCCACGATCCGCCTGGCCAGGCCCTCGACGACGGCGGTCTTGCCGACGCCGGGCTCACCGATCAGGACCGGGTTGTTCTTGGTCCGGCGGGACAACACCTGGACCACCCGGCGGATCTCCGAGTCGCGGCCGATCACCGGGTCCAGCTTGCCGTCGCGGGCCTCCTCGGTCAGGTCGCGGCCGTACTTCTCCAGGGCCTGATAGGTGCTCTCCGGGTCCTGGGAGGTGACCCGGGCGCTGCCGCGCACCGCCTTGAAGGAGTCGAGCAGCGCCTGCGGCGTGGCGCCCGCGTCGCGCAGCGCCTCGGCGACCGGGCCGGAGCGGCCGGACGCGAGACCGACCAGGACGTGCTCCGTGGACACGAACGTGTCGCCGAGCTTGTCGGCCTGCTTCTCCGCCTCGTCGAGCGCGAGCATCGTCTCGCGGGCGAGCTGCGGAGCGGCCACCGTTGAGCCGGACGCGCTCGGCAGGCGATCGGAAATCTGGACGGCCGCGACCTTCAGGAGCGGCACGTCCACACCGGCCGCGCCCAGCAGCGGGACCGCGATCCCCTCGGGCTGTTCGAGCAGGGCGAGCAGCAGATGCGCGGGCTCCACCTGGGGGTGTCCCGCCGCGGAAGCCTTGCGGATGGCGACCGAAAGGGCCTCTTGGGCCTTGGTGGTGAGCTTCTGTGCATCCATGTGAGGTGTGCGACTCCTTCGCTTCGGGCACGCGATGTCACGGCCATCATTCCGTCCGTGTCGTGTCCGTATGGCACCCGAACGGTCCTTTGACTGTGGCAACCACAACTAAGTTGAGTCTATTCCACTCAACCGTGCGTCGCTCCGGATGCCTAGACTGCGGACATGCCAGATGTGTCCGGTGCCCTCGAAACACTCGACGCGCTCGCGGATGCGGCGGTACGGCTGATTCCGGCGGCGCCCGGGGCCGATCGGGTCGTGCTCGGCCTCGCCGGTCCGCCGGGTGCCGGGAAGTCCACGCTCGCCGGCCGCCTGGTGCGCGCGATCGAACAGCGGGTCGGCGTCGGTACCGCCGCCTATGTGCCGCTCGACGGGTTCCACCTCTCGAACGTGCAGCTCAAGCGGATCGGCCGACTGCACCGCAAGGGCGCCGTGGACACGTTCGACGTGTGGGGCTACGCGACCACGCTGGCCCGTGTGGTGCACGAGGTGGACCGGGACGTGTACGTGCCGGACTACGACCGCTCGCTGCACGAGCCGGTCGCGGCGCGGCACGTGGTCCGCCCCGGCACCCGGATCGTGGTGACCGAGGGCAACTACCTGGCACTGGACGCTCCCGGCTGGACCGACGCCTACTGCCTGATGACCGAGGTCTGGTACGTGCACGCCTCGGACCGGGTCCGCGACGAGCGGCTGACCAGGCGCCAGCGCCGGGGCGGTCGCAGCGTCGGCGAGGCGATGGCCTGGGTCGCCGGCAGCGACCGTCCCAACGGCGAACTGGTCAAGCGCTCCAAGTCACGCTGCGCCCGCGTGGTGACGGTGGTCTGGTAGACCGCCGGACTCGGCGGACCCGCCTGCTCTACGTGAGCCACGCCGGCGTCGGCACCAGCAGTTCCACGTTGCGGTCCTCGATCCGACCGCGCCGACCGTCCACCTTCGCGTCCGGGCGATCGCGCTCGTGCCAGTCGTTGCCCGCGAGTTCGCGGGCCAGCGCGGCCAGTGCGACCGGGGTGTCCAGCTTGCCGCCGTTGGACTCCGGCCCGGCCGAGTCGACGATGGTGCCGAAGACGGACAGTGTGCCGTTGCGGTTGTCCCCGATCTCCACGATCCGCGCCTGCGAGGGCCAGTCGATGTGCGACGCGGTGTTGACCTCCCAGAAGCCTCCGGGAGCGGCGAAGCCGGCCGGGCGCGGGTGCGGCTTCACGTGGTTGTCGTGGGTGTGCCCGTTCACCCACAGCACGACGTTCGGGAAGCGCAGCAGCAGCGACAAGACCTCGGGGCCCAGGATTCGCGCGGGCTGCCCCGGGGGCACCGTGCGGTTCACCATCGTCTCGATGGTGTGGTGGCTGAACAGCACGAACAGCTTGTCCTGGCCGGTGCCTTGGACCACCTTGCCCTGCTCGTCCAGGTAGCTGGAACTGCCCTTCATCAGGTGGTCCTGGAGCCACGCGAACTGGGTCGGGTCCAGGCAGCCGGAGTCCAGGCCGTACTGGTTCACCGTGTCCAGGACCAGGCAGCGCACCTGACCCTGGTCGAAGCTGTAGTACGCGGTCTTGGCGTCGATGTTCTGCTGGGTGAAGCCGTGGCCCTTGGGCAAGCCGGTGGTGTTGAAGTGCTCCTTGATCGTCTCCGCGCGGTCGATCAGCCGCCGGTCCGGGTCGGCGGTGACCTTGCGCTTGGGGCCCGACATCAGCGCGGCAAGCGCGTCCGGCTTGCCGCTCTGCAGTCCGACCGCGAGCGCGACGACGGTCTCCTTCGCGGATATGTCCAGCACCTTCTCGTCGCCGACCGCGACCTTGCCCAGCAATTCGTTGACCGGCAGGTTGCCCTGGACCAGCCCGTCGTGGTTGCCGTACGCGGTGTACCACGGGGTCTTCAGGCCGGTCGCCTCGAACGGACGCCGGCACGCGTCGAGCAGACCCGGCACGGTGGGGAAACCGAACTCGCGCCTGGGCAGGTCGTCCTTCTGTCCGGCCGGCGTGCCGTCCGGGTGCCAGTAGCGGTCGTTGTACGCGACCGCGTCCATCGGGCCCTCGTACTTGTTCCGGTCGCCCGAGTCGGGGGTGACCTTCTTGCCGCCGTCGAGCACGTCGATGTACCAACGCAGCTCGTTGAACTGGATGTTGTCGGTGTTGTCGCCCGTGCAGATGGTGAACGCCAGGGGTTGGCCCAGCGCCGGGCCCTTGCCGATCCGGTTGAGGGACTGCACCATCGCCTCGGCGATCTGCGCCGTCAGCACCTCCTGCGGGCGGTACGACGACTGGAACGGCAGCAGCTTGGCGAACGGCTGGTCCTTGTCGCTGTGCCGGTCCAGGAAGTCCACCCGCGCGGTCGACTGGGAGTCCTGGATGTGGATGTCCGTCAGTTGGGTGAAGGCCACCAGGGGTCGGCTCTTCGTCTTGTCGCCGGGACCGGCGCCGGGGGCCAACTCGTTGCGCAGCAGGTGCGGTTCGCCGGGGCCGGCGACCACCTTGCGGTAACCGCCCGGGCCGGGCGGGCCGAGCAGCAGGGTGCGCTCCAGGGTGGTGCCGGCCGCGCCTGCGGCGCCGCCCGAGGTCGGGGCGCCGGGCTTGGGCGCGTCGCTCGACTTGTTGACCGGCGACTCCTCGGCGTCGGTGCACGCCGCCGCTCCCAGCAGTGCCGCGCCCGCGGCCGAGTACTTCAGGACGTCCCGACGATTCGGCTTCATGCGGCGACCCTACTGACGCGTATTGAGCGGCATCAAGGATGTGCCGAGGCCACCCGAACGGCCGCCCCGCACGAAACGGCGGGCCGACCCCCGCGAACGAGGCCGCGGCCCACACGGACGAAGGGGCGCGGCCGAAGCCCCGCCCCTCCCGGATCTCGTGCGGCCCGTGCGCCGGGCGTCAGTCGGTGCGCCCGCGCCTGGGCTTCCACACCACGAGCGCGGTGCCCGCCTGCGGCCGGACCGGGACCAGATCGCGTCGGTAGGACGCGTGTACGGCCGCCTCGCGCCGGGCGCTCGCGTCCGTCGCCTCGTGCAGCGCGTGCTCCAACTCGGCCACCCGCACGCTCAGCGCGAGCACCTGGTTCTCCAGCTCCAGGATCCGCTTGATCCCGGCGAGGTTGATGCCGGCCTCCTGGGAGAGCCGCTGCACCTCGCGCAACTGGACGATGTCGCGGGCGGAGTAGCGCCGCCCGCGACCGGCCGTGCGGTCCGGCGAGACCAGGCCGAGTCGGTCGTACTGGCGCAGCGTCTGTGGATGCAGGCCGGACAGTTGCGCGGCCACCGAGATCACGTAGACCGGAGAGGTCTCGTCGATCTCGTAGCCACGCCGCCCGCCGTCGCCGCCCAAGCCGCCCGGTCGCATGTCATGCCCCCTTCGCCGCGTCCAACAGATCGGCTCGGGGATCGTGCGCGACGGTCGCCTCGCGGAACGCCTCCAGCGCCTCGCGCGCCTTGTCGTTCAGCTGCTGTGGGACCGTCACCTCGACGGTGACCAGGAGGTCGCCCCGAGTGCCGTCCTTGCGTGCCGCACCGCGCCCGCGGACGCGCAGCGTGCGGCCGTTGCCCGTGCCCGCGGGGAGCTTGAGCGTGACCGGGATGCCGCCCAGGGTGGGCACGGTGACCTCCGCCCCCAGCACCGCCTCCGGAAAGGTGACCGGCACGGTGACGGTGAGGTTGTCGCCCTTGCGGCCGAATACGGAGTGCGTCTTGACGTGCACCACGACGTACAGGTCGCCGGAGGGGCCGCCGCGCTCGCCGGGAGCGCCCTTGCCCTTGAGCCGGATCCGCTGTCCGTCCTGAACCCCGGCCGGGATCCGGACCTGCATCGTGCGCGAACTCTTGGCCCGACCGCTGCCGTTGCACACGATGCACGGGTCGTCCACCAGCAGCCCGCGGCCCTTGCAGTCGCGGCACGGCTCGGAGAAGCCGAAGCCGCCCTGCGGACGGCTGACGTTGCCCGAACCCGCGCAGGTGGGACACATCCGCGGGGTGGTGCCCGCGGCCGCGCCCGTGCCGTTGCAGTGCCGACACGGCTCGGAGCTGGTCAGCCGGATCGGGACGGTCGCGCCGTCCACCGCGTCCGCGAAGCCGAGGGTGACCTCGGACTCCACGTCCGAGCCGCGTCGGGGCTGCTGCCGTCCGGTCTGCCGACCGCCGCCGAACAGCCCGCCGAAGATGTCGCCCAGGCCGCCGGTGTTGCCCGCGCCGCCCTGCTGGCCACCGAAGATGTCGCCGAGGTCGAAGGGGAAGCCGCCGGCCCCGCCCTGCCCGCCGCCGGGGCCGCGGAAGCCACCTCCGCTGCCGAACAGGGTCCGTGCCTCGTCGTACTCCTTGCGCCGCTTGTCGTCGGCGAGCACGTCGTAGGCTTCCGAGATCTCCTTGAACCGCTCCTCCGCCTTGGTGTCACCCTTGTTCTTGTCCGGGTGGAACTCGACGGCGAGCTTGCGGTAGGCCTTCTTGATCTCGGCGGTGCCGGCGTCCTTGGGGACGCCGAGCACCTTGTAGTAGTCCTTCTCCAGGTAGTCCTTCGTACTCATGCGCCCCTCGCCGATCGGGTCGGGGTGCCCTCGTGCTCCGAGCGCCCGTTTCCGGATCCACTCCACCCGCGCATCGGCGTCCCTCCTCTCCGCTTCTCGTTGTCTGGTTCCCGGTGACGGTTCAGCTTCCGGCCGCTTCGCCCGACTCCTCCGGACCGCCCTCGGCGTCCGCTGTGGGCTCCGCGACCGCCACCCGCGCCGGACGGATGATCCGCTCGCCGACCTGGTAGCCGGGCTGCAGGATCTCCACGCACGTGGGCTCGGTGACATCGGTCGCGTACGAGTGCAGCAGCGCCTCGTGCACCGTCGGGTCGAACGGGTCGCCCTTGGAACCGAAGCTCTGCAGCCCCATCTTGGCCACGATCGACTCCAGCGACTCGGCGACCGACTTGAAGCCGCCCGCCAGTTCGCCGTGGTCCCGGGCCCGACCGATGTCGTCGAGCACCGGCAGCAGTTCGCTCAGCACCTTGATGGCGGCCAGTTCGCCCGCCACGTTGCGGTCCCGCTCGACGCGCTTGCGGTAGTTCGCGTACTCGGCCTGGAGCCGTTGCAGGTCGGCGGTGCGCTCACCGAGCTGGTTGCGCAGCTCGGCGGCCTCCGCCGCCCCGGGGGCCGGGGCCGCCGCCGAGGCGGCGGTCCCGGTTTCCGGCTTCGGCTCTGTCTCTTGGGCGTCGCCCGGGACGGCGCCGTGGTTCGAGCCGGTCCCTTCGGTCACGCAGCACCGCCCTTACGGTCCTCGTCGACGATCTCGGCGTCCACGACGTCGTCGTCGGCAGTGTTGCCCGCGCCGTCGCCGGGCGAACCGGCCGCGCCCTCGGTACCGGGCTGCGCGTTCGCGTACATCGCGGTGCCCAGCTTCTGGCTCGTGGTGCTGACCTTCTCCGCGGCGTCGCGGATCGCGGCCAGGTCCTCGCCCTTGAGCGCGTCCTTGAGCTCGGTGAGCGACGTCTCGACCTCGGTCTTGACGTCGGCGGGCACCTTGTCGCTGTTGTCCTTGATGAACTTCTCGGTGGTGTACACCAGTTGCTCGGCCTGGTTGCGGGTCTCCGCGGCCTCGCGACGCTGGTGGTCCTCCTCCGCGTGCGCCTCCGCCTCGCGCATCATCCGGTCGATGTCGTCCTTCGGCAGGCCCGAGCCGCCGGTGATGGTCATCGACTGCTCCTTGCCCGT
>NZ_JBIWJT010000076.1:0-9519 GCF_044765325.1 Embleya sp. NPDC127516 | reverse complement strand
CGACACAATGCGTCATCCCTCCCGCACAGCAACCGAGTTCACGCCCGACCAGAGGAAACTCAGCGACCACGTTCGATAAGACAACGGCTTCTTAGACCGGGGTGTAGAGGTCGATGGGTCTTCCTGTGCCGAGGGCGTTGATCAGGGTTTGGAGTTCGGTGGGCGGGGGCTTGGTGGACCATGCCCGCCAGTAGCGTTGCAGCGTGGTCCAGGGCGCCAACCAGCCACGGACTGCCCGGATCGCTTGGGGCCAGGAGGTCGTTCGGGGCTGGTGGGACGTGGGAGTCCCCCCTCTCTGGGCGGTGCGGTTCCAACTCCTGGGCATCCACGGACGGGGGCGGGGGCGGGGCGAACCACGCGTCCCAGCAGAACGAGAACGCGCAGTTGACCAGGGTCTGGTGGCGGCGAATGGCGGTGTCGGAGCGGACTTGGAAGTCGGCCCAGCCGAGTTCGTCCTTGACCTGCTTGTAGCTTTGCTCGATCCAATGACGGATCCCGTATATGCGCACCACTTCGGCCAGGTCGGCGGCCCGGTGCCGGCTGGTGGCCTCGCGGGGCGATCCCGGCCGGGGCAGGTTGGTGGCCAGGTACCAGGTGGATCGCGCGGGCAGGGTGGCCGGATCGGTGGTGGCGACCACCAGGCGGGTGGCGCCGTCGGGGCCCCACCAACCCAGTCGTGCGTCGGCGGCCCACCAGGTGGCCGTGCCTCCGTCGCGGAAGGTGCGGGTGACCGCGGTCCAGTCGCCGGGGCGGTTCGGGCCCGCCCAGGTCAGTTCGCGGGCGGCGTCGGTGGGCCTGAACGCATCCTTGTAACTCCAGGCGCCGTGGCCGGGCTTGAGCGCCATTACGAACGGCAGCCCCGCGTCTGCGAGTTCGCTGCGGAAGCCGTCCTGGTCGCCGTAGGCGCAGTCGGCGGCCACCGCCCGGAAGGACACCCCCGCCTGCTTCGCTTCCCGGGCCAGGGCGGCCCCGATCCGCAGTTTCGTGCGGAAGTCGGGGTCGTTCTTCCCCTTCGCGAAGTGGTGGGCCGGGGTGTAGGGAACGGCGTGCAGGGGGTGGTAGAGGCGCTCGTCCGCCCAACACGTGGTCACCGTGACGACACCGCGGTCGATCTTCCCGACCGATCCCAGGTACTGCTTGCCCACGTGCGCGGTCGCCGAGCCGTCCTTGCGGTCGCCGGAGTCGTTGATCACCAACACCCCACCCGCGTGCGGCGCGGTCGCCGGATCCGCCAGTAACAACTCCACGCGACGGGCGTTGATCCGCTCGTGGTCCCAGGTCGACTCGGACAGGAAGAACTGCAGCCGCTGCACCGCCGGATGCTGTGCACCGACCACGGGTTCCGTACCTGCCAGGCAGGTCAGCGTCTTGTTGCGGTCCCTCGGAAGCAGGAGCCCGGCCAGGTACTCGCGGAACCCGCGGCGCTGTGCCAACGTGGAGAAGAGGTCGTCGAACCGCGCGGCGTAGGCTTCCAACGGTCCCGGTGCGGGCGGACAGGGCACACGCTTGGTCATCGTAACCCCCCGAGGCGCAGGCGACGTTCACTCCTATCGGCATACCGCGACCCCGACCCGCTGTCAACAAACCACCGCTAGCGCAGCTCCGCGAAGCGGGGCTTCCCTCAGGAGCCAGGCCAACACGCCGCACGACCCATCCGGGAGAGCCCGTTACTGGGAAGAGGGCACACGGGTCATCGTGGTCGACGGGGAGCGCTATCGCTGGGCGGTTTCACCCGATAGTGGATCAATCGTCCTTGTTGTCGAACGCGCAGAAGAGGAGGGGCAACGCCTGTCGACCAATTTCGAGCAGTCGGCTGTGATCACGCCGGGAGTGGTTGCCGCGGTGATCGAGGGTGCACACCGACTCGGATGGGTTCCCGGGCAGCGGGGCACAGAACTTCGGCTGTGGAATCTGGGCCGGCATCCGGACCTTGCCGACCTGAGATTGTGCCCGCGCGAAACGCTCCCGCCGTGGTCGGAGCGGGAGGGAGATCGGATGCCGGCCTCGGAGGTCCGGGTGGATGCCCCGTCGCGGATGTCATGATCGAGCCGTCGGCGGCGATCCCCGACCCCGAGCAGGCGATGCGTGACGGGAGCGGTCCTGGTGATCCGTATCGTGGATGCCCTGCCCCGGCCGGCCGTGCCACAGCGCAGGCCACGGGATCCTGACGAGAGCCGAGAGAGGGACGTATGTCCGCGAAAGACAAGGACGTTACCGTCGTCCACCTCATACGCCACGGCGAAGTGTTCAACCCGGAGGGCGTGTTGTACGGCCGCTTGCCCGGCTACCACCTTTCCGAGCTGGGCGTGAAGATGGCGGAGCACGTCGCAGACCACCTCGCCGACCGCGACATCACATACGTCGCCGCCTCACCGCTGGAGCGGGCGCAGGAGACGGCCGCGCCGATCGCCGCCCGCCACAACCTTGAGGTCGCGACCGATCCGCGCCTGATCGAGGCGAAGAACAACTTCGAAGGCAAGACATTCGGCGTCGGCGCGGGCGCGTTGCGCAACCCGCGGTACTGGAAGTACCTGCGCAACCCCTTCCAGCCGTCGTGGGGCGAGCCGTACATCGACCAGGTCGTGCGCATGACCTCGGCCCTGGACTCGGCGCGCGACAAGGCGCGCGGGCACGAGGCGGTACTGGTCAGCCACCAGGTTGCGGTGTGGATCGTGCGCTCGTACATCGAGGGGCGGCGCCTGCTGCACGACCCGCGCAAGCGGCAGTGCTCGCTTGCGTCGCTGACGACGTTCACGTACGAGGGCGACCGCATCGTGTCCGTCGGCTACAGCGAGCCCGCGAAGGACCTGCTGCCGTCGAAGGCCGAGGCGTCGTCGAGGACGCAGTTCGGCGCCTGACGCCCTACGGCCCATTCGCTTCGTGGCGGAAGGCTCGATCCGCGATACTCCCGCCCACGAGCAACGATCAGGGCGGTTGCGCCGCCCATGTCTGGGCCAGGGTCCGCGACTGCGGCGTCGTGTTGATAAGCGACCTCGCACGCGAGTAGGTGTTGCCGACTCAATCAGGAGCTGGGCGACGGCAGCGTCACGCGCCGGGATGCCCCGTCGAGCACCGAAGGGGGCTAACCGAGGTCTTGTTTAGCCCCGCTTCGGCCGACCGGCCGAAGTGCCGGTGAGCGCACCGGCACAGATCCTCACCACCGCAGCTGCTACCCAGGACTTCTACAGGTCGGCCATCGCGGACCCGCCGTCCGGGCCGGTCCTGAAGGCACCCGCTGATCACATCCGTCCGAAGGAGCTGAGCGCCCCTCTGACACCGGTTGCGGCTGAGGCCTCGTACCCGGCGCAACGCCCGCTACCGGGGCTGACCGCCCCCGTTGTCCTCGAACAGGTCTCGGGTACGGCGCAGCAGCGCCTCCCGTACGCGGTCCGGTGACAGGACCCGTAGCGTGGTGCCCAGGCCGAGGAGGTATGTGGCGAGCTGGTCGGCGTCGTTGCCGCCGATTTCGACGATGGTGGCATCGGGGCCGTCCGGGTGATGGGTGCCGATCGTGGGCGGGACCAGCCGTAGTGCCTGGTCCATGGGGTGCGCCAGCCGGACTGTGACATAGAGCGGGTACACGACGCCCGCGATGGATCGGGAGACGAGGAGCGCCGGGTCGGGCGGGTCGACGAGTTCGACGGCATGTCCGGTCGGCTGTACCTGTACCACCCGGTCGGCCCGGAATGTCCGCCACTGGTCCCGGGCCACGTCCCGGGCGACGAAGTACCACCGGTGGCCTGTGTGTACCAGGCGGTAGGGGTCGATGTCCCGGACGGTGGCGTTCCCCGCATGGTCGCGGTACGAAAGACGGGTGCGCTCGCCACGACGGCAGGCGGCGGCCAGTTCCAGCAGCACGCCGGGCGAGATCTGACGCCCCTCGGGCCTGGGAGTGTGTTCGAAGATCGCATCCATCTCCCCCAGCCGGTCCGCGATCCGGGGCGGTAGGACCTGCCGTAGTTTCAACAGCGCCGACAGCGCGGCCTGGTCGCCGCCCAGGACGCCGCTGAGCGCGGCCTCTCGCAGCGCGACGGCCACGGCAAGCGCCTCCTCGTCGTCGAGGATCAGCGGTGGCACCCGGGTGCCACCGCCGAGGCGGTAGCCGCCCCAGGGCCCGGGGTCGGACTCGATGCCGTAGCCGAGTTCCCGCAGCCGGGCGATGTCCCGCCGGACCGTGCGGTCGGTGACCGCCATCCGCTCGGCCAGCTCGCGGCAGGTCCACGTCGGTCGAGTGGACAGCAGCGAGACCAGTCGCAGCAGGCGGGCGGAGGTGCTGATCACATCCCGAAGTGTTCCCCATGACCAGGACCGGAACTGTCCTGGTCCCGTCATAGCGTCCTCCCCATGAGTACCGAACCCACATCCGAATCCACATTCGGACCTGCGATCCGATTGCTGTCCGTCGACTTCGATTGCCCGGAACCCGCCGAACTGGCCCGCTTCTACGGCACCGCGCTCGGCCTGCCCGTCGTCTACTCCAGCGACGACTTCATCCTGCTCGGCCGGGAGGGTTCACCCGGACTGGGCTTCATCCGGGTGGCGGACTACCGGCGTCCGACCTGGCCGGACCCGTCCCAGGGCAAGCAGGCTCACATGGAACTGGGCGTCGACGATCTGGACGCCGCGCACGCACGGATGCTGGCACTGGGCGCCATGGAACCCCCTGTCCAACCGCACCCCGATCAGCGGAGGGTCCTGCTGGACCCCGCAGGCCACCCCTTCTGCATCTCCACGCAGGACTGAGCATCACCGGTCGGCCGACGACCACGGCCGCGCGCCCACGCAAGGTGGCGAACTCCCGTGCGAAACGATTCGACCGAAACGTTTGCAGTCACATGAACGCAGGCGTTCCGGTCGAAACACCTTGGCCCGAGGTTCGACCAACGTGCCTTACTTGCCTCAAGCCCACAGACCGCCCCGACCTGCGCGTATGCCAGTTGTCACTAGATAAAGGCGAACCTCCGTGCAGCAACGTCTCCAGTGGCCAGGCCGCTGTGCTCTGCGCTGGGGGCCGCTCTTGTCGTCTTTATGGTTCGCGTGTTCGGGAATCGCGGCCATCTCCCGCGGCGAGGTTCACTCCTCGTCGGTGTCCTCGGGATCGCGCAGGGGACGCACGCCCTCGCCGCCCTTCGTCGCCACGGAAGGAGAACCGGTAACGGCCCAGGAAGTTCACGTGTCGATCCTTGAGCGGCGACAGCCTGGCCACGTCCTCGTCATTGACGTCGTGCCCCTCGGCCCGGAGGCGGGTGATCGCGGCGTCCAGGTAGCGGGTGTTCCACAGGACGACCGCGTTCAGGACCAGTCCCAGGCAGGCCAACTGGTCCTCCTGGCCCTCGCGGTACGCCTGTCGGATCTGTCCCCGGCCGCCGTGGCAGATCGCGCGGGCCAGGCGGTGGCGTGATTCCTGCACGGTGAGTTGGCGGTTCATCAGGCGCCGGTAGGTGTCGTCCATCGGGTCGACCAGGGCGAGCAGGTGCATGGTCTTGTCGATGCGGCCGTACTCGGCGAACGCCTGCCCCAGCGGGGTCGGGTTGCCCTCGCGGCCGAACATCCGCACCAGGTCGTAGGCGCGGACCTGGTTGGTGATCAGCGACCCGGCCACCCGGAGCATGTCGGGCCAGTGCGTGCGGATCCGCCCCAGGTTGACCCGGTGGCGGGCGATCGCCTCCAACGGCCCGTAGCCCCCCGCCGGTTGCCCGTCCTCGGGCACGGGCGTCTCCGCGCGCCAGAACCGCTGGTCGGCCAGATCGCGAAACCGCGGTGCGAAGCGGAAGCCCAGCATCTTGTACAACCCGAACGCCATGTCGGAGTACGAGGCGTGGTCGGTGGCGATCATCTCGGGGCGGATGCCGCCGTCCAGGTTCAGCAACGTGTCCAGGGTGTACAGGCTGTCGCGCGGGGTGCCGCGCACAACCATCGCGCCGATCCCCGCGACCTGGTCGTTGACCGCGTTCAACCAGGTCAGGCCCCTCTTGTACCCGTAGTACTTCGGCGAGGGAGCGGTGTTGATGCTCTTGACCGGGACGACGAACCGCAGCCCGTCCACCGAGGCCAACAACCCGCCGCCCATCATCCGCGCCAACTCGACCTGCCCCTGGGCGGTGATCAGCAGCGCGTTCGCCGCAGCGAGCGTGTCGGGGCGCATGTAGTTCTGGTCCACGCTCGACAACCGCGAACGCGTCAAAGCCCGCTCGTTCGGGTCCACCACCGGCGTCAACCCGATGTTGCAGCTCTCCGACACCAGGACCGCCACCAGACTCACCGCGACGTCGTCCATCCGTGTAGTCCGGCCCGACGCGTGCGTGAACGCGTCGAGGAAGCCCGTCCACGCGGGCACCTCGAACAACAGGTCCGGCAGGTCGATCCTGGGCAGCATCGCCTTCGTCGTCGTCCGCAACCACGTCAACGACTCCGGCTTGCCCACCGCGCCGAGCTTGTCCACCGACAACCGGGCCCGCCCGCCGCCCTCGGGAACGACGATCTCCACCCTCGCCGCGTCCCCGGCCTCGACCAGGCGCTCGGCCATCTGCCGCCACGCCGCGTCCAACGCCCGTGTCAGGTGCCCCAGATGCTCCTCCACCGGGGCGCCCAGGCCCAGACCGGCGAGCACGTCCGCACGCATCGCCTCCCAACGGGCCCCGTCCAGCAACCGCGCGCGGGGATCCGACCAGCGGTGCGAGGGGGAGGCGAACACGTCGCGCCGGTTCAACGCCCGATACAGCAGCTCCAGCACGCACACCACGTACGCGTCGCGGTCAACCGCGCCCGGCGCCAACCGAGCGTTGGAGAACACCGCGCGCCGCCACATCGGCGGCACCAGGTCCGCGTCGACCTCGCGCGGCAGCAGCGGACGTTCCTTGACCCGGCGCCGCGACAAGGCAGGCAGCGCGCGGACCGCCCGCAACACCTTGCGGCCGGCCTGGGCAGCGCCCAACGCGTCCGACTCGCCCAACAACCCCAGGAACGGCCGGACCGTGTTGTACCGGGACGAGAGCTTCTCGCGCATCGCCGCCTCGGCCGAGCCGTCGTCCTCGGGCACCAACACCTCGACGATGGCCACCGCACCCGACCCCGCGGCGCGCGGCACGGCCTCCTCCACGGCCGCCCACAACGCGGCGACGTCCAGATCCGCCCCCGCCTCCTCGACGAGCTCCAGCTCCTGGACCAGGATCTTCGAGGCCCGCGCCAACGTGCGCGCCGCCTTCTCCAACTGCGGCAACGTCGACAACCGATCCCGATCCGACGCACGGCGGGCCGGGCTGATCAACCGGGTCGCCATCAACAACGCGAACAGGTCCAACGCGTCGTCGACCGCCTGCGCCTCCAGGTTGCGCACCACCGCCGTCAACAGGGCGGTTCTGCGCGGCTCGGGCGCGCGCTCGATCGTCACCACCGCCACACCGTCCGCTCGCTCACCTCGCACCCGCGCGCGGCGAGCCGCACGTGCGCGGCCGACAACTCGCCCGCCTCGCGAAGAAGCTCCAGCCGGGCGACCGTGCTCTCGCGCCGCTCCGCGTTCGTGCCCATGTCTCGAAGTGTCAGCGCCGTGTCGCCGATCCGCCCGGGCAGGAACCCCACAATGACCCGACCGGGTGGCCGTCCCGGAAACGACCGATTCCGGGACGGCCACCGTTCACGACCCCTAGCTTGTCGAAGGCGTCCCGAAAGGCATCCCGAAACCGGCGGGCGCAACCAGGAAGCGGGACGGGTATTCGGGACGAGCCGCTCCGGGCGGCCAGGCCGGAGGGGAACGCGTGAACGACGAACCGGACGAGATCGCCCGCGCCGAGCTGATCGAGCGCCAGCCGTGCCCGCGATGCGGGGCGCCGCCCGGGTCGGTGTGCCGGGCCAACACCGGCGTCGTCGCCGTCGATTACCACACCGGCCGCTACGGCAAGATCCCCGCACTCAAGTCCGGACCCGCGATCCGCATCCCCACCGCGCGCGGACCCGGCCGCACCTGGCAGCCCGGCCCCGAACCCGACCTCGACCCCGCACTTCTCACGCGGACCGGCGACCGCGTCGGCTACGCCCGCGTCTCCGGCAAAGGCCAGGACCTCGCCGGGCAGGTCCGCCTCCTGAAGAAGGCCGGCTGCGTGCGCATCCACGTCGAGAAGATCGGCACCCGGGAGAAGATCCGCCCCGAGTACAACGCCGCCCTCGCCGACCTGCGCCCGGCCGACCCCCTCACCGTCACCATGCTCGACCGCCTCGGCTGCAACATGATCGAACTCATCACCTCCGCACAGGACCTCGCCGAACGCGACCACCGCCTGGAAATCCTCAGCGGCGCGCTGTCCGGCGTCCACGACCCCCAGGGCGCCGGCAAGATCCTCTTCGTCGTGTTCGCCGCGATGGCCGAAGTCGAGCGGGAATTCATCCACGAACGCACCCTGATCGGCCTGGACACCGCCGCCGCGAACGGCAGCCACGGTGGCCGGCCCGCGGCAGTCGACGGCGACATGCTCGCCGTCGCCCTCCGCCGCCGCGACGCCGACGAATCCGTCACCTCGATCGCCAGGCGCCTCGGCATCGGCCGCTCCACCCTCTACCGCACCCTCGCCGCGTACAACGAAGCCCTCGCCACCACCGACACGATCCGTGTCGCCGACCGATGACATCGTCATGTCGCCCGCCACTACTCGCACAAGTCAACCGACCAGGTTCTCGAAAACTCTTTCCCAGAGAGCAGAAGCGCCCAGCGATCTTGGATCAATCTGTTCTATGAGTGCCGTGACGTCCAAGTCGGGCGGGTTGGCGGTCCAGTGCGCGGCCTCAGAGACCCCGACGAGAATGGAAACGAATACATGGAGGCTACTTGCCACCTCGACAGGATCCTCTTCGAGCTCGCGAGTCAGCATGAGCACCGCGCCATCATTTCCGTTCAGACATAGAAAACCGTCAAGGATAAGACCCAATAGCAAGACGTTCTTCGACCGGGCCCAGGCAGGAAGTTGCATTCCGCCCAGAAATTCACCAAGGGGCATTAAGCCGTACAGGTTGGTCACGACGGCATCGCCGACGCTTGTCGGTACGCCGATATTTTGCAGAGTAAACCTGGTTTGGTTGTCCACCACCTGTTCAGGGATCTCATCCGGATCCAGAACCGGCGCCAGGGCCGGGCTGAAGATTCGTACCATTTCTGCGCGATCCATAGTGTCTCGATCTCCGGCTTGGCCTACCGCACGAATAAAACGATCGCCACCGCAACCAGGCGAACTTGCATTCTATCGTTGCTTCATCCCACATTCGTTTCGTCGGCCATGAAAATGCGGGTCGCCGTGATTCGTTGGTCCGCGAGGAACGCGTCCGGGCCGCCAAGGACTGCGTCGGCTTGGAACCCACCAAGAAGTCGTTTCATTTGGCATATTGGCGGTAGCAGATGAATGCGGCGGCGATGCTGACGAACGCGCCGAAGTGCGAGGCCTTGACCTCGTATCGGCGGTGGAGGCGGCGGAAGGCGTTGAGCCAGGACACGGTTCGTTCGACGACCCATCGGTGTCGGCCGAGACGCGTCGA
>NZ_JBIWJT010000075.1:0-10186 GCF_044765325.1 Embleya sp. NPDC127516 | reverse complement strand
ACCGGCGCCGCACCGCCCCCCGCCTCCGCACCCGCCGGCCAGGCCGGCAACGCCCCCACCCAACCCGCCGCCTCCACCACCACCGGCGGCAACCAGAGCGGCGGCCAGAGCGGCGGAACGACCCCCGCCGGAAAGACCTCCGCCGGCCAGGGCACCACCGGCGGGGCCGGCAACGACGGTTCGATCGGCAAGTGCCGCACCGACGACCTGCAGGTCACCGCGATCGACGCCACCATCGGCGGCGACACCAACCACACCGTCGCCGTGACGTTCAAGAATATCGGCCACAACTGCACCATGTCCGGATTCGCCGGCGTCGACCTGCAGACCAGCGCGGGACCGCTGTCCGCGAAGCGCACCGGCGCACCCGCGGACCCGTTCACCCTCAAGAGCGACAAGTCCGTGTCCTTCGGCATCACCTACCCGGCCAACGACAGCGGTGGCTCCGGCGTCCGCATCACCGGCCTCCAGGTGACCCCGCCCGGAGAGACCAAGTCCGTCACCCTGCGCTGGCCCGGCACCGGCTCCCTGCCCGTCACCGACGGCACCGGCTCCCCGGTCGACGTCGGCCCCATCGGCAGCGCCGGCCAAGGCGGCTGACCCACACCCCCAAGACCGATGAAGACCTCGGGTACGGGCCCCACCGCGTGCGTGACGGGGCCCGTACCCGCGTGCCGTTGCGCATCCGCCGGACACCCCGAAATCGGGTGCCCGTACTGCCGAATGTCGGCGGGTGCCGGAACGCCCGCGTTACCCGCGCACGCGGCGCGCGCGCGAATGCGGGCGCTGGTCGGAGGTTTCCGTGTCCGCGCCCTCTCGGCGAGCGGCGCCCCGATCGCCCGAATCGACGATATGTAGGCCGCCGCGGCCGGTCAGCCCATCGTCTTGGCGCCGTCCAGTGATTCACGGAGGATGTCCGCGTGTCCGGCGTGCTGCGAAGTCTCGGCGATGACATGGAGGACGACGCGGCGCACGGACCACCGGGCGCCCGGCTCGAACCACGGGGCCTCGGGAAGAGGGTGGGACGCGTCCAGATCGGGCAGCGTGGCCACCAGGTCGTCGGTCGCACGTGCCACGTTTTCGTACGCGTCGAGCAGTCCGCCGAGCGTTTCGCCCTCGGCCATGCGGAACTGGCCTTCCCAGTCGGTCGGTTCGCTCATCATGGCCTCCGCGCCGCCGACCGCGAATCGCATCCAGGACGCCTCGGTGCCGGCCACGTGCTTGATCAGGCCGCCGAGGCAGAGCTCACTCGCGGTGGTACGCGTCGCCGCCTGTTCGTCGGTGAGTCCGTGGACCGTTTGGCGCAGGAACCCGCGATGCCTCGCGAGAGATTCCAGCAGGTCGGCACGCTCGCGCGTGGTCGCCATCCGGTCGCCGCTCATGCTGCCTGCCCTTCGATGTCGTCCACCACCTCACCCCGCGCCGCCCGACTATGCCACAACAGGGATGGCTCGGCGTAGATCAACACGGAGCGGACGGTGACGATGCCGGGGGCTTCCTCGTGTCCGTGGACCGGAAGGACACCTCCTGCGCCCCGTGCCGACCCGCAGGATCAGGGAAGGGCGGAGCGGCGGCCGACCGACCCGAACCTGATCGCGGCTCGAGGTCCGCACCGCGAGTGAACGAAAACTGCGACCGGCCCCCGAGCCCTGCCGACGCTCCGGACCGCACCCACGCGTACCCCTGCGGAGCCGCCGGCAGGGTCGTGGTCTCCGCCCACGAGGGGGTCAACGTCGGCGCCTCCTACTTCCCCGACGTGCAACTCGAACGGTTCATCCCGGCCCTGCGCGAGGCACTCACCGCGGAGTTCGGGGCCGGTGCCTTCGCCGCCGACTACTTCACCCAGGCACACGCGGCGGGGCTGGACGTCCCCGACAGCACCGTCGCCTTCCTGGCGGGCCTGGTGGGCGGCGACTACCCGACGGACCTGACGTACGACAGCCTCTTCCGGCACGTCAACGCCTTCCTCCAGGACCAGGACAGCGGCCCGCCCGGAGCACGCGTCAACCCGTTCACCGTGGTCTCGGA
Source organism: Embleya sp. NPDC127516 (assembly GCF_044765325.1). NCBI lineage: Bacteria > Bacillati > Actinomycetota > Actinomycetes > Kitasatosporales > Streptomycetaceae > Embleya > Embleya sp. NPDC127516. Next base: position 8,158 of record NZ_JBIWJT010000075.1, on the reverse strand, counting down.
CGCCGCGTTCGCGCTGATCGGCACGATGAACCTGCGCATGGTCGAGCGCGCCTCCTACGTGGCCCAGAACAGCCGGCTGTCCATCGGCTACTCGGTCGGGGCCGCCTCCGGAGTGGCCCTGGCCAGGCAGGAGCCCGAGAAGCGGCCCTTGGTGTTCGTCGGCGACGGCTCCTTCCAGGAGACCTGCCAGGAACTGTCCACCCAGGTCCGGCACGGGCTGCGTCCCGTCGTGTTCGTCCTGGACAACGAGGGGTTCTACGGCATCGAGCAGATGCTCGTACACCCCTGCTACTACGCGGAAAACCCGTCCGAAGGCGCCGAGTTCTACAACAACCTGCACGTGTGGCAATACGAGCGACTCGCCGACGTCTTCGGTACCGACAAGCACCCGATGACCGGCGTGAGCGTACGCACCCACACCGACCTCGAAACCCTCCTGACCAGGGTCACCGACCGCAACGACCAGATCAACCGGGGACCGATCCTGGTCCGCGTGCTGCTCGACCGGCGCGACTACCCGAGGGCGATGCAATACAAGATCGACGAGAACTGTAGGTAGACGCAGGTAGACGTAGGCCACGTCGCGAGGAAGCCCGCATCGGGACATCGCACACACAAGGCCCCGGACCGCCTTCAGCCAGGCGCCCAAACCGCCACGGAAAGCAACAGAGCCCAGGTCAGCACGCTGACCTGGGCTCCGCTTCGGGTGGGCACAGACAGACTCGAACTGTCGACCCCTGCTTTGTAAGAGCAGTGCTCTAACCAACTGAGCTATGCGCCCGGAGGTGAGAGGACAGCCTACCGAATGCGTGGGGGTGGTTCGTGCCGCTCGGGCGTGCGGATGGTCACCGGGCTCGGTCGGCCGGCATGGGGGTTGGTCGGTCGGCCCGCGGGCGTGGGGTCGGGCGGGCGGCCGGCGATCGGGGGCCGGCCGGCCCGTGGTGCGGTCAATTGCCAGCGTCGGGGCTTGGTCGGTCCGTGGTGGCCACGCGGCGGAACCAGGGGAGGCGGGACAAGGGGGTGGCGGCCTCGATGTCGGTGGGGCCGGTGTGGGTGGTGCCGTCGTCGGCCTGCCAGGTGCCCGGGGGAATGGTGATCTTGCGGGAGCGGGTGCCCTTGGTGGTGACGGGGGCGACCAGGATCGAGTCGCCGAGGAGGAACTCGTCGGTGATGGCGGCGTAGCCCAGGCCGGGGAAGACGTAGTCCAGCGGGAGCTGGATCGGCTCGCCGGTGTGGGCGGAGGCGCGGGCCAGGGCCAGGATCTCCGGGCCCAGATCGGTGTGCAGGCGGGCGGCCGCACGGCACAGGTCGAGGTGTTCCGGGTCCAGGACACGCCACGGGGCCGCCGAGAACTGCATCATCGGGAACAGCGCGGCGGTCTGCGCGTACCGGACGAACAATTCCGGGTCGAAGCCCTCGCCGCCCGGACCCGGGACGAAGCGGAATTCGCCGCCGCCGATCATGTCGGGGCAGGTGAACGCGTGGCCCGTGATCGACTGGGCGAGCGCGTTCGGGATCAGGCTGTCCAAGCCGAAGCGGCCCTCCCACAGGTGGTACTTGTCCTGTTGGCGCTGCGCCAGCGGCAACCCGGCCGCGCGCCACGAGTCGCGGAACTCGTTCAGCGGCCACTCCGCGCCGAACCGGTTCCACGCGTGCGTGTACGCCTCCGGGTCGGCCACGCCGAGTGCGCGCCAGAACGGCGCGTCGCCGCCGTCGAACTTGAACCCGTCGATGCCGATCGACTCCTGAAGCTCCGAAAGCTGCTCGCGCAGCCATCCCGTGGCCGCCGGATCGAGCAGGTCCAGGCCCGCGCTGTAGCCGTTCCACCACGCATGCACGCCGAAGTACCCGTCCGGGCGCTCGACCAGCAGGCCCCGGTCGTGCAGCACCCGACACGTCGGCGAGTCCGGGGTCACGTACGGCACCAGCCACAACATCACCCGGAAGCCGAGTTCGTGCAGCCGCGCGACCATGCCCGCCGGGTCCGGGAAGCGACCCGGGTGGAACGTCCAGGTCCCGTAGTCCTCGCTCCACCGGTCGTCGATCATCAGTACGCCGGGCGGGAACCCGTTCCGCAGCAGGTCTTCCGCGTAGCGGAGCACCTTCTCCTGGGTGGGCTCGAAGACGGTCTCGATCCACAGGTTGTACTGCGGCGCGGTGAACAACAACGGGTCCGGCAACCCACCGGACGCCGGATAGTGACGCCGCATCACCTCCAAGTAGGCGTCCCGCAATGTGCCACCGGCAGCCACACCCGCCTCGACGCCCACTTCTGCCCCGGACGAACCGGAAGCCCCGGAAGCGCCGGAAGCCCCGGACGAACCGGAAGCACCGGAAGCACCGGAAGCACCGGGCAACTCGGCCACCCCAGGCACCTCGACCACCGGCCGCCCGCCCTCGATCCGAAACGCGAACGGCCGAGCGCAGTGCACCCATCGGCCGTGATCGGAGAGCAGCACCGGCATGCCCTGGTTGGCCTTCACGTCCCGCAGGTCGATCCCGTACCCCTCGGCGAACGGCATGTGCCGGCCGTCCGCCACCGCACCGCCCCACCAGTGTTCGCCGGCACGCGGTTCCAACGCGAGCACGCCGCCATCGACCGAACCACTCTTCGTCATGCCGTCCGCTCCCCCACGCTCTCGCTCACACCCGCTCTCCGACCAACCATCGGGCGGCAGACCATCCAGCCGACCCATCGGCGGCGGCAGGCAACTCACCCGCCCCCCCACCGCCGCCGCCGCCGCCCGAACCACACCAAACCGACCCACTCGGGCTTCACTTCATCGTGAAACCCTGCTCCTTACCGAACGACACGATCCGCTCCTGCCAGTTGGACAACGCGCCCGGCAGGTCACCGCCCGGCTTGTAGGCCTGGCCGATGGTGTCCTTGAAAATGCTGTTCGCGTACACCTGGAAGGGGAGGTACTGCCACTCCGGCCGCACCGCACCGGACATCTGCGCGAACACCTCGTTGGGCTTCGAACCCGGGAAGTACGGGAGTTCGGCACCGCGGAACGCCGGGTCGTCCAGCAACAACCGGGTCGCCGGGAACAGGCCCACGTCGGTGTTCAGCGACTTGACCGCCTCGGGGTCCGAGTTCAGCCAGGTGGCGAAGGCGACCGAAGCCGCCTTGTTCTTGGCCTGCTTGGTCACCGCGACCGACGAACCGCCGTTCTCCGCACTGGCCGGGGCGCCATCACCGGTCGGCATCGGCGCGACCGCCCACTGACCCGCGCCCTGCGGGATGTTCTTCTGTAGTACGGCGGGCGCCCACGCGCCGGCCATCCACAGCGCGTACTTGCCGGCGCCCATCGACTTCCACCACTCCTCGTTCCAACTCGGCGTGGCGTCGACCGTCTTCTCGGCCAGCATCCCGCCCCACGTGCTCGCCCACCTCGCCGTGCCCGGGTCGTCCTTGAGCTTGACCGCCGCCGACGACTCACCCGAGACCTGGTACGGCTTTCCGCCCTGCTGCCAGATCATGCTGTTGGCCGTGCCCGCGTCACCCTGGTCGGCGTAGGTGACGAAGTTCTCCGGATTGGCCGCCTTGATCTTCCGGCCCAACTCGGCCACTTCGGCCCAGGTCTTCGGCGGCGTGGCGCCGAGCTTGTCGAGGATGTCCTTGCGGTAGAACATCGCCATCGGTCCGGTGTCCTGTGGAACGCCGTAGATTCCACCGGCCACATTGACCTGCGACCACGCGGACGAGGCGAACTTGTCCCGCGACGAAACCATTCCGTAGTCGGCGAGGTTGACCAGCTGCTTGGTGATCGCGAACTGCGGCAGCGCGAAATACTCGATCTGCGCGACGTCCGGAGCGCCCTCGCCCGCCTTCAGCGATGCCTGCAACTTGGTGTACTGGTCGGCCGATTGGCCTACGTTGACCAGCTTGACGTGCACCTTGGGGTACTTCTTCCGAAAGAGCGCCACGGTCCGATCCACATTGGGGACCCAGCTCCAGAAGGTGATCTCGGCGGGCTGTTCGAGAGCCGCCGCGACCGCCGCCGGATCGGCCTTCCGGCCACCCTCGTCGTCGTCGGACTTCGAATCCGACCCGCATGCGGCGAGCGACAGGGCCAGCGCCGCGACGGTCGCCGCGGCAGTCACCGAGGTCGACCGGCGCGAGCCGAGCCGACCCACGATCGACGTTCTTGCGTTCATATGTGGCCACTCCAAAGGGAATTCGCAAACTCGGGGACGAGCGAAACAAAAACGTGATGAAGAGCGAAATAGAAGAAACGCATGGCAGATCACGAAAATATATGTCATGCCGGAAAATGCCGAAACGCAGCAAGGGCATGCACAGAAGAAGCGAAATGCGCGCCGAGCCCACGGCTCTATTGCTTGACCCCGCCCGCCGACAGGCCGGACTGCCAGAACCGCTGAAGGAAGAGGAAGGCCACGATCAGCGGCACGATCGCGAGCAGACTGCCGGTCAGCAGAATCGGGTAGATCGCCGTACTTCCCGCCACGCTCCCGCCGTTGGCCTGGCCGTTCCACCGGTTGAGGCCGACGGTCAGCGGGAACCAGTTCGGGTCGTTGAGCACGATCAGCGGCAGGAAGTAGTTGTTCCAGGTCGCCACGAGTGCGAACAGCAGCACCGTGACGAAGCCGGGCATGAGCAGTCGCAGTGAGATGGTGAAGAAGATCCGCAGTTCGCCGGCGCCGTCCATGCGGGCGGCCTCCAGCATCGCGTCCGGCACCGCGTCGGCCGCGTACACGCGCATCAGGTACAGGCCGAACGGGCTGGCCAGGGAGGGCAGGATGACCGCCCACGGGGTGTTCACGATGCCCACGTCGCTGAACAGCAGATAGGTCGGCACCGCCAACGCCGTGCCCGGAATCGAGATCGCGCCCAGCACGAGCGCGAACATCAGCCGCCGCACGGTGAATTCGAACTTGGCGAGCGCGTACCCGCCGAGGGTGGCGATCAGCGCGGCGCCGCCCGCGCCGACCACCGAGTACAGCAGGTTGTTGGCGAACCAGCGCAGATAGATGCCGTCGTCGTAGGTGAAGACGTCGTGGACGTTGTCGAACAACGCGAAGTCGTCGGCGAACCAGAGCCCGCGCGAGGACAGCAGGCCCTCGTTGGACTTGGTCGCACCGAACATCAGCCACACCAGCGGCAGCAGCGTATAGGCGAGCATCAACGCCATCGCGACCGTCAGCGCGGTGCTCTTGCGACCACGTCGATCGTGGCGATCACCCGACCTCCCTCGCCCACGTCGCGCACGTCGATCGAGCCGCCCGCGCGGACGGAGGAACCCGGCCCGCGTCACGCCGGTTGCGCCGGCCCCGCTCTTCTCGCCGGCCTCGCCCGCCTCGCCCGTGGCACGCGATCCGTCCGGCAGGGTGGAGGTGCTCACTGCATGCGCTCCCGTCGTGCGGTGGCGAGTTGGACCAGGTACGCGACGAACACGGTGACCACGCCGAGGACCACCGCGATGGCGGCCGAGTAGTTGAACTGGCGGCCGCTGAACGCGAGGTTGTAGGCGTACAGGTTCGGGGTGTAGTTGGTCGGCACCGACGCCGGGGCGAGCGTCTGGAGGATGCTCGGCTCGTTGAACAATTGAAAGCTGCCGATCACGGAGAACGTGGTGGCCAGCAGCAACGCCGGCTTCAGCGCCGGGAGTTTGATGCTCCACGCGGTACGGAACACGCCCGCGCCGTCCATCTCGGCGGCCTCGTACAACTCTTCGGGAATCGCCCGCAGGGCCGCGTACAGGATCATCATGTTGTAGCCGACGTAGGACCAGGTCACCACGTTGCCGATGGACGCGAGCATCCAGTCCGGACTCAGCAGATCGGGCAGCTCCGTGCCGAGCAGGTCACCCACCTCGGCGGCCAAGCCGAACCGGTCGCCGTATATGTAGCCCCACATCAGTGCCGCGACCACGCCCGGCACCGCATACGGAACGAAGATGCCGACCCGGAACAGGCTCGCGCCGCGCAGCCGGCCGCTGTCGATGGCCAACGCCGCCAGCAGAGACAGGGTCAGCATCAGCGGTACCTGGATCGCGAAGAACAGCGCGACCCGGGCCAGTCCGGCCGAGAACAGGTGGTCGCTCAGCGCCTTCGAGTAGTTGTCGAAGCCGACGAAGACCGTACCCCCGATCATCCGGTCCTCGTACAGACTCAGCCGGAACGCGTAGGCCAGCGGGGCGGCCACGCCGATGCCGAAGACCACCAGGAACGGAAAGAAGAAGGCGTGGCCGGTGAGGTTACGCCGCAGGGCGCCGCGTTTCACCGCATGCCCTGTCGGCGGCATGGGGTCGGGTCGACTCTCACGGAAGGTCCTCCGGAACACTCGGGGATTTCGAGAACGGCGGACGCGCGGGTGTTCACCACCGACCCCGAATGTTTGCGCCAACATCGCGGCGCGTTTCGAGAGTGTTCCGTCAGCCTCAACGGCTGTCAATAGGCATCCCTCGGACGTTCGTGCGGGAATTTTCCCGCAGGAATGTCGCTTTTGGCGACCCCCGGCAATCCTTCGCGAACGTTCACGACACGCTGTTGACCCGACATCATGTTCGCGCGAACATGAGCGCATCCGCCGCCCGGCGCGGACGGTGTGAATGAAAGGATCGGGGCATGGCGAAGGACGGAGAGTCGGCGAAGCCCGGATCGGGCGGGTCGTCCGCGACGCGTACCCGACCCCCGTCCATGGCCGACGTCGCCGAGATGGCCGGGGTCTCCAGCCAGACCGTCTCGCGCGTCGCGAACAACCGCAGCAACGTCGACGAGGCGACGCGCGAACGCGTGCTCGCCGCGATGCGGATGCTCGGCTACCGACCCAACACGGCCGCCCGGGCACTGGCCACCGGCAAGTTCCGGATGCTCGGCGTGATCAGCTTCGGCCTCAACGCCTACGGCAACGCGCGCACCCTCGAAGCCATAGTCGCCGCCGCGCAGGACGCGGACTACTCGGTGAACGTGGTCAGCGTGCGCGCGCAGACCGAGAGCGCCGTACGCGACGCCTTCGATCGGCTGACCATGCAGGCCGTGGACGGCATCATCCTGATCGAGGCGCAGATCCTCGACACTCCCGCGCTACGCCTGCCCTCCGGCCTGCCGGTCGTGGTGGTCGACGGTGAGGAGAGCCGCCGACATCCGGGCGTGGACACCAATCAGGCCGAGGGCGCCCGATTGGCCACCACACATCTGCTCGACCTGGGCCATCCCACGGTCTGGCATGTGTCCGGCCCGCAGGATTCGTACGCCGCCCGCCGGCGTGCCGAATCCTGGCACCGCACGCTCAAGGCGGCCGGCGCGCCCGTGCCGCCGCTGCTGTACGGCGACTGGACCGCCGCCGGCGGCTACGCGGCCGGCCTCGAACTGGCCGCGAACCCGGAGGTGTCCGCCGTGTTCGCGGGCAACGACCAGATGGCGCTGGGCATCGTGCGAGCCCTGCACGAGGCGGGGCGTCCGGTGCCGGGCGAGGTCAGCGTGGTGGGCTTCGACGATCTCGCCGAGTCGGCCTGGTTCCTGCCCTCGCTCACCACCGTCCACCAGGACTTCGAAGAGGTCGGTCGGCAGTGCGTGGCGCTGCTGTTCGACCAGTTCCGCACCGGTCACGCCACCGTCCACGGCGCCACGCCGGTCGCCCCGACCCTGATCGTCCGGGACAGCACCTCGGCGCCGCCCACTCCCTGACGAACGATCACGGCCCCTCGCACGCCCTGACGAGCCGTCACGACCGAACGCACCTCTGACGAACCGTCACGGCCCTCCGCTGGACCGTCACGGCCACTCCCACTCCCCGACGACACGTCGCGCCCACTCCCGGCCGACGGGTTCACGCGGCCTCCCCGCATCGCCCGCCGCCCCCTGGCTGCCGCCCGCCGCTCGCTGCCACTCCCGGTACGACGAAAGCCCGAGTAGACGCGGTACGGCACGCCCCGAACCGAACCGGCGGCGCCGAACGACGCACGCCCTCCGCACCCCTCCCGCGAACCCATTCGTCCTCACCGCCCCGAAGTGACCCGAAGGAGAAGTGGCGCCGGCCCGAGAGAACTTCGGCCCCGGCGTGCCACAACCCACCGATGAACGACACCACACACCGCCCCGCCGGCCGCGTGGCCGCGCTGCGCGCGCGCCTGGGCGGCATCGGCTTCGGCGCCGACTACAACCCGGACCAGTGGCCCGAGGCCACCCGCGC
>NZ_JBIWJT010000074.1:0-12059 GCF_044765325.1 Embleya sp. NPDC127516 | reverse complement strand
AGACGCCGCCACACCCCCGGCGGCCCTGCCCGAAACCCTCCGGCGGTTCGCCGCCGGCCGTCTGCCCGAGTACATGGTCCCCGCCGCCGTCGTCGTCCTCGACGCGCTCCCGCTCACGAGCAACGGCAAACTCGACCGCAAAGCCCTCCCCGCACCCGACCACCACACCGAACCCGGCCGGGAGCCGGTCGGTCTGCGTGAAGAGTTGTTGTGTGGGGCGTTCGCCCAGGTGTTGGGTCGGGATCGGGTGGGGGTCGACGACAGTTTCTTCGAGTTGGGCGGACACTCGCTGCTGGCGACGCGGCTGGCGTCGCGTGTCCGGGCCGTGCTGGGCGTCGAGTTGGACCTGCGGACGTTGTTCGAGACGCCGACCGTCGCAGGGTTGGCGGTCGCGCTGGACCACGCCGACGCGGCGCGGGCCGCGCTGACGGTCCGGGAGCGTCCGGAGCGGGTGCCGTTGTCGTTCGCGCAGCGCCGGTTGTGGTTCCTGGGGCAGTTGGAGGGTGGCGGCGCGACGTACAACCTGCCGGTGGTGGTGGGCTTGTCCGGTCGTGTGGACGTGGCCGCGTTGTCGGCGGCGTTGCGGGATGTGGTGGGTCGGCACGAAGTGTTGCGGACGGTGGTTGCGGTCGCCGACGGTGAGCCGTACCAACGAATCCTGAGTCTCGACGAACTCGCGTGGGAGCCGGCGGTCGGTCGGGTGTCCGCGGCCGAGTTGCCCGGTGCGGTGGCACGCGCCGTTAGCCACGAGTTCGACCTGGCGACGGAGGTGCCGATCAAGGCGTGGTTGCTATCGTCCGGGCCCGAGCAGCACGCGTTGGTGCTCGTGGTGCATCACATCGCGGGTGACGGTTGGTCGATGGGCCCGTTGGGCCGGGACATCTCCACCGCCTATGCGGCCCGGTGCGCCGGCGATGCGCCCGAATGGACGCCGCTTCCGGCGCAGTACGCCGACTATGCGCTGTGGCAGAGGGAGTTGCTCGGCGACGCGGACGACCCCGACAGCGTGCTGTCGCGCCAGGTCGCGTACTGGCGGGAGGCGCTTGCCGGAGGTCCGGAGGAGCTGGAGTTGCCCTTCGATCGCCCCCGGCCCCTCGTCGCGAGCGACCGTGGTCACAGCGTCCCGCTCGTGGTCCCCGCCGAGATTCACGCCGAGCTGGTGCGGGTCGCGCGGTCCGAGGGTGTGACGGTGTTCATGGTGTTGCAGGCCGGGTTGGCGGTGTTGTTGTCGCGGTTGGGTGCCGGTACGGATGTGCCGATCGGTGCGGCGGTGGCGGGTCGTACGGACGAGGGTCTGGACGATCTGGTCGGGTTCTTCGTGAACACGTTGGTGATGCGGACGGACCTGTCGGGGGATCCGACGTTCCGGGAGGTGCTGGGTCGGGTTCGGGAGACCGGGCTGGGTGCGTTCGGGAATCAGGATGTGCCGTTCGAGCGGTTGGTGGAGGAGTTGGCGCCGGCGCGGTCGTTGGCGCGGCATCCGCTGTTCCAAGTGATGTTGACGCTGCAGAACACCGGCCGGGCGGCGCTGGATTTGCCGGGGCTTGGGGTCGGTACGTCGGGCGCCGCAGCGGGCGTGTCCGTCGCACAACCGGCGAGATTCGACCTGGATCTGGCGCTGACCGAAGTCTTCGACGAGCAGGACCGTCCCGCCGAGCTTCGCGGCGTGGTCGTGGCGTCGGCCGATCTGTTCGACCCGGATACGGTCGAAACCATCGCCGCCCGCTGGGTACGGGTGCTGGGAACGCTGGTCGCAAATCCGGGTGTTCGACTCGACGCCGTGGACGTGCTGGACGACGACGAGCGCTCGCGGGTGTTGGTCACCTGGAACGACACGGCGGTGGAGGTGCCGGCGGTGCCGGTCGCGGAGCTGTTCGCGGCTCGGGTGGCGGAGGCGCCGGCAGCGATTGCGGTGGTGTCCGGGGATTCGGAGCTTTCGTACGGCGAGTTGGGTGGTCGAGTTCACCGTTTGGCGCGGCGGCTGATCGGGCTCGGGGTCGGCCCCGAGGCGGTGGTCGCGGTGGTGTTGGGTCGCGACTCGGGCTTGATGACAGCGTTGTTGGGTGTCTCGGCTGCCGGTGCTGCGTATCTGGCCATCGATCCGACGCAGCCGGTCGAGCGGATCGCCTACATGCTCGATGACGCGGCGCCGGTCCTGGTGGTCACGGACAGCGTGAACGCGTCGCACATCCCGGCCGCGTGGTGCGGAGAAAGGGGTGCGGTCCTGGTTCTCGACGAGCCTGCGGTGGTCACCGCGCTGGAGAGCCTGCCGTCGTCCCCCGTCGGTGACGCCGACCGTTTGGTGCCGCTGTCGGGTTCGCACCCGGCCTATGTGGTCTACACGTCGGGTTCGACCGGGCAACCCAAGGGGGTGGTCGTCTCGCAGGCCGGATTCGCGAACACCGTGGCTGCGGGACGGGGCCGGTTCCGACCCGAAGAGAACTCCCGGATCGCGCAGTTCACCTCGATCGGTTTCGATGTGTTCTGTTTGGAATGGGCGTTGGCGCTGGTGTCGGGGGCGGCTTTGGTGGTTGTTCCCGACGAGCGGCGATTGGGCGACGAGTTGGCCCGGTTCCTCGTCGAGCAGGCGATCACGCATGTGTCCTTGCCCCCCGCCGTGTTGGCCGGGGTGCCGGTCGGGGCGATCCCGCCGCACGTGGTCCTGGAGGTGGGTGGCGAGGCGTGCCCACCGGAACTGATGGCCCGTTGGGCACCTGGGCGGGTCATGTTCAACACTTACGGGCCCACCGAGACGACGGTGGACGCCACCGTCTGGCACTGCCGGTCGGAGGTCGACGAGATCCCGATCGGGAGCCCGATCGCCAACACCCGTGCCTACGTCCTGGACGACTTCCTGCGTCCGGTCGCGCCCGGGGTGATCGGCGAGCTCCATGTGGCCGGCACGGGCCTGGCCCGGGGCTACCTGGGCAGGCGCGCGCTCACCGGTGAACGGTTCGTGGCCTGCCCGTTCGGTTCGGGTGAGCGGATGTATCGCACAGGCGACCGCGCGCGGTGGACGGCCGCGGGAGAGTTGATGTTCGCCGGTCGGACCGACGATCAGGTGAAGATCCGGGGGTTCCGGATCGAGCCCGGCGAGATCGAGGCCACGCTGACCGCTCACCCCGAAGTGCACTGGGCGGCCGTGGTCACCCGGGCGCAGTCCCCGGGCGACATTCGACTGGTGGCGTATGTCGTCCCGGTCGATGCAGGTGGCTCCGGGAGCACACAACTGCCTTTGGAGCTTCGCCGGTTTGCGGCGCAGCGGCTGCCGGGGCATATGCTCCCCGCCGCGATCGTGATGCTCGACGGCATCCCGCTCACCGCCAACGGAAAACTCGACCGGGCCGCTCTGCCCGCTCCCCGCTACGGAGATGCCGACGGCCGAAAGCCGGAGACCGCCCGGGAAGAGGCGCTCTGCGGCGTGTTCGCCGAAGTCCTCGGCCTGGATGCCGTGGGAGTCGACGACAACTTCTTCCACCTGGGCGGGCATTCCCTACTCGCCATGCAATTGCTCACCCGGATCCGGGAAGTGCTCGGCATCGAGCTGCGGATCAGGGACGTGTTCGAAGCACCCACCGTGGCCGAACTCGCCGGGCACGCGGGAGAGCAGAAGTCAGCCAGGCCGGCGCTGCGGCCGATGCGCGGAACTGAGGAGCACTGATGATTCCCTTGTCGTTCGCGCAGCGGCGGCTGTGGTTCCTCGGCCAGATGGATGGCCCGAGCCCGACCTACAACAGCCCGGTGGTACTGCGTCTGTCGGGGGACCTGGACCGGGACGCGTTGGGGGCGGCACTCCGCGACGTCATCGGCCGGCACGAGGTGCTGCGCACGGTATACGCCGTGGTCGACGGTGAACCGCACCAGGAGATCCTCGACGCCGACACCCTGGAATGGGAGCTCGCCTACACGGAGCTCGACGCCGAGCGGCTGTCCCGGGCGGTGGCGACGGCCACCGAGCACGCGTTCGATCTCGCGCGGGAGATACCGATCCGAGCCTGGCTCTTCCGGTGCGACGGAGAGCATGTGCTCGTGCTGGTGATGCACCACATCGCCGGAGATGGTTGGTCGATGCGGCCGTTGGGACGGGACATCTCCGCCGCCTACGCGGCACGCTGCGCGGGTCATCCGCCGAAGTGGGACCCGCTGCCGGTCCAGTACGCCGACTACGCGCTCTGGCAGCGGGAGTTGCTCGGCAGCGACGACGATCCGAGCAGTGTCCTGCACGCCCAACTGGCGTACTGGCGCTCCGCGCTCGCCGGCATCCCGACCGAGCTGGAACTGCCGGCCGACCGCAGTCGCCCGGCGCTGGCCGGACACCGCGGACACGTGGCGTCGGTGGAGATCCCGGCCGAGTTGCACCGCGAACTGGTGGAGTTGGCCAAGGCCGAGCGGGTGACCGTGTTCATGGTCCTCCAGGCCGGCCTGGCCGTGCTGTTGTCCCGACTCGGGGCGGGTACGGACATCCCGATCGGGGCCGCGGTGGCCGGGCGTTCCGATTCCGCGATGCGGGACATGGTCGGCTTCTTCGTGAACACCTTGGTGATGCGCACCGATCTGTCCGGAGACCCCACCTTCCGTGAGGTGTTGGCCCGGGTGCGTACCTCCGGACTCGGCGCCTTCGACAACCAGGACGTGCCGTTCGAGCGGCTGGTGGAGGAGCTTGCCCCGGCACGGTCATTGGCTCGTCATCCGTTGTTCCAGGTGATGCTGACGCTGCAGAACACCGCGCGCGCGGCGTTGGACCTGTCCGGTGTGCGGGCGGGCACCCCGCTCGACGGCATCGCGGCCCAGTTGTCGGCCGCCGCCGCGGCGAAGTTCGACCTCGACGTGGCCGCTGAGGAACGCTTCGACGCCCAGGGCGGGCCGGCGGGGATCCGCGGCTCGATCACCGGTTCGGCGGACCTGTTCGATCAGGGTTCGGTAGACGCGTTGGCCGAACGCTGGCTGCGGGTGCTGCGGGCACTGGTCACCGACCCGGGCGCGCGGCTCGCAACGGTGGACGTGCTCGGACACGAAGAGCGCACGCGGGTGTTGGTCACGTGGAACGACACCGCGGTGGACTCGCCGCGCCCGTCGGTGCCGGAGTCGTTCGCGGCTCGGGTGGTGGACTCGCCGGACGCGGTCGCGGTGATGTGCGGCGGGACGGGCGTCTCGTACGCGGAGTTGGATGCCCGTGCGGGGCAGTTGGCGCGAGTGCTGCGCGAGCGTGGGGTGGGTGCCGGGTCGGTCGTGGGTCTGTGCCTACCGCGTGGTGTCGACGCGGTGGTGGCGATCCTGGGCGTATGGCGGGCCGGAGCGGCGTATCTGCCGATCGACCCGGAGTACCCCTCGGACCGGGTCGCGTTCATGGTGGCGGACAGTCGCGCCGCGATGTTGATCAGCACCGAGGATCTGTTGGAGGAGTTGCCGGCAGGCCGGTTGCCCACGATCGCGGTCGATGACCTGGCCTCGCGTCCCGAGGACGCGGCCACCGAGCCGTGGGCCTCCGTGCGACCTGCGGAGTTGGCGTATGTGATCTATACGTCGGGTTCGACGGGTCGGCCGAAGGGTGTGGCGGTTACGCACGGCGGGCTGGCGAACTATGTCGCGTGGGCCGGCGAGGCGTATGACGTGGGGGCCTCGGGTGGTGCGCCGTTGCACTCGTCGTTGGCGTTCGACCTGACGGTGACGAGTGTGTTGTTGCCGCTGGTGTCCGGATCGCCGGTGGTGGTCAGCCCCGAGGGCGGCGCCGATGGGCTGGCCGGGCTGGTGCGTTCGAGGTCGGGATTCGACCTGGTGAAGGTCGTCCCCGCGCATCTGCCCTTGCTGGGCGAGTTGTTGACGGACGACGAGGCGGCCGGCGCCGCGCGCTGCGTGGTGGTCGGCGGTGAGGCGCTGTTCGGAGCCGACGTGTCCGCGTGGTTGGCGCGGTCGCCGGGCTCGGTGGTCGTGAACGAGTACGGGCCGACCGAGACCGTGGTCGGCTGCTGCGTCTTCGAGGTCCGCGCGGGCGATGACGTACCGTCCGGGCCGGTGCCGATCGGCCGCCCGATCGCGAACACGCGCCTGTACGTGCTAGGCGAGGACTTGACCCCGGTCCCGGTGGGCACGATCGGCGAGCTGTACGTGGCGGGCGCCGGATTGGCCCGGGGGTACATCTCCCGACCCGGGCTGACGGCGGAGCGGTTCGTGGCCTGCCCGTTCTCGGGCGATGGCGAGCGGATGTATCGCACGGGCGACCGAGTGCGCTGGACCCTTGACGGCCGGTTGGTGTTCGTCGGTCGGGTCGACGATCAGGTGAAGGTCCGCGGCTACCGGATCGAACCGGCGGAGATCGAGGAGGTCTTGGCGGCACATCCGGGGGTGGGCCGGGTCGCCGTGATCGCTCGCGCGGAAGCCTCGGGCGATATCCGCCTGTTGGCCTACGTCGTGCCCGACGACGCCGACGCAGTCGACGAGGACCTGCCGGGCACGCTGCGGGAGTTCGCCGCGCGGCGCCTGCCGGAGTACATGTTGCCGAGCGCGATCGTGGTGCTTGACGCGCTTCCGCTGACCGCCAACGGCAAGCTGGATCGGGCAGCCCTGCCCGACCCCGAGCGGCCGGAGGCCGTGGCAATCGGCGGGATCGCGCCGTCGCCGCAGGAGGAGATCCTGTGCGGGATGTTCGCCCAGGTGCTCGGGCTCGACTCGGTCGGGGTGCATGAGAGCTTCTTCGAACTGGGCGGCCACTCGTTGCTCGCGACGCGGCTGCTCTCCCGCGTGCGCGCCGTGCTCGGCGTGGAACTGGAGATCCGAGCCGTTTTCGAGACGCCGACCGTCTCGGGACTGGCGGCTCGCCTGGCGAACGGGCGGGTGGGCGAACGACGGGTGGCCCTGGCCCGGGGAGTTCGTCCGGAGCGTCCGCCGCTGTCGTTCGCGCAGCGGAGGTTGTGGTTCCTCGGGCGACTGGACGGACCGAACGCGAGCTACAACATTCCCGTGGTCCTGCGCCTGTCCGGTGATCTGAACCGGGACGCGTTGTCGGCCGCGTTGCGGGATGTGGTGGGTCGGCACGAGGTGTTGCGGACCGTCTTCCCGATGGTGGACGGCGAGCCGTATCAGCGGGTGCTCGATTCCGGCGAATCGACCTGGGAGATCGAGCAGGAGGAGGTCGAGCCCGGGGGACTGGCTCAGGCGATCCTGCGGGCCACCGAGTACCCGATCGACCTCGCCGAGGAGATGCCGATCAAGGCGTGGCTGTTCTCGTCCGGCGACGACGAGCATGTGCTGGTCCTGGTGGTGCATCACATCGCCGGTGACGGTTGGTCTATGGGTCCGTTGGGTCGGGATATCTCGGCCGCCTACGCGGCTCGCTGCGCGGGACGCGCGCCCGCATGGGCGCCGTTGCCGGTGCAGTACGCGGACTACGCGCTCTGGCAGCGGGAGTTGCTGGGATCCGAGGACGACCCGGACAGCGTGTTGGCGGCGCAGGTGGCGTACTGGCGCACCGCGCTGGCCGGGATTCCCGACCAGCTGGATCTGCCCGTCGATCGTCCGCGGCCGGCGGTGGTCGGATACCGGGGACATGCCGCCCCGTTGACCGTACCCGCCGAGCTGCACGACCGGTTGGCGCAGTTGGCGCGGGCCGAGGGCGTGACCGTGTTCATGGTGTTGCAGGCCGCGTTGGCGGTGTTGTTGTCCCGGTCGGGCGCCGGCACGGACATCCCGATCGGGACGACGGTGGCCGGACGCACCGACGAGGATCTGGACGACCTGGTCGGCTTCTTCGTGAACACGCTGGTGTTGCGGACCGACCTGTCCGGAGAGCCCACCTTCCGGCAGGTGCTGAGCCGGGTGCGCGAAGCCGGACTCGATGCCTTCGATCACCAGGACGTGCCCTTCGAGCGCTTGGTGGAGGAACTCGCGCCGAGCCGATCGCTCGCCCGGCACCCGCTGTTCCAGGTCATGCTGACGGTCCAGAACACGGCGCGGGCAACCCTCGACCTCCGGACCGTCCGGATCGACGCGCCGACGGCCGAGCTCACGGCCGGTCTGTCCACACCCGCGAAGTTCGATCTGGATGTGACCGTCGAGGAGGTCTTCGACGACCAGGGACGGCCCGCGGGCCTGCGGGGCGGCTTCCTCGGTGTCGCCGACCTGTTCGATGCCGAGTCGGTCGCGACGATGGCGGATCGCTGGGTCCGTGTCCTCGAAGCGGTAACCGCCGATCCGCAGCGGCGAGTGCATGACGTCGACCTCTTCGACACCGACGAGCGCTCGCGAGTGTTGGTCGCGTGGAATGACACGGCGGTGGAAGTGCCGGCGGTGCCGGTGGCCGAGTCGTTCGCGGCTCGGGTGGTGGAGGACGCGGACGCGGTGGCGGTGGTGGCCGGGGGTTCGGCGCTGTCGTATGGGGAGTTGGGTGGTCGGGTCGGTCGTCTGGCGCGGTATTTGGTGGGGTTGGGTGTCGGTCCCGAGTCGGTGGTGGCCGTGGTGTTGGGGCGCGGCCACGGGTTGATGACGGCGTTGTTGGGTGTGTCGGCTGCCGGTGGCGCGTATCTGGCCATCGATCCGATGCAGCCGGCCGAGCGGATCGGCTACCTGCTCGATGACGCCGCACCTGTGTTGGTGGTCACGGACAGCCTGCACGCGCCGCGGGTGCCGTCCACGTGGTCCGGGGCCGGGGTCGGGGCCGCGGTGCTGGTTCTCGACGAGCCTGCGGTGGTCGCGGCGTTGGAGAGCCTGCCGTCGTCGCCCGTGGGTGACGCCGATCGTTCGTCTCCGTTGTGGGGTTCGCATCCGGCCTATGTGGTCTACACGTCGGGGTCGACGGGTCGGCCGAAGGGTGTGGTGGTTTCGCAGGCGGGGTTTGCGAACACCGCTGCGGCGGGGCGTGTGCGGTTCGCGATCGGGGCGGGTTCGCGGATGGCGCAGTTCGCGTCGGTGGGGTTCGACAACTTCTGCCTGGAGTGGTCGGTGGCGCTGTCGTCGGGTGCGGCACTGGTGGTGGTGCCCGACGAGCGTCGGCTCGGTGCGGAGTTGGCCGGGTTCTTCGTCGACGAGGCGATCACACACGCGACGTTGCCGCCGGCGGTGTTGGCCGGTATGCCGTCCGCGCTGATTTCGTCGGACGTCGTGCTGGAGGTGGGCGGCGAGGCATGCCCACCCGAGCTGATGGCCCGGTGGGCCTCGGGTCGGGTGTTGTTCAACACGTACGGGCCGACCGAGACCACGGTGGACGCGGTGGCTTGGCGCTGCCGGCCGGAGGCGGGCGAGGTCGCGATCGGGAGGCCGATCGCGAATGCTCGGGCGTATGTGCTGGACGAGCGTCTCGCGCTCGTGCCGCCGGGGGTGACGGCTGAGTTGTATGTGGCCGGTGTGGGTCTGGCCCGGGGCTATCTCGGTCGGGCGGCGTTGACCGGTGAGCGGTTCGTGGCGTCGCCCTTCGGCTCGGGTGAGCGGATGTACCGGACCGGCGACCGGGCGCGGTGGACGGCGGCCGGTGAGCTGGTGTTCGCCGGGCGGGCGGACGATCAGGTGAAGATCCGGGGGTTCCGGATCGAACCCGGCGAGATCGAGGCCGCGCTGACCGCACACCCCCGGGTTGGCCAGGCGGTGGTACGCACCCGGCCCGGAAGCCCCGCGGCTCGCGCCGGTGACGAGCGACTCGTCGCATACGTCGTCGCGGTCGGCCCCGTTGTCGCCGAGACCGACGAAGACCTTACGGCGACCCTGTGCGCGTTCACCGCGGCCCGTCTGCCGGAGTACATGGTCCCGTCGGCGATCGTCGTCCTGGACGAGCTGCCGCTGACCGCCAATGGCAAGGTGGACCATGCCGCGCTGCCGACGCCCGACTACGTGACCGCGCGTACCGGTCGTGGTCCCTCGTCGGTGCGCGAGGAGGTGCTGTGTGCGGCCTTCGCCGAGGTGTTGGGCCTGACCTCGGTCGGGGTGGACGACAACTTCTTCGCTCTGGGCGGGCATTCGCTGCTCGCGGTGACGTTGGTCGAGCGGTTGCGGGTACGTGGGGTCTCGGTGTCGGTGCGGGCCCTGTTCGAGGCGCCGACGGTGGCCGGGCTGGCCGTCTCGGCCGGTGCGGACCTGGTCGCCGTCCCCGCGAATCGCATCCCTGCCGACGCGACGGCGTTGACGCCGGACATGTTGCCACTGGTGGATCTGTCCGAGGCCGAGGTCGCCCGCGTCGCCGCGTCGATCGACGGCGGGGCCGCCAACATCGCCGACGTCTACCCGCTCGCACCGCTGCAGGAAGGCATCCTCTTCCACCACCTGATGGCGGGTGAGCGCGAACGCGACGTCTACGTGACCTCGTTCGTGCTGGAATTCGACGCCCGTGAACGGCTGGACGGTTTCCTTCGCGCCCTTCAGCAGGTGATCGATCGGCACGACATCTACCGGACCGCGATCGTCTGGGACGGGCTCCCCGACCCGGTGCAGGTGGTGCAGCGACACGCTCCGCTTACGGTGCGCGAGGCGGCGCCTGTCGCCGCCGATGGAGATCCGGCCGCGCACCTTCTGGCCGCCGGTGGGCTGACCATGGACATCGGTCGTGCACCGCTGATCGACGCACACATCACGCCTGCGGCCGAAGCCGGCCGCTGGTACGGCATGTTGCGCGTGCACCACATGATTCAGGACCACACCGGCATGGAGGTCCTGCTTCGGGAGGTGCGGGCGTTCCTCTCCGGTCACGGTGACGACCTGGCGCCGGCGCTGCCGTTCCGTGATTTCATGGTGCAGGCGCGTGAACGTCTGCGGCACGGCGGGCACGAGGAATTCTTCGCCGACCTGCTCGGTGACGTCACCGAACCGACCGCGCCCTTCGGCCTGTTGGACGTGCGCGGCGACGGCGACGGTGTGCAGCGCGCCGATCTCCCGGTCCGGGACGAGGTCGGCACGCGGATTCGCGAGGTGGCCCGTCGGCTCGGAGTCAGCCCGGCCACCGTTCTGCATGTGGCCTGGGCCCAGGTGTTGTCGGCGCTCTCCGGTCGCGACGACGTCGTGTTCGGGACGGTGTTGTCCGGTCGAATGCACGCCGGTGCCGACGGCGATCGGGCGCTCGGGCTTTTCATGAACACCCTTCCCGTTCGGGCCGATCTGCGGAACATCGGTGCGCGAGCGGCGGTTTCGGCCATGCGCGACCGGTTGGCCGCGTTGCTGGAGCACGAACACGCACCTTTGGCCGCCGCTCAGCGAGCCGCCGGGATTGCCGAGGACACACCGCTGTTCACCGCTTTGTTCAACTACCGGCACAGCGGTGGTCGGACGGCGAACGCGGATTCCGACGGGCCCCGAGGCGATGCGATCGTGTCCGGAATCCGCACGGTCTTCATGCTGGACCTCACCAACTTCCCGCTGGCCGTCTCCGTGGACGACCTGGGCACGGACGGCTTCGCGCTGACCGTGGACGTGGTGGCCCCCGGCGACCCGCATGTGGTCACCCGGATGTTGCACACCACCATCGAGAACCTGCTCGTGGCCCTGGAAGACGGCCTGGACCACGAAGACGCCCCCGACGTCCCCCTCGACACCGTGGCGGTCCTGGGCGCGGACGATCTCGGCCGGCTGTTGGTGGAGTGGAACGACACGTCTGCCGAGGTGGTTCGGGCGTCGGTGGTGGGGTTGTTGGGCCGGTGGGTGGAGGGGTCTCCGGATGCGGTGGCGTTGGTGTGTGGTGGGGAGGAGGTGTCGTTCGGGGAGTTGGATGCGCGGTCGGGTCGGTTGGCGGGCTATCTGACCGGTTTGGGGGTGGGTCGGGAGTCGGTGGTTGCGGTGGCGTTGGAGCGTGGTGTCGATCTGGTCGTGGCGTTGTTGGCGGTGTTGAAGGCGGGTGCGGCGTATCTGCCGATCGATCCGGGTGCGCCGGTGGATCGGGTTGCGTTCATGGTGGGGGACAGTCGTGCCTCGGTGTTGTTGAGTGCCGAGGATGTGTTGGACGAGTTGCCGGTGCGTGGTGTGGTGTCGGTGGCGTTGGACGACGCGGCTGTGCGGGGTGTGGTGGCGGCTTGTCCGGTGGCTGTGCCGGTGGTCGAGGTGTTGGAGGGTTTGGCGTATGTGATCTATACGTCGGGTTCGACGGGTCG
>NZ_JBIWJT010000073.1:0-12506 GCF_044765325.1 Embleya sp. NPDC127516 | reverse complement strand
GCGGAAGGGTGTGGACGTGGCGTAGAGGTCGAGTGCCATGCCGTCCCATTGGCTGCCTTGTCCGGGGAAGACGAACACGATCTTGCCGGGGTCGGTGGTCGCGGTGCCCTGGATGAGGTCCGGGGTTTCCTGCTGCTGTGCGAGGGCGTTGAGGCCGGCGGTGTGGTTGCCGATGACTACCGCGCGGTGCTCGAACAGCGTGCGCCCGGCCAGTACACGGGCGACCGTCGTCGCCGACAAGTCGGGCCGGCTGTCCAGGTGTTCGCGAAGACGGCGAGCCTGCTCGCGCAGCGCCTGTGGCGAACGCGCCGACAACAGCCAGGGGGTGGGCAATGAGTCGGGGACAACCGGGGTTTCCGGTTGCGGCTCCGGGTCGACCGGCGCCGGCGCGACGACCGACACCGGTGCCTGCTCGATGATCACGTGCGCGTTGGTGCCGCTGATGCCGAAGGACGAGACACCGGCGCGGCGCGGGTGGTCCGTCTGCGGCCACGATTCGCTCTCCGTGAGCAGGGTGACCGCGCCTGCGGTCCAGTCGACGAGCGGGGAGGGTTCGTCGATGTGCAGTGTCTTGGGCAGTACGCCGTGCCGCATGGCCAGGATCATCTTGATCACCCCGGCCACCCCGGCGGCGGCAAGCGTGTGCCCGATGTTCGACTTGATCGACCCGAGGCGCAACGGCTGGTCGGCAGCGCGGTCGGTGCCGTACGTCGCGAGCAGGGCCTGAGCCTCGATCGGGTCGCCCAGCACGGTTCCCGTACCGTGTGCCTCGACCGCGTCCACCTGGTCCGGCGCCAGTCGCGCGTTGGCGAGTGCCTGGCGGATCACGCGCTGTTGGGAGGGGCCGTTGGGTGCGGTGAGTCCGTTGCTGGCGCCGTCCTGGTTGATGGCGGAGCCGCGTAGTACGGCGACGATGGGGTGGCCGTTGCGTTGGGCGTCGGAGAGGCGTTCGAGCAGGAGGAGGCCGACGCCTTCGCCCCAGCCGGTGCCGTTGGCGGTGGAGGAGAATGCCTTGCAGCGGCCGTCCGGCGACAACGCGCGCTGCCGACTGAACTCGATGAACGAACTCGGCGTGGCCATCACGGTCACCCCGCCCGCGAGGGCGAGCGAGCATTCGCCGCTGCGCAGCGACTGTGCGGCCAGGTGGATCGCGACGAGGGAGGACGAGCACGCGGTGTCCACCGTCACCGCCGGACCCTCGAACCCGAACGTGTAGGCCACCCGACCCGACGCGACACTCGTCGTGTTCCCGGTGGACAGATAGCCCTCGACGCCCTCCGGCACCTTGGCCAGGCCCGAGGCGTAGTCCTGTGAGATCACCCCGGCGAACACACCCGCGTCGGTGCCGCGAATGTCGGCGGCGTCGATGCCCGCCCGCTCGAACACCTCCCACGCGGTCTCCAGGAGCAGCCGTTGTTGTGGGTCGGTGGCCAGTGCCTCGCGCGGGCTGATGCCGAAGAACTCCGCGTCGAACCGGTCCGCGTCATAGAGGAATCCGCCCTCACGCGCGTACGTGTGTCCGACCCGGTTCGGGTCGGCGTCGTAGAGGTTGTCCAGATCCCAGCCGCGCTCGGTGGGGAATCCACCGATGGCGTCGGTGCCTTCGGCGACCAGTCGCCACAGGTCCTCGGGCGTGCGGACGCCGCCCGGGAAGCGGCAGCTCATCGCGACGATCGCGATCGGGTCCTCGGCCGGCCCGCCGTCACCGAGTACGCGCGCGGTGGGTACTCCCGCCGAGGGTACGAGTCCGCCGACGACCTCGGCGCGGACGAACGCGGTGAGGGCGAGCGGGGTCGGATAGTCGAAGATCAGCGTCGCCGGGAGCCGAAGGCCGGTGGCCGTGTTGAGCCGGTTGCGCAGCTCGACGGCGGTGAGCGAGTCGAAACCCAGGTCACCGAACGCGTGTTCGCGATCCACCGCCTCGGGGGTGGCGTGGCCGAGCACGGCCGCCACCTGGGTCCGGATCAGGTCCAGGATCAGCTCGTCCTGCTCGGCGGCGGACCGACCGGCCAGCCGCCGACCGAGCGAGGAGCCCGCACCGGCCCCGCCGGCATGGGCGGTGCGTCGGGTCGAGATGCGAACGAGGCCGCGCAGCAGGGTGGGCAGGGTCCCGGCCGTCGCCTGGGCACGGAGTGCGGCGGGGTCCAGGTGGGCCGGGACGACCAGGGCGTCCCCCCTCGCCACGGCGGTGTCGAACAGGGCGAGCCCGGTTCCGCTGTCGAGCGGCACCAGTCCGCTGCGGGCCACCCGGGCCCGGTCGGTGGCGTCGAGCGTGTCGGTGATTCCGCTGGTTTCGGTCCAGAGTCCCCAGGCGAGTGAGGTGGCGGGTTGGTGGTGGGTGTGTCGGTGGTGGGCGAGTGCGTCGAGGAAGGTGTTGGCGGCGGCGTAGTTGGCTTGTCCGGGGTTGCCGAGGGTGCCGGCGATGGAGGAGTAGAGGAGGAAGTGGGTGAGGTTGTGGTGGTGGGTGAGTTGGTGGAGGTTCCAGGCGGCGTCGATCTTGGGGCGTAGGACGGTGTCGAGGTGTTGGTCGGTGAGGGTGGTGAGGGTGGCGTCGTGGGTGGTGCCGGCGGTGTGTACGACGGCGGTGAGTGGGTGGTCGGTGGGGATGGTGTCGAGGAGTGCGGCGAGCGCGGTGCGGTCGGCGGCGTCGCATGCGGTGATGGTGATCCGGGCGCCGAGTGCGGTGAGTTCGTCTTGGAGTGCTGTGGCGCCGGGGGCGTCGGGTCCGCTGCGGCTGGTCAGCAGGAGGTGTTTGGCGCCGTGTCGGGTGATGAGGTGTCGTGCGGTGAGGCTGCCGAGGGTGCCGGTGCCGCCGGTGATCAGGATGGTGCCGTTGGGGTCGAGGGGGCGGGGGAGGGTGAGGACGACCTTGCCGGTGTGTCGGGCCTGGCTGAGGTAGCGGAAGGCCTCGGGTGCACGGCGGATGTCCCAGGCGGTCACCGGCAGCGGCCGGATCGCCCCGCTTTCGAACAGAGCCAGCAACGCGGCGAGCATCTCCCGGATGCGCTCCGGACCCGCCTCCATGAGATCGAACGCCCGGTAGGTGATGCCGGGGTGTCGGGTGGTGATGGTGTGGGGGTCGCGGATATCGGTTTTGCCCATTTCGAGGAAGCGTCCGCCGGGTTGTTGGAGGCGGAGTGAGGCGTCGACGTGTTCGTGGGCGAGGGAGTTGAGGACGATGTCGATGCCGCCGTGGTGGTGGGTGGCGGTGTGGAAGGTGTGTTCGTAGTCGAGGGTGCGGGAGTTGGCGATGTGGGTGTCGTCGAGTCCCTGGGCGCGGAGGGTGTTCCATTTGGTGGGGCTTGCGGTGCCGTAGACGTCGAGGTCGAGGTGGTGGGCGAGTTGTACGGCGGCCATGCCGACGCCGCCGGTGGCGGCGTGGACGAGGAGTGTTTCGCCCGGTTGTGCTTCGGCCAGGTCGACCAGGCCGTAGTACGCGGTCAGGAACACGATCGGGGTCGCGGCGGCCTGCTCGTCCGTCCAGTCCGCCGGGACTCGGGAGAGGTATCGCCGGTCGGCGATCGTGCGCGGTCCGACACCACCTTCGAGCAGGCCCATCACCCGGTCGCCGGGGGCCAGGTCGGTGACTCCCGGGCCGACCTCCAGGACCACCCCGGCGCCCTCGCTGCCGATCAGGGCTTCACCCGGGTACATGCCGAGGGTGATCATCACGTCCCGGAAGTTCAGACCGGCTGCGCGCACCGACAGTCGCACCTGATGCTCCGTCAACGGAGCGTCCGCGATCGGCGACGGGAGCAGCGCGAGGTTGTCCAGCGTTCCGTGCCCGGTCACATCGAGTCGCCACGCCGGCTCGGCGGCGGTCGGAATCACCAGCGACGGACGGGAGTGAGCGGGGACCAGACGCGGGACGAACCGCGCTCCCCGGCGCAGCGCGAGCTGCGATTCGCCCTCGGCGAGCGCGGCGGGCAGGGCCGCGTACGACGCCGGATCGTCGTCGAGGTCCACCAGGACGAAGCGATCGGGGTGCTCCGTCTGCGCGGTGCGCACGAGCCCCCACACCGGCGCGCCGGCCGGCCGCACGGGGTCGTGTGCGTCGGTGGCGACGGCGTGACGGGTGAGTACGACCAGGCGGGTCGACGCCAACCGCTCGTCGGTGGACCACTCCCGGAGCAGCGCGAGCGCCGCACGGGTGACCGCGTGGGCGGCGCCGGCTACGTCGTCACCCGGGTCGACGATCGGCGTTGTGACGACCAGCCCCGGTACCGGATCGCCGTTCGCGATCGCGGTCGCCACCGCGGCCGGGTCGGCGTACACCGCGTCGGCGGACGCGGAGATGCCGTGCGGGTCGGCACCCAGGACCGCGAACGGGACGCCGGCCGGCTTGCCTTCGGGGGCCGGCGCGGCGAGCCAGTCCAGGTGGAAGAGGGAGTCTCGGCCGGTGTCCTCGGTGACCGCGGTGAGCCGATCGGCTGCGATCGACCGTAGTACGAGCGCCTCGACCGCGGCGACCGGTGCGCCCGCCTCGTCGGTGGCCGACAGCGCGATCCGGTCCGTCCCGGTCGGGGTGAGCCGTACGCGCAGCGCGGTCGCGCCGGTCGCGTGCAGGGTCACCTCCGACCACGTGAACGGGAGGCGCACGCCGTCCGGTTCGGGCGCGTCGCCCGCGAGGGTGTCCAGCACCAACGGGTGCAGTGCCGCGTCGAGGAGAGCGGGGTGCAGCCCGTATCCCGCGGCGTCGCCCGCCCGGTCCTCGGGCAGGCGGACGTCGGCGTACAGCTCGCCGCCCAGCCGCCAGACCGCGCGCACGCCCTGGAAGGTCGGACCGTAGGCGTAGCCGCGCTCGGCCAGCCGCTCGTACAGGTCACCCACGGGCAGTGCCTCGGCCCCGGCGGGCGGCCAGACCTCGGCCGCCGCGTCGTCATCGGCCGTGCCGAGTGCGGCGCCCCCGCGCTCGGCCAGGACACCGGTGGCGTGCCGCGTCCATGAGGCCGACTCGGCGCCGGCGCCGTGACCCCCGCGACCGCCGGGCCCGCCGGTCGGTCGGGAGTGGATGGTGACGGTACGCCGTCCCGCTTCGTCCGGGCCGGCGATGGTGAGCTGGAGATCCACCCCGTCCCGGACCGGGAGCACCAGCGGTGCCTCCAGGGTCAGTTCCTCGATCGTGTCGCACCCGACCCGGTCGCCCGCCTGGATCACGAGGTCGATGAAGGCGGTGCCGGGGAGCAGGGTGGTGTCGAGGACGGTGTGGTCGGTGAGCCAGGGGTGGGTGGTGCGGGAGAGGCGTCCGGTGAGGATGAGTCCGTCGTTGTCGGCGAGGGGGAGTGCGGCGGCGAGGAGCGGGTGGTCGCTCGCGTCCAGCCCGGCGGCGGCGACATCGGCACCCGCGCGTGCTTCGAGCCAGTAGCTCTCGTGCTGGAAGGGGTAGGACGGGAGATCGTCCACGAACCCGGCTTTTGACGGAACCACTGTGCCCCATACCGGAGTTCGCGCGAACAACCGGGCATGCGCGACGGCGGTGACGAGAATCTCCGGCTCCGGCTGCTCACGGCGCGAGGTCGGGATGAAGGCCGGCGAGGTGTCCTGGGCCGTGTCGTCCGACCGCAGACTCTCGACGGTCTCCCGAGCGAGCGCGGTGAGCGTGGTGTCCGGACCCAACTCCAGGTAGGTGGTGACGTTTTCGCGGTGGAGGGTGGTGATGCCGTCGTGGAAGTGCACGGCGTGGCGGATGTGGTTGGTCCAGTAGCCGGGATCCGCGAGTTGCTCGGCGGTGGCGATCGTCCCGGTGGTGTTGGAGATCAGGGGCGTGTGGGGGGAGTGGTAGGTCAGGTCGGCGGCCACGGCGTGGAACTCGGAGAGGATCGGCTCCATGTGGGGTGAGTGGAACGCGTGGCTGACCTTGAGTTCCTTGGTCTTGTGACCGGCCGCGCGGGCCTGTTCGGCGATGCGGAGGCAGAGCTCTCGATCGCCGGAGATCACCGTGGCCCGAGGCGCGTTGTGGGCGGCGACGGAGACCAGGTGCTGGTGTCCGTCGAGGAGTTCGGCCAGCTCGTTGGGCGCGGCGCTGACCGCGATCATGGTGCCGCCGGTGGGTGCGGTTTGCATGAGGCGGGCGCGTGTGGTGACGAGGGTGGCGGCGTCGGGGAGGGTGAGGACTCCGGCGAGGTGGGCGGCGGTGAGTTCGCCGATGGAGTGGCCGATGAGGTAGTCGGGGGTGATGCCGTGGTGGGTGAGGAGGTGGTGGAGTGCGGTTTGGAGGGCGAAGAGTGCGGGTTGGGTGTAGCGGGTCTGGTCGAGGAGTTCGGGGTGGTGGTCGATCACCTCGCGCAGAGGCGTGTCCAGGTGCGGATCGAGATGGGCGACGACCTCGTCGAAGGCGTCGGCGAACACCGGGTACGCGGCGCGGAGTTCGGCGCCCATGCTCGGTCGTTGGCTGCCCTGCCCGGTGTACATGAACGCCGTCCGGCCGGGTCCGGCGAGCCGATGGCCGTTTACCGCGGTGTGCAGGCTTCGGTCCTGTACGAGGGCGGACAGCCCGGCCAGGAAGTCGTCGCGACGGATGCCCACGACGGCCGCGCGCCGGTCGAAGACGGTTCGCCGGGTCGCGAGCGTGCCCGCGATCGCGGTGAGGTCGGCGTCGGGATGTGCCGTGACGTACGCGTGCAGCCGCTCGGCCTGCTCCCGCAGTGCCTGCGGCGTGCGGGCGGACAACACCCACGGCAGGGGCCCCGACGGCGACACCGCCGCGGTGGCCGGGTCGTCCTCGTTCGTCCGCGCGGCGGTCGAACCGGTGTCCGGACGCTCGGGATCCGCCGCGGCCTCCTCGGCGGGCTCGGGTTCGGGGGTCTGTTCCAGGATCACGTGGGCGTTGGTGCCGCTGATCCCGAAGGAGGAGACGCCCGCGCGGCGGGGATGGTCGGTCTCGGGCCATGGTTCCGCCTCGGTCAACAGCGATACCGTGCCGGCCGACCAGTCGACGTGCGGCGCGGGCTCGTCCACGTGCAGCGTCTTGGGCAACACCCCGTGCCGCAGGGCCAGCACCATCTTGATCACCCCGGCGACGCCCGCCGCCGCCTGGGTGTGTCCGATGTTCGACTTGATCGAGCCGAGCCGAAGCGGCGGCCCGCCCTGGCGGTCCTGCCCGTAAGTGGCGATCAGCGCCTGGGCCTCGATCGGGTCACCCAAGGTGGTGCCGGTGCCGTGCGCCTCCACCGCGTCGACCTGATCCGGCGTCAATCCGGCACTCGTGAGGGCCTGTTGGATCACCCGCTGCTGGGACGGGCCGTTGGGCGCGGTGAGTCCGTTGCTCGCGCCGTCCTGGTTGACCGCCGAGCCGCGGATCACTGCGAGTACGTGGTGCCCATTGCGTCGTGCGTCCGCCAACCGCTCGACCAGCACCAGTCCGACGCCTTCGGCGAACCCGGTACCGTCCGCGCTGCCGGCGAACGAGCGGCACCGCCCGTCGGGGGAGAGCCCGCGCTGCCTGCTGAACTCCACGAACAGCCCCGGAGTGGCCATCACCGTGACACCACCCGCGAGCGCGAGCGAGCACTCGCCCTGTCGCAGCGACTGGACCGCCAGGTGCAGCGCGACCAGGGACGACGAGCAGGCCGTGTCCACCGTCACCGCGGGACCCTCGAGACCGAAGGTGTAGGACAGGCGACCGGACGCCACGCTCGTGGTGTTCCCGGTCAGCAGATAGCCCTCCAATGCCTCCGGTGCCTGGTGCAGGCGCGGCGCGTAGTCCTGCGCGATGGCGCCGACGAAGACACCGGTGTCGCTGCCGCTCAGCGCCGAGGGCCGGATCCCGGCCCGCTCGAAGGTCTCCCAGGCCGTCTCCAGCAACAGCCGCTGCTGCGGGTCGGTGGCCGCGGCCTCGCGGGGGTTGATCCCGAAGAACGCGGCGTCGAAGCCGTCCGCGCGCTCCAGGAAGCCGCCGGTCCGGGCGTAGGAGGTCCCGGGGTGTTCCGGGTCGGGATCGTACAGCCCGTCCAGGTCCCAGCCGCGCCCGGCGGGGAACCCGCCGATGGCGTCGGTGCCGTCCGCGACCAACCGCCAGAGCCCCTCGGGGGTGTCGACGCCGCCGGGGAACCGGCAGGCCATGCCCACGATCGCGATCGGCTCGTGCTTCTCGGACTCCACCTCGTGCAGTCGGCGACGGGCCTGGTGCAGGTCCGTGGTCACCCGCTTGAGATAGTCGCGAAGCTTCTCCTCGTTGGCCATCTGGCGTAACACTCCCTAACGCGAAACCGCGAAGTCACTGTGGTCGGAACGGGTGATTCAGGAGATGCCGAGCTCGTTGTCGATGAAGTCGAAGATCTCGTCGTCGGAGGCTGCGTCGATCTTCTCGGCCACCGCGGCGTCGCCGCCCGGGGCACCGGTACGGCTCGCCGACTCGTTGAGCCGGACCACGAAGTCCGCCAGCCGGGCGGCCAAACGTTCCCTGGTCCCGTCGTCGGGCACGGCGGTGGCCAGCGCCGCCTCCCACCGATCCACCTCGGCGAGCAGCGGCAGCGCGGGTGCGTCGGCGGGCACCAACTCGGTACGCAGAAACTCGGCCAGGACGCTCGGCGTCGGGTGGTCGAAGACCAGCGTCGCGGGCAGGTGCAGGCCGGTCGCGATGTTGAGCCGGTTGCGCAACTCGACGGCGGTGAGCGAGTCGAAGCCCAGTTCCTTGAACGCCTTCTCCGCCTCGACGGACTCGGACGCCGAGTGCCCGAGCACGGCCGCCGCCTGGGCGCGTACCAGTTCGAGCAACCGCTCCCGCGCGTCGTCGGGGGGCAACGCGCGCAGCCGGTCCGCGAGCGAGGCCGAGATGTCGCCGGGTGCCGCGGGCGCCTCGGCCGCGCGGCGGAGCCGCGCCCGCACCAGGCCGCGCAGTACCGCGGGTACCCCGTCACCCGCCCGGGTGCGCAACGTCGCCAGGTCGAGCGGGAACGGGATGAGCACCGGATGCCGCAGATCCGCCGCCTCGTCGTACAACGCCATGCCCTGCGCGCTGGTGATGGGCAGGAAGCCCGTGCGCGCGAGTCGCTCGACGTCCGAGTCGTCGAGATGGCCGGTCATCCCGCTGCTCTCGGCCCACAGCCCCCAGGCGAGCGAACTGCCGGGAAGGCCGCGGGTGTGTCGGTGGTGGGCGAGCGCGTCGAGGAAGGTGTTGGCGGCGGCGTAGTTGGCCTGACCCGGATTGCCGAGGGTGCCCGCGGCCGAGGAGTAGAGGACGAAGCGCGCGAGGTCGTGGTCGCGGGTCAGCTCGTGCAGGTTCCACGCGGCGTCGACCTTCGGACGGAGCACGGCATCGACGTGGTCGTCGGTGAGCCCGCCGAGGACCGCGTCCCGGAGCGTGCCCGCGGTGTGGATCACGGCGGTGAGCGGGTGCGCCGAGGGGATGGCGTCGAGGAGTTTGGTGAGCGCGGTGCGGTCGGCGGCGTCGCATGCGGTGATGGTGATCCGGGCGCCGAGTGCGGTGAGTTCCTCTTGGAGTGCTGTGGCGCCAACGGCATCCGGTCCGCTGCGGCTGGTCAGCAGGAGGTGTTTGGCGCCGTGTCGGGTGATGAGGTGTCGTGCGGTGTGGCTGCCGAGGGTGCCGGTGCCGCCGGTGATCAGGATGGTGCCGTTGGGGTCGAGGGGGCGGGGGAGGGTGAGGACGACCTTGCCGGTGTGTCGGGCCTGGCTGAGGTAGCGGAAGGCCTCGGGTGCACGGCGGATGTCCCAGGCGGTCACCGGCAGCGGCCGGATCGCCCCGCTGTCGCACAACTCGCGGATTGCGACCAGCATTTCCTTGACCCGATCCAGGCCGGGGTCGAGGACGTCATAGGCCCGGTAGGTGATGCCGGGGTGTCGGGTGGTGATGGTGTGGGGGTCGCGGATATCGGTTTTGCCCATTTCGAGGAAGCGTCCGCCGGGTTGTTGGAGGCGGAGTGAGGCGTCGACGTGTTCGTGGGCGAGGGAGTTGAGGACGATGTCGATGCCGCCGTGGTGGTGGGTGGCGGTGTGGAAGGTGTGTTCGTAGTCGAGGGTGCGGGAGTTGGCGATGTGGGTGTCGTCGAGTCCCTGGGCGCGGAGGGTGTTCCATTTGGAGGGGCTTGCGGTGCCGTAGACGTCGAGGTCGAGGTGGTGGGCGAGTTGTACGGCGGCCATGCCGACGCCGCCGGTGGCGGCGTGGACGAGGAGTGTTTCGCCCGGTTGTGCTTCGGCGAGGTCGACCAGGCCGTAGTACGCGGTCAGGAACACCACCGGAACAGCCGCCGCCTCGGCGTACGTCCACCCGTTCGGCACCTGGGTGAGCACCCGGTGGTCGGCGACCGTGATCGGCCCGACACCGCCCGGCAGCAGGCCCATCACCCGGTCGCCGGGGGCCAGATCGCTCACGCCCGGGCCGACCTCCAGAACCACGCCGGCGCCCTCGCCGCCCGGCGGCCGGGAGTCGCCGCGCACCATGTCGAGGCCGATCAGAATGTCCCGGAAGTTCAGGCCGGCGGCCCGCACCTCCAGCCGAACCTGTCCCTCGCCCAGTGGTTCGAGGGCCTCGGGCGCGGGTTCCAGGTACAAATCCTCCAGGGTGCCGGTATGCGCGGACGCCAACCGCCAGTTGGCACCGTCCGCGGGCACCGCCAGGACCTCGTCGGCCACCGGACGGGTCAGACGCGGCAGGAACGCCTGCCCATGTCGCAGCGCGAGTTGGGGTTCACCGGTGGCCAGCGCGAGCCGAAGCACACGCTGCGACTCGGCACTGCCGTCGGTGTCGACGAGGATGAAGCGATCCGGGTTCTCGGACTGCGCGGAGCGCAGTAGGCCCCAGAGCGTGGCGCCCGGCAGGTCGGCCACGTCCTCGCCGGGGTGGGTGCCGACGGCACCTCGGGTGAGGACGGCCAGTCGAATGCCGGTGAGCTGCTCGTTCGCCGCCCACTCCTGAAGGAGCGCGAGCGTGCGCCGGGTGATCGTCCGTACGGTGGCGGCCGGGTCGGCGGAGTCGCCGTCCGTACCCGACGCGACCGGTGTCGCGGCGTCCAGCACGAGCACCGCCGGCTGCTCGGCGCCATTGTCGAAACGGCCCAGCCAGTGCAGCAGTTCGTCAGGGGTCAGGACGGGCGGAACGGAGGCGTAGGGGTCGGCTGAACCAGTGGACGAGGTGGACCGGATCGGCCTGTCGGCCTCGTCGGTCGACGAGCCGTCGGCCGAGGTCAACGAGAGCGGCGTCCAGTCGAGCCGGAACAGCGCCTCGTGCCGGTGTGGGGTGTCGCCTTGTCCCGCCGAGGCCAACGCGGCGAGGTGCTCCGGCGAGATCGCCCGAGTCGCCAGCGCGCCGACCGAGACCACGGGCGCGCCGACCGCGTCGGCGACGTCGAGCGCAACGACCCCGTCGCCCACGCGCGCAAGCCGAACCCGCAACGAACGTGCACCGGCGGCGTGCAGCCGAACACCGCGCCAGGAGAAGGGCAACCGGATCGATCCGTCGGTCGCGTCGTCCGCGTCCCCTCGTTCGTCGTCGCGAGACAGGAGGTCGCGCGCCATCGGGTGGAGCGCGGCATCGAGCAGCGCGGGGTGGAGCCCGAAGGCAGCCGGGTCGGTGCCCTCGGGCAGGCTCACCTCGGCGAAGAGATCGTCGCCGACCTGCCAGGCGGCGCGAACCCCCTGGAATACCGAGCCGTATCCGTAACCAGCGGAGGCCAGCGTCCCGTACAACTCGTCGGCGTCGATCGGCACGCCATCGACAGGCGGCCAACTCGTCGCGTCGAACGTCGCTGCCGTGGCGCCGAGTGGGTCGGGGGCCAGGGTGCCCGCGGCGTGCCGGGTCCAGGGTTGGTCGGTGTTCGCGTCGTCGCTGCGGGAGTGGATGGTGACGGCGCGCCGGCCGGTGTCGTCCGGGGCGGCGACGGCAACTTGGAGCCGGACGGCGCCGATCGCCGGGACGACGAGGGGGTTCTCCAGGACGAGTTCTTCGAGGTTCGGTGTGTCACCGAGCTCGGCGGCGTGCAGCGCGAGATCGACGAACGCGGTGCCGGGCAGCAGCACGGTGTTCAGGACCGCGTGATCGGCCAACCACGGGTGGGTGGCGAGCGAGACCCGGCCGGTCAGTACCAGCGGTCCACCGTCGGCGAGTTCGACCGCCGCCCCGAGGAACTCGTGTTCCGTCGAGACGAGTCCGAGCCCACTCGGGTCCTTGGCGACGGCCGGGGTGTCGAGCCAGTAGTCCCGGTACTGGAAGGCGTACGTCGGCAACCCGGGATCGGGGGTGCCCGACGCGGACGGCGGGGGGATGTGCGTGGCCAGCGCTCGGGAAACGCCGTGGGTGTGCAGGGTTGCCAGGCTGGTGGTGAAGCGGTGGTGGGTGCCTTGGTCGCGGCGGAGGGTTTCCACGACGTGGACGTTGGGGTTGTTGGCCGTGTCGGAAATGGCGTGGGTGAGGACGGGGTGGGGGCTGGACTCGATGTAGATGTGGTGGTTGTTGTGGGTGAGTTGTTCGATGGTGGGTTGGAGGAGGACGGGGTTGCGGAGGTTGTCGTACCAGTAGTGGGCGTTGAGGGTGGTGGTGTCTTGGATGTGGG
>NZ_JBIWJT010000072.1:0-12562 GCF_044765325.1 Embleya sp. NPDC127516 | reverse complement strand
CCTCGCCAAGCGCATCACGGACGAGACCACACCAACCTGGCGAGGAACCTACTAGGGCATAAGGAGTAATTCGCCCACACTAAACGCCCTCTGAGGTGTGTCCCGCAGGACGGCCCGGGGGAGTGTGGTCAACGCGCGGGCGAGGGCGACGGTTTCGGGATAGGTGACCACGAGGCGGGCCGGGAGAACGGCCGAGACGCCGCCGGTCGCGGTCAGGGCGGGGTTGCCCGCGGTGAGCCGGCCCAACCGCCCTTGCCGGCGCCGCGCCATGTGGCGTCCGCGGTCGTTGCCGGCGGGTGGTGACCGCCCCGGCCCAGGCGTACGCGGCCGCGTTGTCGCGGTGTCGTGCGAGGCGCCGGTGGGACCGGTACGCGAGGTCCACCTCGGGGAGCGCGCCCGTGTCGAGGGGGCCCGGCAGACGGGGCTCGCTCGCCCAATACCGGTGGCGGGGGCACCACACGCGGTCCGCGGGCGGATACCTCCACGCCACATCGCCCGCCCCGCGGGTCCGGCGTCGTACACACAGCGGGCAGGCCCGGACGGGTTGTTCGTCGGTGTCCAGGACGCGTACCCGCGCGCTCGCCGTCCGCGTTCGCGCCGCGGCCTTGTCGTCGAGGCCGGTGGCCTCCGCCCGGCGGGGCGGGTCGCGGGGCGTGGTGATCAGACGTGGCAGGGCGTGTGCCAGGTGGTCGTGCCTGTGCGGTGTGCACCGACAGGGCCGGACTTCAGTTGAGCTCCAAGGACTTCCCGAGGCCCGGCGCTTCCTTGTGCCCGTGAACCTTGTGGACCAGTGGCGGGGCCGGGCTGCGCAGGATCTCGGGGTTGTTGACCGGATCCGAGGAGCGACTGCCGGGGGTGGGGCTCTTCGGGGGAGCCGCGGAGTTGGCCACCGGGGCGAAACCGACCGAGGCCGCCATCACGCTGCGCATCGCGGCCGACCGCGCCGTGCGGGCTTGGGTGATGTTCTCTTGCAACTGGATCAGCCGAGCAAGGATCTGGCTGGGTTCTTCCCGCGGCGCGGGCGGCAACACCGGTTTCTCGTTCCAGAGTTCGGTGATGCCGTGGGCGTCGCGGGTGTGCGGCCGTCCGTGCCAGTCCTGCAGTTGCGCACCGGGGCCGGGCTCGAACTCGCTCACCGCGACCTGCAGACGGTCGTAGACGCGGTGGCTGAAGCTGTCGGCGTGGGGCCCGTTGACGATCGCATCGGCGACCAGGATAGGGACGAACTCGCCGAAGTCGGTGGCCGCGTATTCCCCCCAGACGCTGACGACGTCCCTACGGGATACCCGGTCCGCGGGCTTGCCCACGCGTCGGCCGACCTCGGCCATCGCCTCGTCGCGCAGCGACTGCGGATGGCCGGGGACCACGTCAGCCTCGCGCCATTCGGGGTGCGCCGTCTTGTCGACGGCGTGGATGTACTCATGTACGCCCGACGCCGTCGGCAGGCCGGCGCCCAGGCCCAGAAGTGTCCGCTTGTGCTCGGTCCTCCGCAGGGAGCTGTAGGCCTCCCGCTGTTTGGCTGGGTCCGTGGACAGGTAGACGTCGGAGTCCACGCGGATCTCCGAGCGTGCGTACACAAAGGCCGGGGCGAGCTCCGGGTCGGGCTGGTCCGTGGCGTATCCCCCCGATGTCCGAGCCGCCACCCGGTCCCCATATCCCGGCATGCATGTCACGTACTGCAGCCCGCAACACGTGGGACCGGTCCGTGTGTCGATTGTCCTCGGCGGCCGGCCCGGCCAACGGGAACTCGTGAAGATGATCGCCCGCACCGCCTCAGTCCACGGGTCGAAGCCGTCGACCACCTCCAGTCGAAGCGGTGACGGTGTCCTCGGTGGACACGCTTTCGTAGGGCTGCCAGGTCGTCTCGTCGTGTCGGCGCTCCCACCCGGGCAGGACGGTCAGTGCCACGATGCGGTGCGCGGAGATGGCGACGGGCCGGTGCCGCCCCTCGGAGACCGGACAGAAGTCGATGTGCCGTTCGCCGACACCGACCAGGGAGCCGAAGACACTCGCCAGGAACGTCCCCCAGCACCACCCCTACTGGAACGCCACCCGCAAGCTGTGGACGGACGCGGCCGAACTTCGCATCGGCGAGCAACTCCTGGGGCCCGACGGAAGCCCCTTGACCGTTACTACCACCCACGGCCGCAGCGAACGCATGGTGACCTACAACCTGACCATCGCGCGTGTGCACACGTACTATGTGCTCGCGGGGACTACGCCAGTACTCGTTCACAACTGCAACGAATCTATGGACTTCGTGCATGGGACGAGCTCAACTCATGCCGATAACATCGAGGCCAATGGACTGAGCG
The DNA here is from genome assembly GCF_044765325.1 of Embleya sp. NPDC127516. Classification (NCBI taxonomy): domain Bacteria; kingdom Bacillati; phylum Actinomycetota; class Actinomycetes; order Kitasatosporales; family Streptomycetaceae; genus Embleya; species Embleya sp. NPDC127516. The sequence continues at coordinate 10,247 of NZ_JBIWJT010000072.1, read as the reverse complement.
GCGATGCAGCCCGTGGGAATTCCCACGGTGGGGGTGTGGGGCAGCCCGGCAACCTGTTCACTTATCGGGTGAGCCCTGGCGACTCGGATACCCTGGGCGCTGCTGCAACGTTTGGCGGTAGCCGTACGGCTACCGGCGATCGCCCGGCGATTCTCATCTTCCGTATGTGTAAATGCACGTACAATCGATTGACCGCAGAGGGGCATATAACGACCCGGGTCACCGATGAGGTGAGCGGGAGGCTTGAGCACATCTTCGGCCCAGAAGCGATGCCGCACTTGCAGCAGGTCTATCGCAGGAACCTATAGTCGTAGTGGATGGCCGCGAGAATGATTGGCGGTGACGCGAGTGGTGGACCCCGCAGAGTACGACAAGGACATTCCGAGCGTTCAAGAGCACTTGAAGAAATTTGAACGCGCTGTTGCGAATGTCCGTCGGACCCATGGTGGACGCTCGATGGAAGAGATTCGGCAGGCACTCTTGGAGGAATTTGATTCCATGGGCTTGGTGGTGTGGAGTGAAGTCGCGGATGACACGGCTCGTCGCATTGCTGACGGGTTGATGGGCGACGCGTAGGGCTGACACCTAGTGTGATGAGTCTTTGATTCGCTGCAAATACCCGGAGAGGCGTTCCAGGATTTCGTCTGCGGTCTTCGTCCATGCGAACGGCCGCGGTTCCTCGTTCCACAGTTTGATCCAGGCGCGGATGTCGCGTTCCAATGTCTGGACGTTCCTGTGGACGCCGCGCCGGAGTTTCCTGTCGGCGAGGGGGCCGAACCAACGCTCGACCTGGTTGATCCAGGAGGAGTACGTGGGGGTGAAATGCATGTGGAAACGCGGGTGCGCGACCAGCCACCTCTGTATGGCCGGAGTCTTGTGGGTGGCGTAGTTGTCGCAGATCAGGTGGACGTCCAGGTCGGCCGGGACCTCCTTGTCGATGCGGACCAGGAATTTCCTGAACTCCGTTGCCCGGTGGCGCCGGTGCAGTTGTCCGATCACCTCGCCGGTGGCGACGTCGAGCGCGGCGAACAGGGTGGTGGTGCCGCCGCGCACGTAGTCGTGGGTGCGGCGTTCGGGCATGCCGGGCTTCATCGGCAGCACCGGGGCGGAGCGGTCCGGTGCCTGGATGTGGGACTTCTCGTCCACGCAGAGCACCAGGGCGTGCTCGGGCGGGGCGAGGTACAACCCGACGATGTCGCGGACCTTGTCGATGAACTGCGGGTCGGTGGACAGCTTGAACGTCTCGGTCATGTGCGGTCTGAGGCCGAAGGTCCGCCAGATCCGGGAGACGGTCGACTGCGACAGTCCGACGGCCTGGGCCATCGACCGGGTCGACCAGTGGGTGGCGCCTTTCGGGGTGGACTCCAGGGTCCGGACGATCACGTCCTCCACCCGTTCGTCGTCCACGGTGCGGGGGGCGCCGGGCCGGGGCTCGTCGGACAAACCCTCCAGTCGATCGGCGGCGAACCGCTTGCGCCACTTGGCCACCGTCACCGGGTGCACCGAAAGGTCCCTGCCGGCCTGGGTGTTCGACGCACCGTCGGCGCAGGCCAGCACGATTCGACAACGCAGTGCCAGAGCCTGCGAGGACGTCGCCCGCCGCGACCAACGCACCAGCGTCTCGCGCTCCTCGTCGGTGAGCACCACGTCAACCGTCGGTCGTCCCATGCGCGCCATACCAACAGCCTACTTCTATAGCGAATCAAAGACTCATCACACTCGTGCGCCGCGTCGGCCACGTGTCTTTCGTCCGTGGTCGTGTTCGCGGTTCAGCCGTCGAACGTGGTCCAGTCGATGCCCGAGTCGGTGAGGGGGCGCAGCAGGTCGCGGTGTTTGGCGCCGATCCGGACGGTTCCGGTGGTGTGGTCGTTGGTTTCGCCTCGGATCATGGTGATCAGGCCGGGGGAGACGTGGAAGGAGGTGGGGTCGGTGTGCCATGCCCAGGTGCGCAGGGGCACTCGCGACTGGGTGTCGAGCCAGGCCTCGAGGAGGGGGACGGGGACGCCGTCGCCGAAGGCGGCGTAGGGGGCGCCGAGGGCGGCTTCCTGGAGGGAGTACTGGAGGAGGAAGCCGCTGAGGGGTTCGCGTTCGGGGTACCACCGTTCGAAGTCCTCGCTCAGCCACACGGTCGGGTCCGGCAGGGTGGGGTCGAGCGCCCAGACGAAGCCTCCCTGGTTCTCGCGGCCGAACCACAACAGTCCCGTGGCGGGATCGGCGCGCACCTCCTCGGCGTCGATGAAGTCCTGGACACCCAGGATGTCGGGCCGATCCTCGGCAAGTCGGAGGAACTCGGCCAGCGCTGCAGGAAGTTCGGGTGCATCGACCGTGGGCGCGACAGGCGTGGTCCCGGGCTTCGCGGGGTGCCAGCCGGTGATGAACATCCGCAGGGCCCGGGCACGGTCGCCCCTCACGTGGTCCAGCCACGCGACGTCGGGCAGTGCGCCGTGCGGGCTCGGCGGGCGGACCAGGTCCAGGACTTCCGGATCCAGCGGACGCTCGATCCACACCGTGCAGGCGACGAAACCGTCCAGGCTCATCTCCCCGCTGGTGACGCTGCCGCTGCCGAGGTCGATCAGACCCCGGGTGGTGCGCACGAACAGATGGATCGGACGATCGTCGGAGAACCTCCAAAAGCCCGGGGCATCGGGGCCCGGACCGAACAGACGCTCCGAGACCGCCCGCGGACCCGGACCGACGATCTCAAGCGTGCGCCCGTTGCGCACACCGGTGGCCTCCGGATCGTCCCCGACCTCCGCGATCACCACGACCGCCGAGCCCCCCACGGCGACCAGCGCGCCCCCGACGCCGTACACGCGAAGGTCCACCCCCGCGCGGGCCAACGCGGCCTCTTCCCCGATCAAGACGACACCTCGGTCGGACGACGACGCCCGCGACTGATCCTCCATCCGCGCATCGTCCCGAAACGGAACCCGCCGACACCACGCGGGGTCAACCCCCGATCCCCGGACGTTGCGGACCAGACGCATGCCGCGTCGGTGCTCGTAGGCCACGGCCACGTCCCCCGCAGGGGAGACCATCTCGACGTCGGTGGCCGGGGTCCACACGGTCTCGCCGAAAAGAAGGAACGAGTTCGTGCTCGAGCGTCCGCGTTCCCTCGGTGGCGTCGTGGGGTTGCGGGGATCGCGCGAGAGGACGCGTTTGTCCGCGGCCTGGTACCACAGGGTGTCGGTACCGGGTCCGAACAGGGGCGCCGACTCCGATTGCGCGGCCGAGGAGGCGAACTCGTCCGCGGGAGGCGGGGGGCCGACGGGGCGGCCGGTGGTCAGGTCGAACGCCGCGGCGCGGTGTCCTCGACCGGGTGGCCCCGGAACGGTGCCCGCCACCAGGGTGTGGTTCCGGTCGAAGAGTTGCCGCACCTGCTGGGCGGATCGTTGCTCGTCCGCGGGGGAGCACAGGTAGTCGGGTTCCGCATGCGCGGAGCCGAACGAGATCGTCCGCTCGCCCGTCCTCGCGCCGTCGGCGATCCGGTACGACGACAGGATCGCGACGGTCGGGAAAGGGGAGTCCCCCGACATGCCACACCACATGACGGTCGCGATGCCCGGCCCGAACGAGGGGGGACCCGCGTCAGGTGCCCCCGCTATCGGATTCGCCGTCGTTGCAGGGGGATTCGGCGCGGTGACCGGCGCCCGCCCGCCGTTGTCCTGCTCGGTGCACCCCGTCGTGACGGTCACCGCGAGCAGCAGACCCGCCAGGAAACCGCGTTCGCGACGCCTCATGGACACCCCCCTGTTGATGGTCCGGGCGACCCTATCGCCGGACGGGCACGGTCACGAACCCAGCGCCTGGTTCGACGACTTCGAGACGTGTGGCCGAGATTCGTTCCGCGATCCGGCGGGTGGGCTGGTGGCTCGGTGTGATTCGCCGTCGAAATGCCGTTGCGCCACGTCGATACGCTGACGGCGTGCCGATGCCACCGATGCCCGTGAAGAAGTAGAACGGCTGATCAAGGCAGGTCTGCCCGGTGGCCCCGCACCGCTTCCTTCCCGATCCACGCCGTCGCGTCGGGCATTGTCGTCATGGCCATCGCGCAGTCGGCCCGGGAACACCGACACGAGCATGCCGCCTTCACCCGCGCCCTGCGGACCCCGGTCGCCGGGCCGAGGTCCGGGTGGGCGCCGCCCGGGGTGGTCGTGTCTGGTCGAGGACCCGTGCCCGACGCCCTGCGTGCCGTCCTCGCCGCGTGCGTCACCCCTGCACTCGACCGCGTGGTGTCCTCGGTGCCCTGGCTGTGCCGGGTCGACCGCGACGGTGCCGGATCGACCCGCATCCTGCGGCGGTTGCTCGATCCGGACCCGTTCCGCCGTTCGGTGGCCGACGGCGGCCCCTGAGCGGAGGCTGAGGGATGCGCCGACGATCCGCCCTCTTGACGGCTCGGTGGTGGCAGCGGCCGCGCACGACCTCTCCGACGAAGGATCTGATGGATGCCCTGGGCTGGATCGGCTGTGCCCTGGGGCCGGTCGACCCCGACGCGCACGCCTCACCGGGCGACGATCTCCACCGACTCCTCCAGGCTTTGCGAGCTACACACGCCTCTGCCGGAGAGGCGTCCCGCGACCAGGGACTGGAACTCCATGTGGTGATGCCGCTTGAGCCCGCCCACATCGAGGACCGGCTCGCCACGCTGGCCCGGGTGTCGGCGTACGTCTGAATGTGGCTCTGGCAAGATTTTCGTAGGCGGGAGCACTTCGACAAGCGGAAGCTCGAACTCGGCAACTGCGGCCGCCCCTACGCGACCCCCTGCAGCCACGAGCACGCCTGCTTCTCTGAACTTCGGGAGCCTGTGTCGCCCTGCGTAGGAATCTGTCCGTCGAACCTGGTGTCGGAGACGTCCGGCAGCACTGGGACCATCATCGGGTGCGTGGAACTGATGAGCTGATCAACGTGGACGATCCGGCCTGGCCCGAGTTGCAGGCGCTGGTCGCGGCCAGCACTGTTCCGGTAAAGCTGCTGCCCGCTGACCGGGGCGAGAGCCGTCGGTGCCTGCTGCAGATGCAAGTCACGGCCCGATCAGCGCTCGGCGCCGTGTCGTTGAACAGCGGCGGCCTGGTCCTCGATGACGGATGGGTTCGTGTGTTCGGCGGCGGGTCGGGTGAGGACGACGGCAGTCTGCCAAGCCTTGCCCGAGTCAATGCGTTCCCCGCCAATTTCGACCCTGCCTGGCATCCGACGCAGGGCCTGGTCGTCGGCCACGACGTGTTGGGTGGGGTGTTCGCGCTGAACGGCCACGACCCGGAAGCGGCGGGCCGGCCCGGTGCCCCAGGACAGATGACCTACTTCGCCCCCGACACGTTGGAGTGGGAAGCGATGGAGATGGGTCACTCGGTATGGATCTCCTGGATGCTGTCCGGACGGCTGGAGAAGTTCTATGAAGGGCTGCGCTGGCCAGGCTGGCGTGAGGAGGCGACCTCGTTGTCCTTCTCGCAGGGCATCTCGGTGATTCCGTTTCTGTGGTCACAGGAGGCTCAAGCGGACCTTGCGGCCACCAGTCGCCGTCCCGTGCCGATGCGTGAAGTCCTCGGAGCCGCCGCTGACTTCGCCCAGCAGATGGGCCCGGTCGATCCGGGATTCCTTGGTGCGGTATAGGTCAGAGGGCTGGCCCGTTTGACGAACTGTCGTCGGTGGGGAGGTCATGGCGCTTCCCCTGTTGATCTCGGAGGTTGGGCAGGCCAAGGTCAACGGCAGTGCCGTTGCGGGGCCTGCGGTCAATTTGGGCGAGCTTGTCCTCGGCGCCGGCGAGGCTGACACGGAGTCCTTCGACCTCGCCGAGCCAGCCTTCCCGCTCGGCTTCGGCAACTCGGGCGATCAAGTTGTCGCGGATCTCCTCCATCCGGCCTCGTTGGGCTGGGTCCGGTCGGAGGAGGGAACATCTGACGCCCCGTTGACTGAACGAACCAGATCGATTGTGCAGTTCAGGGCACAGGTGAGGTTGCGGCCCAGTACGGTCTGCGGTCGTGATGAACGATCGTGTGCCCGACCGGGACCTATCGAGATTGGCCGTTCCTCCGTGGGGTCGACTGGTGGAGACCAGCGACCGGTACGAGCCATACCGGCTCCTCGACGCCGACGGCGCGGCCGTGGCGCCAGTCGCGGTGTTCTTCCAAGAATTGCTCGCAGCCGGGAAGGCGGCCGCGACCGTCCGCTCCTACGGCATGGACCTGCTGCGCTGGTGGCGGTTCCTGCACGCGGTCAAAGTGCCGTGGGATCGAGCGACACGCGTGGACGCTCGCGATTTCAGCTGCTGGATCCAGCTGACGGTCAAGCCGCGAGCAACCGCGGTCAAGCGGCGGCCGGCCCGCACCATCGGCGCCCCGAACCCCGTGACCGGGAAGACGAGCCCTGGGCTCGGCTACGCCCCGTCGACCGTCGCCCACAGCGAGACGGTGCTGCGCAAGTTCTACGACCTGCACCGTGACGCCGGATCCGGGCCGTTGCTCAACCCGTTCCCGCTGGACCTGGCTCGTCGTTCCAGCCGCGCGCACGCACACCACAACCCGATGGACGCCTGGGCGCCAGAGCGGACCGGCCGCTACCGGCCCACGGTTCCACGCCGGATTCCGCGCTCGATCCCGGACGAGTGGTTCAACTCGCTGTTCGCGGCGCTGCGGTCGAACCGGGACCGGGCAATGATCGCGTTTTGGATCTCCAGCGGAGTCCGGGCCTCTGAGCTGATCGGCGTCCGGCAGTGCGACATCGACCCTGGGCAGCAGCTGATCAGCGTTGTGCGGAAAGGCTCCCGAGCACGGCAGCAGGTGCCAGCCTCGGCAGATGCGTTCGTATGGCTGCGGCTCTACCAGCAGGAGCTGCACGGGCTGGTGCCGAGGGGTCGGACGCAGCCCGTGTGGTGGACGCTCGCATGTTCGAGCGGGTAAACGCAACCTTTGGCGCGGACTGGACCCTTCACGACCTTCGCCACAGCGCCGCCGCCCGCATGGTGCGCGACCCGGCGCTGACGCTGACCGACGTGCAGTGGGTCCTCGGGCACGCGCATCTGACCACGACCGAGATTTACCTCGCGCCGCGCCAGGACGAGGTCGTGGCCGAGGTGCTGGCCCACCACGCCCGGCAGGCAGACCGGCAAACCAAACCGGTGCCGCCGCCTCCCGCACCCGGCTACAACCCGGAAGCCTTGGACGTGCTGTTCGGACGGTCTTCATGACCACCACCACGAAGCACTCGACCCGCCGACAACTGCAGACCTCAAATGCAACAGTCGACCAGGCCCGAGCACGGAACAACGTACTGCGGGAACGGTTCCCGCCCCGCTCCGCAGAGGCACGGTGGCCGACGACAGCGCAGTCGGCGGACGAGGTGCTGCGGCGGCTGACAGCGCCACCATTCTTGCCAGCGGCCAACGCCACCCGGGCCGGGCGACGGCGCGGGGTCACCAAACTTCTGCGCTGGCTGTCAAGCCTCCCCGGGGACACCTGGCAGCAGCGGTGGAAGGCCAGCCGCGCCGAGGACATCCCCGGCGCTGACTGGACGGATCTCCCGCTGGAATTCTTGCGCCACAGCGGGCCATCACCGTCGTATGAGCGCGTTGACCTGACCTCCGGGCTTCTGATGCTGGCCTGCGGCGACGTCATCCGTCCCGACCTGGCCTGGATGCTCACCCGCACCCACAAGCACCTGGCTCCGGTCATGGCCGAGGTCCGCGACCCCGAAGGGTTCGCACGGCTGGCGCAGCTGGCCGAGTCCGGGCCGGCCAGCGCCCGGGGCGAGGCCACTATCGCGGCGACCCGGATCGCGATGCTCCTGGTATGCAAGGGCGGGTCGATCGCTGACATCACCGTCGGCGACTGCGTGGAGCTGGTCGACACCCTGCGTCGGGTCCATGTCCGCGGGGGTCAGCGCAAAGTCGACTTCTACCTTCGGCTGCGTGCCTTGGGTGGCTTCCCCGAGGACGCCCCGGCCACGATCCGGGCGTTCGGGCTTGCCGCCGGCCGGCTGAGCATCGAAGAACTCGTGGGTCGCTATCCGATCCAGTGCCGCCCGGTCCGCGACCTGATCGTGGACTACCTGCGCGAACGGCAACCGTCGTTGGACTACACCAGTTTGGACGCGGTGTCGCGGACGCTGGCCGGGCTGTTCTGGACCCGGGTCGAAGTGCTCTCACCGGGCATCGACTCCCTGCGGCTGCCACCGGCATTGGCCCGGGCCTGGAAGACGGACATCGCAACCAAGAAGCGCACAACGATCGGTCCGGACGGCACCGCCGTCGAGATCGCCAGCCCCCGGCTGAACGCCAAGGACGAGCTCATCCGCGTCCGCGCTTTCTATCTGGACATCGCCCATTGGGCTGCGGAAGAGCCGGCCGGCTGGGCAGCGTGGGTGGTGCCCTGCCCGATCAGCGACGAGGAGATCAGCAAAGCCAAGGACCGCAAACACCGCAAGGCCCGGATGGATCAGCGCACCCGCGAACGGCTTCCCGTCCTGCCGGTGCTGACCGACACCGCCGACCGCAAGCGCCGCGCCGCAGCCGAACTACTGGCTGCCGCCGAGCACACCCGGCCCGGGGATCTGGTCCCCAACACCGCCGGGGTCTTGCGCAGAGCCGTCGCGCCCAAGGCCGCCGGGCACCTGATCTGGGCCGAGGAGACCTCGACCGGGCGGCGCCGGAACCTCACATACGAGGAGACCGAAGCCTTCTGGGCCTTCGCCGCGATCGAGGTCCTGCGCTTGACCGGCATCCGCAACGAGGAACTCCTGGAGCTGACCCACCACAGCATCACCGAATACCGGCTCCCCAGCACGGGCGAAGTCGTGCCCCTGCTGCAGGTCGCTCCCTCCAAGACCGACAGCGAACGGCTCCTGCTGGTCAGCCCGGAACTGGCGGACGTCCTCTCCACCATCATCCGCCGCCTGCGAGGAAGCAGCCGCGTGATCCCGTTGGTGACCTCCTACGACGTCCACGAGCGGGTCTGGAACCCGCCGATGCCGCTGCTGTTCCAACGCGATATCGGCACCGAACACCGCGCTTTCACTCCGACCGCGCTCCGCAAGCTTCTGATCGACGTGCTGGCCACCACGGGCCTGACCGATGCCGGCGGCGAACCGCTCGTCTTCTCCCCGCACGACTTCCGCAGGATCTTCGTGACCGACGCCATCATGAACGGTCTGCCACCGCACATCGCGCAAGTGCTCTGCGGGCATCGGAGTCTTGACACGACGATGGGCTACAAGGCGATCTACCCGACCGAGACCATCGAGGCTCACCGCGCCTTCATCGCCCGTCGCCGGGCTGCCCGGCCCAGCGAAGAGTATCGGACCCCCACCGAGGAGGAATGGGACGCTTTCCTCGCGCACTTCGAGAAGCGCAAGGTCTCCATCGGCACCTGCGGTCGCGCCTTTTCAAGCCCTTGTGTTCATGAACACGCTTGCGTTCGTTGCTCGCTCCTCCGGCCGGACCCGGCCCAGCGCAGCCGGTTGGAGGAGATCCGCGACAACCTCATCGCCCGCATCGCCGAGGCCGAGCGCGAAGGCTGGCTCGGAGAAGTCGAAGGGCTCCGGGTCAGCCTGGCCGGCGCTGAAGAAAAGCTCGTGCACATGGACCGACAAACTTCCGGCGGTACGGCGATCGACCTCGGCATGCCACGCATAGCCCCAGCTCAAATTACACAGGTGGAGGGAGCGGCTTCGCTGACACAATCACTGGATGACCAGCAATGACATCCGGTTCGACTGCCAGCAGTATGGTAACGGCGGCGCCCTCCTAATCGTCCCATGCATAGACGGAGCATCACTGACGGAGCTGATCGACAGGTTCGAGATCGCCGCCGGGATGCAGCCCGCAGGCGACGCCTATGGCGGTCTGATTCCGGACAACGTCCAGGGCTCTATCCTGGACCATTTCCTCGGACGATCCACCGATGTGATGGGGCCGAAGACACCCGTTCTGGGCTGCGATTGTGGTGTGTGGTACTGCTGGCCGCTCATGGCCCGCATCACCGCGACGACCGACTCCGTGATCTGGGACTCCTTTGAGCAACCTCATCGCAAGACCCGCGAGTACACGGCCTTCGGTCCGTTCCAGTTCGACCGTCGCCAATACGATGACGCCCTGCGCGCGCTGAGCGCCGCAATCTGCCCCGACGAGACGTAATCCGCAACCGCTACCGATGGTTCAGAGAAGCATGCGTCAGATGTTCACTCCTCCGGCCGGACCCAGCCCAACGCGGCAGGCTGGAGGAGATCCGCGACAACCTCATCGACCGCATCGCCGAAGC
>NZ_JBIWJT010000071.1:0-13119 GCF_044765325.1 Embleya sp. NPDC127516 | reverse complement strand
CGCCGGTGGCGCTTGCCCCCGTTGTAGGCCGCCCCCCCCCCTCGGCCCCCCATTTAACCGGGGCCGTGGGCCTCCGCGTAGACCCGGCTCCGCCCCACGGCCCGTTTCGGCGTCCTCGGCCATTTTCCGAAACGGCGCCCGGTGACGCCGCGGTCCCGAGATGAATTTCGATTCCGGGGGCAGGTGCCGCGCCACGGCCGGGGCCGCTGTGATCCGCAGGGAATCCACACCTCGGTCACGCCGGGCCTCCGCCGTTTCCGCCGACATACCGCGCCCATCTCCCGCGAGGGTTGTCGCGCAACGGAAACGCCGGCACTCCGGCGGTGGCGGCGGGATCGGTGACAAGACCCACTACTGCAAACGGGTGTACCCGACGCGGTGCCGGGCAGGTAGCACCCGCGTCCATCCGACCAACGAAGGGGATGCCCAGATGAGCCCGAGTACCGTGAGCACGACCGAGACGACCGCCACCGAACGGCACATGCCCTCCGTCGGCCTCCCGACGACGGAGGAGATGGCGAACATGACGGCGACGGACGCCCGGGCGATGTCCAAGGTGCTCTTCGATCGGCTGAAGGTGCTGGAGGAGGGCACGCACGAGTACCAGTACGTGCGCAACACCCTCATCGAGGTCAACATCCCGCTCGTGCGCTACGTCGCCGGGCGATTCCGGGCGCGCAGCGAGACCGCGGAGGAGATGGTCCAGGTCGGCACGATAGGCCTGATCAAGGCCATCGACCGGTTCGATCCGGCGTTCGGGTACGAATTCCCCACCTTCGCCATCCCCACCATCTCCGGCGAGATCAAGCGCTTCTTCCGTGACACCTCCTGGGCGGTGCACGTCCCGCGCCGTTTGCAGGAACTGCGCCTGGAGCTGGCCAGGGCCCGCGACGCGTTCACCACCGAACACGATCGCGAACCCACCAAGGCCGAACTCGCCACCCTCACCGGGACGAGCGTCGAGGAGGTCGCGGAGGGCCTGACCGCTTCCGCCGGCTACACCGCAGCGTCCCTGGACGCCCCCGCCGGCGACGACGACGGACCGGCTCGCTCGTACAGCGCGCAGGCGTCGTTCGTGGACCCGGGCTTCGACATGGTCGAGAACCTGCACGTCCTCAAACCCGCCATCGCCGCCCTGCCCGAACGTGAACGCGACATCGTGTCCATGCGCTTCGGCCAGGAGATGACCCAGGCCGAGATCGGCGAACGCCTGGGCCTGTCCCAGATGCACATCTCCCGGCTGATCTCCCGCATCCTCGACAAACTCCGCGCCGAACTGATCACCGTCTGAGCCCAGGGTTCCCCGGTCCTTCGACGCCTTCGTGCGCGAAGGCGGTGGTGAGTCGGGCTTCCAGCTCGTCGAGTCGGGGCAGGTCGGTGGCAAGGGCCACGTATCGCCATTCGACGCCGTCCGCAGGGCGGTCCGTGTACAGGACCACGCCTTCCCGTCCACCCGGTCGAAAGTCCAGGCCGGCCTCGATCAGACCTTCCCGCACCGTGTCGAACGCCATGGCCGGACCGGCTCGAAAAGTGCCCATCGACCAGACGGGTGCGGGGTCCTCGCCCACGAGCCGGGTCACCAGGGTGTGGGTGGTGGTGGTCGCGGTGCGCCGGACGTTGCATTCCAGGGCGTGGAGGCCGCCGTCCCGGGCGCATACCGCGTCCAGACTGTACGGGCCCAGGTATCCCTCGGCGCCGAGGTGACGTCCCAGGGCGATGGTCCAGTCGGCGAGTTCCGCGCGGGCCGTCTCGGGAAGGTCGTTCAGCGGCGAACGGTAGCCGGCGAACGAGCCCCCGCACATGCGCATCTCGCCGTCGTACAGCGCCGTCGCCCGCTCGCGCGCGACGTGGCCCTGGGCACTGACGGCGCGGGTGTGCTCGACGTACCGCTCCACGACCCACCGGCTGTCGGGGGCGACGGGCGCCGTGGCCCACGGTTCTCCCCGAGTCACGAAGGAAAGGCCGTGGCCGCCGGCGGAGCGGTCGGTTTTGACGACCACGCGCTCCCATACCGACAACATGTCGTCGATGGTTCGGGGGAGGTCGGCGCCTGTGCACACCCGACCGGACGGCAGGCGCATCCCCAGTCGGTCGGCGAGGGAGCGGAAGCCGGATTTGGTGTTCAGGTCCGCCACCGTTCGCACGACTCGGCGCGAGGGGCGGTCCGCTCCGTACGGGGCGACGGGGATGCCGAGGTCTGCGGCGAGGGCGACCGACGCTTCGTCGAGGGCGGTCGGGAGCAGGCGCGTACCGGGGCGTTCGTGCACGAGTGCGCGCAGCGGTTCCAACAGGCCGTGCATGGCGATGGCCTCCGCCATCGGTGCGTGCGTGGTGTCCGGCACCGTGACCACCGTGACGGAGTCCTCGGGCATCGCGAGCATGCGCAGGGCGTAGCGTCGAAAGGCATCGGACAGTGGCAGCGGAACGACCAGGAGGTCACCCGGTCTGGTGAGCCAGATTTTGCGGGACGCCTGCTCCGACCAGCGCCGCAGGATCGACGTCTCGCGGAGATCGACGGCCAGGGGCGACACGAAGTTGGCCAGGATCAGGAGCCCGCCCGGGTCTCGATGTTCGGCGATCACCGGGTGCCCGCCCCGGGCGCGGGGGTGGCTCCCGATGCGAAGGCATCGGCCTCTCGGGAACGCAGGGAGCTTCGGCCCTCGTTCCACGCGGCAAGCAGGTGTGCGGCGAGACGGTCTTCCACGAGACCGGTCGCCCGGATTCCGAACACCAGGTCGCTTTCGAGGTCGGGTTCCTCTTCCAGCAGCCCCGCCACCACCTCGCGTCGCATGAGCTGTTCGTGGACGGCGTCCGCCTCCACATGTTCGGTGTAGAAGAAGGCGCAGGCAGGGTCCGCGACGTCCAGCCGCCGCAGCGCCTGGGCCAGGCGGGCCGCGCCGGGCGGCGAGCCGATCTCGATGGCGGCGAACTGGCCGACCGCCATCGCCCGGTGCTCCCGGTGCAGCCCGAACATTGACATGAGGTTGACCACCGCGAGCATGGGCGCGGGCACTCGGTCGAGGTAGCAGCCGTACGTGGCGTCCAGTCCCAGACCGCGCATGAGGTCGGCGAACAACCGCGCGTGCATGCGCTCGGCGCGGCCACCGCCGTACTCGTCGAACTCGACCGTGATCACGCCCGCCTTGGCCCGCCCGGTCAGGCGCGGGATGAGCCACGCCTGGGGGTCGGCCTCCTTGAGGTGGTACAGCGAGCGGTGGACGACGTACTCGCGAAACTGTTCCACGTTGCCGTGGTCGAGCAGATGGTGGCTGACACCGCCGCGGTCCAACGGCTCGATCAGCAAGGGCGCGAGCGCGTCGTCGACGCCGGCGTCGGCGGCATCGACGTGCGCGCGCAGGGCGCGTAGGAACGCCCCTTCCAAGCGGCCCCGCAGGCGCAGCAGGTCGGGATCCCACTCCCATCGGGCGTCCACCCCCGCGAACGAGCGGTAGTGCAGTTCGTAGCACGCGTACAACGCGAGTTGGAGGTCCTCGCCGAAGGGATCCGCATCGACCTCGACCTCGGGGGTTTGCATACCGCTTCCGGCGGGGTTGCGCAGCGCCGCGACGATGGTGCGTGACAGGGGGCCGCGGGGGGCGGGTAGTTCCGGTTCGGTCATCGCTGCTCCCGGACTGTGCGAGTCGCGGCCTGTGGCTCGTTGGGGAGCCGGTGGGGTCGGTGGCTGGTGTCGCACCACGGCGGTCGACGGGTGCGGCGGCACGTGCACAGCGCCACGATCCGCCGATCGGAGGATGCCGTGCTTCCGTCGGCCAGGAGCACCTCCACCGGCCCCTCGATCAGCATCGGCCCGCCGTCGACCACCTCGACGCGGCGTGTCTCACGACTGGGAATCGCCACGGATGACCACCAATTCCTCTTCTCGGCAGCCGGGCTTCACCAGACCGCGTTCCTCCAGGAAGGCCGCGCGGGCGGACAGGACGGGACCGAACGGCTCGAGGCTTCGCGCGACCACGCGGGCACGCAGGCCGACCGACTCGAGCAGACCCAACGTCGTCCCCACCCCGCACAGCGCCGAATGCACCACCAGCAGTGTCCCGCCGGGGTTCAGGTAGTCCGGAACCTGGGTGCAGAGCCGATCCAGGACCAGCCGTCCGTCCGTGCCGGCTTCCCACGCACGCGAGCGCCCTCGGACGGGGACGTCATCTTCGGGGGAGGGCACGTACGGCGGGTTCGCGAGGATGACGTCGAATGTTTGGCCCGCCACGGGTTCCAGGAGATCTCCACGCAGGACGTTGACCCGGCGCCGACGCCAGGCGCTGTTCAGGCGGGCCGTCCAGACGGCTTGGCGGGAGACGTCGATCGCGGTGACCCGACACCTTCCGGACGGCGCGGAGGCGGCCGCGAGCGCCACGGCGCCGGTGCCGGTGCCGACATCCAGAACACGATCGGACCGGTGCAGGCCCTGCTCGATGAACGCCGACGCCAACAGTCTGGTGTCCGCCTGGGGACGGTAGGTCCCCGGCAAGCGCAGCATTCTCATTACCTCCGGCTGCCCGGCCCGCCCTGGGCGAAACTCCATGATCGCCGCGCTGCCGGAAGCGATGCGGGGCCGACATCGAAGGCGCAGGGTGATCGATCGGTCACGGTGGGATCGCGCTGATTCGTGGCACCGTGCGAATGCGCCCCGTCGTAGGCGGCCTCGACCACGACGCGGTACGTTCCACCCGCACACCGGCCGCCCAGCCACCGCCCTGGACGGCGTGGGCGGGGCCTGCCGGGAATCCGTACGCACGCACACAGGAGTCGACGTGACGCCGACCGAAGCGGATCTCACCGAAGCCGTGTACCAAGCCGCCCGTGCCGCCATCTCGGACCTGTTTCGGGAATACCCGGATCACGACTTCTACTACTGCGCGCTGGTCACGCCGGGTGAGGCCTTCGGCCCGTCGTTGTCGGCCTGGTCGACCCAGGCCCTGGCCGCCGCGGCGGGCGGCTCGGCGGCCGAGGCCGAGGAACTGCGGTGGTCCTACGCGGATTCGCCGTTCTGCACCTACGGGGAGCGGCACCTCGCCCCGATCCGAAGCCTCTTCGACGCCCGACCCCAGGTCTTCGAACTCCCCGACGACGAGGGCGAGGACGAGTACGAACTGCGGTTGCGCGCGATGGTCACGGCGATGGGCCGCCTCGACGCGGAAGGGCTGTTCGGCAACGGCGAGCGGCGTCTGTCCATGGTCGCCGTCGTCGAGGTTCCCGGGGACGAGGCCGAGAACGTCGCCCGTGCCCGCGCCCTGAACCCCCCGGCGGCCGTCGCGGCGTACATGGACGCGTTCGGTCCGTTGGACGAATGATTCCAGGCATTGGCGGGGGTAGGCGGTCGGTGACCCGGGAGCGTCGGTTGGCGAGACGGTCCGATGCGGTGTCGACGGCGCCTGCGGAGCGCCGATGGTGCCTTTGCGAAGGGGTCGTACATGGTTTTGCGCGGGTGGGAACTCGCATCGGCCTTCCCATCCGGTCCGACAAACCACCGCCGAGGAGCCATACGCGTCACATCGGTCGTGGCGGCGCCCAAAACCGTCCCGCTGCTTCAGGCTTATCGGCGGCTCCGTCGAACGACGAACAAGGCGTGACGGTGTGGCTGGAATGGCGCCGGGCCGGCCGGGTGCGTCAGCGGATTCCTGCCGGGGATGACGGCGACGGCGGCCACGACTTTCCCTGACCGGCGACTGAGACGGCGTGAAGTCGGACCTGATTCTCCGTTACGATTTCCTTCTTCCCAGGAAGGGGATTCTCCGAAAATGGCTCAGCGCGTAGTCACGTTGTTCATCGATGACATCACCGGCAACGAAGGTGAAGACATCGCGACGCACACCTTCAGCCTGGATGGCGTCAGCTACGAAATCGACCTCGGCCAAGACACCTACCAGCAACTGCTGGACTCTCTGGGCCCGTACTTCAGGGCCGGCCGCAAGGTCGGCACGTCGCGTCGCACCAAGGCCGTACGTCTGGCGGCGGGCGAGGGACCGGACCCGGTGAAGGTGCGGGAGTGGGCCAGGTCGCAGGGCCTTGAAGTCAACGCCCGCGGTCGGGTTCCCTCCGAACTGGTCGAGAAGTACCGGGCCGCGCACTGAGCGACCGCGCCGGAGCCGCTCGGGATCTGCCATCGCAACGGGTGCCGAAAGATCGCCCGCGTCAACGGTCCCGCGAGGCAGCGGTCCGCACATACCCTGACGGCCCGCCAGGATCCGATGGGTGTCATGACGACGCGGGCAGACCCGGTAAGACTGGGCGGGCACCCCACACGGCGCCCACGCTCTCGCCTCGTGGCGGCCTGCTCCCCGCGATGGAGACAGGAGACGGTTCCGACCGCGCGTCGGTACCGTCTCCTGTACGCCGGATGGGTAGGCGGTGATCGGCGAGCGGACGACCCATATCGGCGAATCATCCGACTCGTCGCGCCTGGTTCCGGCTTAAAGGCGGATGGCGAAGATGCGGTCGAAGGCGCGGATCACGGCTTCGGACAGGTTGATTTCGAAAGACGCGGTCGAGTGGGATCCGAATTCGTCGAGACTCGATTCGGGGAATGACTCCCTCATGCGCATCGCGAGGTCGATGTGGTCGGACCAGGCCAGATCCAACTCCGTTCGAAAGACCTCGGCGCATGCAACCCGCCACGGTGTCTGCTCGCCCGCGTACCGCTCCGCATAGCGGCGGGCGAGCGAGTCCACGGTGGCCGAGTGCCTCAGGACACGATGTGTGCGCTCGAGGCCGCGCACCGTCGTCTCGAGCAATCCGACGATGTCGGAGGGCGACCCGCCGTCGGGCGAAACCGCTGCCCGCGCAGTCCGGTAGCGCTTCTCCGACTCGGCCAGTACATCCCAGCGCTGCAGTTCTCTCCTGCCGTGGACCGCGACTCGATCCATGACCTCGACGTACTGTGCGTCGACACCCCGGAATTCCGGCGCGCGCAGGTCCACGACGTCCAGCCCGAAGACCGCCTCGAGAACGGCGCCGTAGGACACCGTCGACCGGCAACCCCCGCGAACGGTCGCATACTTGCGCCGTCGATCATGGCCAGCATGCCCGTTACGAAGTCCGTGTCGAAGTTCCTGCCCGTGCTGCGGGACAGGGTCTCGATCGCCGGGGCGACAAAATCCACCACCTCGTCGTGGCGACTCCCGGCGCCAATCATCCGGGCATTCCCCGCCAGGCGGTGGTGCAATTCGGCGTCGGTAACGCCGGGAAGTGCCGATCCGGCCCGCGCAATGGCCGAGGCGTCCGTGCCGCTCGGGAGAATGCGATCGACTGCCATATTTTCCGCCTCGAAGCCGCGAAATGACGTCCGGAATCCCGGATTCTGCGTCCCCGCAAGGTAGCAGCCGACTCGACCCTGCGTTCGAATCGGCGCCGGTGTCGAATGGTTCCGCGTGCCGATGATCGACGTGCGGCCCCGCGCGCACGGCGGGCGGGGCCGCATCCTCAAAGGACGTTCTTGCGGCGGGCGGCGGTGATCCAGGTCGGGAACTCGGAGAGCAGCCGGTCGTAAAGCTCTTGATCGGGGACTTCGCTGATGTCGTCCACGGCGAAGAAGCCGACGTTGTCGACGCGGCGACCGCGCATGGTGTCGAGGCGCCGCAGTACGCCGTAGTCCGCGTTGCCCAGGCCCACGAACTGCCAGAACATCGGTTCCGTGGACGCGTCCTTGAGTTCACGCTTGATTTCGTTGTTGCGATAGACGCCACCGTCCGAGAAGAAAAGCACCAGAGTGGGAGCGGCGGACGGATGCTCCCGGACGTACGAGCGAACCTCGGCGATCACCTTGTGCTCTTCGTTGCCGTAACCGACCGCCGTCATGTCGACCTGACCCGGTTGCAGCTCCTGCTCGGCCTCGTCCCCTCCCGGACGGACGTGCAGCCGGAGCCATTCGGGGAGTCGACCCACACGCAGGTCCGGAAGGCGCGCCGGGGCCGAGGCGAACGTCCAGGCCTGCATCACACCGTCGTCCTCCAACCGCGCGGCCACGGCCGTCATGCGCTCCACCACGTCGGCGACGACACCGCGGGAGTAGAGCCAGTCCATGGAGCCTGACGCGTCCATGACCAGGATCACTCGGGCGGCGATCCCGGCCGCCCCGTGCTTGCGGAGACTTGTCGCCACTTGCTCCTTGCGGAGCGAAAGACGATTGCGCATGTCCACGGGCAGCGCCTCCTCGCCCTGCTCGGCCGGTGCGGCGACGGGTACTGCCGCCGACACGGACGGGGGCTGGGGAGCGACCGGTTGATCCGGAACCGGCGGGGACGCGA
Organism: Embleya sp. NPDC127516; assembly: GCF_044765325.1. NCBI lineage: Bacteria > Bacillati > Actinomycetota > Actinomycetes > Kitasatosporales > Streptomycetaceae > Embleya > Embleya sp. NPDC127516. The sequence continues at coordinate 4,858 of NZ_JBIWJT010000071.1, read as the reverse complement.
CAGGGTCGGTTGCCGGCTCGTCGTGCACCGCGATGCCGTAGTCCGCGGCCAGCCCGGCGAGCCCGGAGGCGTACCCCTGTCCGACCGCGCGGAACTTCCACCGCCCGTGGTGCCGGTACAACTCGCCGCTGACGAAGGCGGTCTCGATCCCGCCCTCCATGTCGAAGCGTGCGATCTCGGCCGACGTCCGAGTGTCCAGCAACCTGAGGCTCAGGTCCGGCACCTGGCCGAAGGTGCCACCCTCGGACGACGCGCACAGCAGGACCCGTTGTATCGCGTCTTCCACGACGGCGAGATGTACCGCGAGGGTGTCCGTCACGCCGTCGGCGGTCTTCTCCTTCCCCAGATGCGTCACCGCCTCGGACGGGTGGCGCGGTTGGTTGTAGAAGACGAAGTCACCGTCCCCACGCACGTGTCCGGCGTCCGTGAGAAGCAGCGCCGACGCGTCGATGTCGGGTACCCCGGGGCCCTGGGACCACGAAAGCTCGGCACGGATTTCCGGGGAATCGACGGGCAAGTTGGCGCCTTGGCTCAAAGATGAAGGTTTCATGGCACAAGTTTGCCGAGTGCCCGACGCCCCGCTGCGATCCGGGTCGACCCACTGTGCCGCGGGTATCGGTTGCGGGGGCGCTCGGGCTGTAACACCGCACGGCCACGGGGCTTTGGAGCTTCGTCGGCGTCTCCATCCGTCTGGGCACCCTCGATCGGCCGACGTCGGGCACCGTGCGTCTGGCCGGGTACGACGTGGGGCGTCTGTCGGACGCGCGACTGTCCGCGCTGCGGGCGAGCCGCATCGGCTTCGTCTTCCAACATCTGCGATCGCGGGGCGGCTCACGGGCCCGGGTGTCGGACGGCATGGCGGGGCGTGAAGCCCTCGCAGCGGGAGTGCGGCCCGCAGGGGGAGTTCCGGCGGCCGGGCCTTGGCTAATCTGCACGGGTGACCACCGACTTGACTCTGTTGCCGCGTGTCGCCTATCGCGGACGGGAGGTCACCGCGCCCCGGCTCCGCGCTCTCCTCGCGCTGCTCGCGGGTGATTTGCGTACGGGTTGCAGCACCGGACGTCTGGTGCAGGGGCTGTGGCCGGACGAGTTGCCGGAGCGACCGGCGAAGGCGGTGCAGGTTCTGGTGTCCAGGGCGCGGGCGCAGTTGGGCGCAGGAATCCTGGCGAGCACGCCGACCGGATACCGGCTGGCCCTCGCCGAGGATCGGGTCGACAGCTCGGCCCTGCTGCTGCACGCCGCCGCGAGCGCGGACCGGGCCAGGGCCGGGGACCACGCGGGGTCGTTGGCGGCGGCCGAGGCCGGGCTCGCGTTGTGGGAGGGCACCCCGGGCGGGGCCGGCGCCACCGACGACCCCGTGGCCGCGCTGCGCGCCGAGCGCGCCCCCGTCCGCGGCACGCTCGTACGCGCGCGGGCGCTCGCGCTCGCCCGGCTGGGGCGGTACGCGGAGGCGGTGGGGCCGCTGGCCGCGGCCGCCGCGGAGCACCCACGCGACGAGGAGGTGCTCGCCGAGTTGCTGCGCGGCGAGGCGGCGACGGCGGGCCCGTCCGCCGCGCTGACGCGGTATGAGGCGTACCGCCGCGAGCTGCGCGAGGAACTCGGCTCGGACCCGGGCGGCGGGCTCCAGGCCGTACAGCGGGAGCTGCTGCGCACCCGGGCGCCTGTGGTCGGGCGCGGCGTGCCGCACGAGCCGAACCGGCTGCTGGGGCGGGACGAGGACATCGCGGCGGTGGAGCGGCTGCTGCGCGCCTCTCGCGCCGTCACCGTCGTGGGCCCCGGTGGCCTCGGCAAGACCCGGCTCGTGCACGCCGTCAGCCGCCGGGCCGAGCAACGCGCGGTGTACTTCGTGCCGCTCGCCGGCGTCACCGCGGACGAGGACGTGGCCGCGGAGGTGGTGTCCGCGCTCGGCGCGGGCGAGGGACGGCCCGGCGCCCTGAGCGGCCACGCCCCGGCCGACCCGGTGTCCGCCATCCTCGGTGTGCTCGGCTCCGGGCCCGGCCTGCTGGTTCTGGACAACTGCGAGCAGGTCATCCGGGGCGCCGCCGCCCTCGTACAGAACCTGGTCGCGGCCACGAAGGACCTGCGGGTGCTCTCCACCAGCCGATCCCCACTGGACCTCACCTCGGAGGCGGTGTACGCGCTGCCGGAGCTCGGTCTCGACACCTCCATCGAACTGTTCACGCAGCGGGCCCGGGCCGCCCGGCCCGGCGTGGAGCTGCCGCCGGACACGGTGGCCGGGCTGTGCCGCCACCTCGACGGGCTGCCGCTCGCGGTGGAGTTGGCCGCGGCGCGGGTGCGAGTGCTGTCGGTTGCGGAGATCGCCCGCCGCCTCGGCGACCGATTCGCACTCCTTCGCGGCGGGGCGCGGGACGCGCCGGAGCGCCACCGCACCCTGCACGCGGTCGTGGAGTGGAGCTGGAACCTGCTCACCCGGGACGCCAGGGCGGCGCTGCGCGCGCTGTCCGTCTTCCCGGGCGGCTTCCTGGGCGAAGCGGCGGAGCACCTCCTAGGCAAGGACGCGCTGTTGCTCCTCGAGCAGGCGACCGATCAGTCGCTGCTGACCGTCACCGACACCCCGGCCGGCGTGCGGTTCCGGATGCTGGAGACCGTGAGGGAGTTCAGCGCGGCCCGGCGCGCGGAGGCGGGCGAGAACGAGGAGGCCGTCGACCGATTCCTGGCCTGGGCACGGGACTTCGGGGTCACCTACCACGACTGGGTATTCGGCCCGGAACCGCGGACCGCCTGGGAGCGAATCAGGGCCGAGCAGGACAACCTCGTGTCGGCGCTGCGGCACGCCCTGGCTCGTACGGACGGCCCCACCACCGCCGCCCTCACCGCCGTCCTCGCCGCACTGTGGTCCACCGACTCCAACCACCCCCGCCTCATCGCCCTGGCCGCGGACACCGGTCCGCTGCTGTCGCGCTATCGCCCTGAGCCCCGATACGTCGAAGTCGCCCGCGCAGCCGCGGTGTTGTGCATGGCGAGCCTGTTCATGGACTACGGTCCGCACGCCGACGTCACCCGCCGGCTCGTCACCCTGCGGCGTCTGCCGCCGGCTCCGCCGGACACGCTGCTGCGCGCGACCGCGGCGGTGCTGAGCGCGATCCCCGAGATGCTGCCTCCCGACTACGACGTACTGCACAGGCTCTGCGGCCACGAGCAGCCGCTGGTCGCCGGCATCGCCGAGTGTGTCGCCACCTATGTCTGGGAGCACGAGCACGACATCGACCGCGCGCTCGCCTCGGCCCGCCGGATGACCGCCGCACTGGCTTCGGCGGACAACCCGTTCCTGCGGGTCATGGGTCATTCCCGGCTGAGCGAGCTGTGCTTGCGGACCGGGCAGGGCGAGGCCGCGTACAGACACCTCCAGGCGGCGCTCGAGCAGCTGCCGCGGCTCGGCGACGCGCACGACTACATCGGGATCCGATCGGCCCTCGCCCTCGCCTGCCTGCAGCGCGGCCGTTACGACGAAGCCGAGTACTGGCTGGGGCAGGCCCAGGGTGACAACACCCCACGGGCCGATGCCTTCTACAGCCCCGATCTCGGCGCGCGCGCCGAGATCGCGCTCGCCCGCGGACTGACGGAGGCCGGGCTCGGCCTGTGGCGCGGTGCCGTGGAGCGGATGTCCGAGGCGGACGCGATGCATGACGGCGACCCCTGGCTCGATCCGTGGGCGCTGCAGATCCAGGCGGCGGCGGTGACCGCGCACGCGCACGCCGGCCGCCTTGAGCCCGTCGCGGAACTGGTCGTTCGGTTGCGGCAGCGGCTGTGGACGCTGCTTTCCGGCCCGTCCCGCACGCCGGTGGAACTCCCTGTGTTCGGGACGGTGCTGCACGCGCTCGGCGTGACGGGGCTCGCGGCGGGCGACGCCCGCGCCGTGCGGATGCTCGCCTTGGCCGAACGGCTGCGGGTGCTGCGCGAGTTCGCGCCGACGATGTCCGGGGACCGCGCCCGGCGGGCGGCCGAGGACGCCGACCGGGCGGCGTACGCCGAAGCGGTGTCGGAGTACGCCGCCCTGGGGCGGGACGAGCTGCGGGAGGCAGCCCGCACGCTCATTTCGGGTCGCGGCGGAACAGCGAATTCGACCAGCGGCCCCCGAGGGCGGCCAGGCCCAGGCACCAGATGATCGTGACCCACCCGTTGTCGCCGATCTCGGTGCCGAGCAGCAGGCCGCGCAGGGTTTCGATGGCGGGGGTGAACGGCTGGTATTCGGCGATCGGCTGGAACCAGCCCGGCATCGCGTCGATGGGCACGAAGGCGCTGGAGATGAGCGGGAGGATGATCAGCGGCAGCGCGTTGTTACTGGCCGCCTCGGCGTTGGGGCCGGCCAGGCCGATGCCGACGGCGATCCAGGTGAACGCCACGGCGACCAGCGTGAGCAGGCCGAACGCCGCGAGCCATTCCAGGGCAGTGGCGTCGGTGGATCGGAAGCCGATGGCCACGGCGACGGCGCCCACGAGCACGACGCTGATGACCGCCTGCAGCACACTTGCGACGACGTGCCCGATGAGCACCGCCCCTCGATGGATCGCCATCGTACGGAAGCGGGCGATGATGCCCTCGGTCATGTCCATGGACACGGAGATCGCGGTCCCGGCCGGGGTGGCGCCGATGGTCATCATCAGGATGCCAGGGACGAGATAGGCGATGTAGCCGGCGCGATCGGCGCCGCCGCCGTCGATGCCCGCGCTCATCACGTCGCCGAAGACGTAGACGAAGAGCAGCAGCAGGACGATCGGCGTCAGCAGGATGTTGAGGGTGAGGGAGGGGTAGCGCCGGGCGTGCAGGAGGTTGCGGCGCAGCATCGTGTTCGAGTCGCGTACGGCGAGGGAGAGGGAGCTCATCGGACAGCCTCCTT
>NZ_JBIWJT010000070.1:0-13722 GCF_044765325.1 Embleya sp. NPDC127516 | reverse complement strand
TCGACGGTCCACGACGCCGCTGTCGCAGACCGGTGACATGGTCACGAGAGGGAACAGCGGACATCCCGGCACGCCCCGGACGCCCGCAACGGCCCGCACGCCGGGCGGGTTCCGCCGGGGCGCACCGGACATCCCGGCAACAGGTTGGGCGCGCGAGCGGCGCGGGAACGCGCAGGCTCTGTAACAACGCGCCCGTAGCGGGTTGACGTGAGAACGGCCGAGGCTCGGAGCTTGGCCGGCTTCCGGAACGGCGATGAACTGCGTTTCTTCGCGGCGGAGTTAGGCCGCAGCCGGTGCGGACCCCGGTCATTGCCCTGCCCGTTCGGTCGCGACAAGCTCCCATTCCTCCGCATCGAAGCGCAGCAGCCTTTCGCCGTCCGGGCCTTGACGGTGCATCAGTGGAGCGGTGGACGATCGGCGCCGGCCTCCTCGGCCTGGTCCGGGAACCCAGGACCGGTTCGTCGATCAGGACGCGACCGGAGTCGTGTCATGACGGCGGCGACCGTCTCGGCGCGGGCAGCCGGAGCTGCCCGCGCCGCGAGGGCCCGGCGGCCCCGGGTCAGGCGGTGGCCGGGGCCGGGGTGCGATCGCTCGGTGCGGTGCGCAGGCGTTCGCCGATGGACCGGGCGTGTTCGGTCGCTGCTGTTTGGGCCTCGGTGAGGAGGCGGTGGGCGAGCGGCCTGAGTTCCGTCATGGCCGGGTTGACGTCCGCGGCGGTGAGTTCGGCGCGGGCGGTGACCACGTCGAGGCCCCAGACATCGGTGAGCATGCGGAGGACGTACGGAGTGGCGTGGTCCCAGCCGGCGCGCGGAGTGCCGGGGGCGTAGCCGCCGCCTCGGGCCTCGACCAGTACGGCGGGGCGGCCCGGGAGCAACGGCCGGGTGACGTCGGCGGCCCGTTGGTCGGTGATGACCAGGTCGAACCACGCCTTGACCTGCTGCGGGACGCCGAAGTTGTACATCGGTACGGCCAGCAGGAAGGCGTCGCAGGCGAGGAGCTCGTCGGTGAGTTCGGCGGCGAGCGCGGTGGCGGCGTGCTGTTCGTCGGTGCGGTCGGCCTCCTCGGTGGTACGGCTCGCCTCGGCGACGGGCCAGACCTGCGGCAGCGGGCGACGGCCCAGGTCACGACGGACGAACTCGGCGACCGGGTAGGCGCGGGTCCACTCCGCCTCGACGAGATCGGCGAGGGTTCGGGTGACCGAGTCCTCGGTGCGGATGCTGGAGTCGAGTCGGAAGAACTTCATCGGGCTTCTCCTTGGTGCGGATCGAGCGTGTGCGGATCGAGCGTGTGCGGATCGGGCGGGTGCCGATCGGGTGAGTGGGGACCGGGCGGCGCCGGGGCGCGGATCGGGCAGCACGGGGTGCCGCGCGAACCGGTTCGATCCGGCCCGGCGGGTATGGGGTGAGCCGGGTGTACGGCCGCGTGGATGGGGGTGCGGCGACGGTAAACTCGCCTGTTGTCTCCTTGCCGTCGGCGTTGTGCGAAGTGGTCCGTCTCCCCTTTGACTGATGCGTGACGGGAAAGGTGACCATGAACGGACACGAGGGCCTGGCGGTGCGCTTCGAGGCGCATCGCGACCATCTGCGCGGTGTCGCCTACCGGATGCTCGGCTCGCTGGACGACGCCGACGACGCCGTACAGGCCGCCTGGCTGCGGGTCGACCGGGCGGGCGTGGACGGCGTCGAGAACCTCGCCGGGTGGCTGACCACCGTGGTCGCCCGGGTGTGTCTGGACATGTTGCGGATTCGGCGGACCCGAGGCGAGGAACCGCTGGCCTCGATGCCCGAGGCGGTGTCGGAGCGGCCGGGCGGGGTCGAGCCCGAACACGAGGCGGTGCTGGCCGAGTCGGTGGGTCAGGCGCTGCTGGTGGTGTTGGACCGGCTCACGCCCGCCGAGCGGGTCGCCTTCGTGATGCACGACCTGTTCGCCGTACCGTTCGCCGAGATCGCGCCGGTCGTGGGGCGGTCGTCGGTGGCGAGCAAGAAATTGGCCAGTCGGGCGCGGGAGCGGGTGCGCGGTGTGGCGACGGTCGACGAGGTCGATCTGGCTCGGGACTACGGCGTGGTCGACGCGTTCCTGGCCGCCGCGCGTGGTGGCGATCTGGACACGCTGGTCGAGTTGCTGGCGCCGGACGTGGTACGCCGCGCCGACCGGCTCGCCGTACCGGACGAGGTGGCCACCGATGTCCGGGGCGCGCGGGCGGTGGCCGAGGAGACCAGGGTCTTCGCGCACCGTGCCCGGGTGGGCGACGTGGCGCTCGTGGACGGCAGGCCGGGGATCGTCATCGCCCCGAACGGGAGGCTCTTCCTGGTGCTGCGGCTGACCATCGTGGACGGGCGGATCACCGAGATCGACGTGATCGCCGACCCGGCTCGGCTGAGCCACCTTCCGCTCGCCGTCCGGCTCGGCTGAAACCGGATTTCGGAACGGAGGAGGTACGACCGGACCGGCCGGCGCGGATCCCGGGAGCGGGATCGGCAACGGGATCGGGCCGGCCGGTCGTACCGCCGGGGTGCGCCTCGCGAGACGCCCGGACGGCCTGTGAGGGTGCCCGGGCGGCCCCACGAGGTGCCCCGGGCGGCTCCCCGAGATGCCGGCCGGGCCGTCCCGCCCGGCCTGAAATTGGCCCGACCGGGGTGACTACGGAACGTGATGGTGCTGCCGAGCGCGCACGGCAGCCTGGGCCGTCCGGTCGACCCGGGGTCGGTACCGGAGGTGGTCGGGCACACCTCGGCCGTCGTCACCCGCGAGGACGCGATCCGCGGGCCGGCGATCGTGCCCTCCGTACCCCGGGTGAGGGCGCGATCTGCGGCCCGCCGGTACCGCCCCGCGCGTACCCCGTGTGTCGTGGCGGGCACCGTTTGTAGCCCGTTCGGGGGCTTGTGCGGCGTGTCATCCGTCCGGGGGAGCCCCGGGGGCGGGGTGGATGGGGTGGGATTACGGTGTGGTGTGGGTCACAGGAGTGAGGTGTGGTGCGTAAGTCGGGTTCTGGGCTGACGGGTCGTCAAGAAGCTTGCCTGTAGGGGATGGTGGCATCTGACGAGCCGTCAAATCATATATGACGATGCGTCAGATGCCTTTGTTTTAACGGTAGTTGATCGCATCTCAGGTCGTCGAACCGCGTCGAACGGAGCTACTGTCGGTCGGGTTGCCACGCTCGAGAAGCGACCCGGCCGGCCAGGGACCGGGGACGCGACATCTCCCCGGGCGCCTGCCAATGGGCCGTAGCGGGGACCAGGGATGATGAGGAATTCATGGCCATCGCGCTACCAGTACGAGCGGACGATCCGTCCGGCACCGCACCGACGCCGACCCCGGCCGTCTACCCCGGGCGCCCCGCCCCCGCGCCCCGCACCCTCGTGGACATCCTGGACGCCACCGTCCGGGACCACCCGAACGAGCCCGCCCTCGACGACGGCCGGCGGACGCTGACGTACCGCGCCCTGGCCGCCGAGGTGGAGGCGCTGCGCCGCAGCCTCGCCGAGGCCGGCGTAGGCGTCGGGGACCGGGTCGGTGTTCGGGTGCCCTCCGGCAGCAACGACCTGTACGTCGCCATCCTCGCCGTGCTGGCCGCCGGCGCCGCCTACGTCCCGGTGGACGCCGAGGACCCGGACGAGCGGGCCGACCTGGTGTTTGGCGAGGCCGGCGTACGCGCCGTGCTCGGTGCCGACCGCGAGCTGCGGGTCATCCGGGAGGCCGACCCCGCGCCGTCCGCCCGTCCCGGCCCCGGCGACGACGCCTGGATCATCTTCACCTCCGGCTCCACCGGCAAGCCCAAGGGCGTCGCGGTCACCCACCGCAACGCCGCGGCTTTCGTGGACGCCGAGGCCGGCCTGTTCCTCCAGGAGGAGCCGATCGGCCCCGGCGACCGGGTGATGGCGGGCCTGTCGGTCGCCTTCGACGCGTCCTGCGAGGAGATGTGGCTGGCCTGGCGGTACGGCGCGTGCCTGGTCACCGTGCCGCGCTCGCGGGTGCGCTCCGGCGCCGACCTGGGGCCCTGGCTGGCCGAGCAGGAGATCACCGTGGTGTCCACGGTGCCCACGCTCGCCGCGCTGTGGCCGACCGAGGCGCTGCTGGACGTACGGCTGCTGATCTTCGGCGGTGAGGCGTGCCCGCCCGAGCTGGTGGAGCGCGTGGTCGCCGAGGGCCGCGAGGTGTGGAACACGTACGGCCCGACCGAGGCGACCGTGGTCGCCTGTGGATCGCTGCTCACCGGCGAGGGTCCCGTCCGGATCGGCCTGCCGCTGGACGGCTGGGAACTGGCCGTGGTCGACGCCGGCGGCCGGCCCGTCGCGATGGGCGAGACCGGCGAACTGGTGATCGGCGGCGTCGGCCTGGCCCGCTACCTGGACCCGGCCAAGGACGCGGAGAAGTACGCCCCGCTGGAGTCGATGGGCTGGGACCGCGCCTACCGCAGCGGTGACGTGGTCCGCGCCGACGCCGAGGGCCTGGTCTTCGTCGGTCGAGGCGACGAGCAGATCAAACTCGGCGGCCGGCGGATCGAACTCGGCGAGATCGACGCGGCCCTGCAGGCGCTGCCCGGCGTGGTGGGCGCGGCGGCGGCGGTACGCACCGTCAAGGGTGGCAACCAGCTCCTGGTCGGCTATCTGGTGACCGGCGAGGGTTGGGACCGCGAGGAGGCGGTACGCCGGCTGCGGGCCGAGCTGCCCGCCGCCCTGGTGCCCCGGCTCGCCCCGGTGGCCGACCTGCCCACCCGTACCTCCGGCAAGGTCGACCGGGACGCGCTGCCGTGGCCGCTCGCGGACGCGGAGGACGCCGGACCCACCGAACAGCTCTACGGCACCGAGGCCTGGCTCGCCGAGCAGTGGACCGACGTGCTGGGCATCGCCCCGGACAGCGCACAGGACGACTTCTTCGCGATCGGCGGCAACAGCCTGGCCGCCGCCCGGCTGACCACCCTGCTGCGTGAGCGATATCCGGCGGCCGCCGTCGCGGATATCTACCAGCAGCCCACACTGCGCAAGCTGGCCCGCCGACTGGAACGCTCGGCACAGGACGCGGGCGCGGCGCGCAAGGTGGCGCCGACACCGACCCGGGCCCGGATCGCGCAGCTCCTCATGCTGATCCCGCTGTTCACCCTGGTCGGGCTGCGCTGGACGGTCGGCCTGCTCGCGCTCGGCAATGTCGCGGCCTGGTTCGGCAGCCACCCGTGGGCGCCCACCGCGTCCTGGTGGTGGGTCGCGGCCGGCTGGGCGGCGCTGTTCAGCCCGCCCGGCCGGGTGGCCATCGCCGCCGGCGGCGCCCGACTGCTGCTGCGCGGGCTGCGCCCGGGCAGCTATCCGCGCGGCGGCGGTGTGCACCTGCGGCTGTGGGCGGCCGAACAATTGGCCGACGTCAGCGGTGCGACCGCGCTCTCCGGGGCCTGGCTGCTGCGCTATGCCCGGGCGCTGGGCGCCAAGGTCGGCCAGGACGTCGACCTGCACACCCTGCCGCCGGTCACCGGCCTGCTCAAGCTCGGCCGGGGCTGCGCGGTGGAGGCCGAGGTGGACCTGTCCGGCCACTGGCTGGACGGCGACCGACTGGAGATCGGCGCGATAAAGGTCGGCGCCGGCGCGATCGTGGGCACCCGCAGCACGCTCTTCCCGGGCGCCCGGATCGGCCGCTCGGCCGAGGTGGCGGCGGGCTCCGCGGTCACCGGCAACGTGCCGCCGAGCCGCCGCTGGGGCGGGGTGCCGGCGATACGACTGGGCAAGGTGGACCGAAGCCGGCTGGGCGAACGTCCGCCGCGCAAGACGAGCTGGGTGGTGCTGTACGGCGCGAGCGGGCTGCTGCCGAGCCTCCTGCCGATCGTGGCCGCGCTGCCCGTACTGCCGATCCTGGGCGCGTTCGTGCGTCCCGGTGCCGGTCTCGGCGCCGCGCTCACCGGAGCGCTGCTCGCGCTGGTGCCCGCCGTGGCCGCGTTCGCGCTGGTGTACGCGCTGTCCATCGTGCTCCTGGTCCGGCTGCTCAGCCTGGGTCTGCGGCCCGGCTACCACCCGCTGCACGGCCGGATCGGCTGGCAGGCGTGGACCGTCACCCAGCTGATGGACCTGGCCCGGGACAAGCTGTTCCCGCTGTACGCGAGCCTGTTCACGCCGGTGTGGCTGCGCGCGCTCGGGATGAAGGTGGGCAAGGGGGTCGAGGCCTCCACGGTGCTCGCGCTGCCCAGCCTGACCACGGTCGGCGACGGGGCCTTCCTGGCCGACGACACGCTGATCGCCTCCTATGAACTCGGCGGCGGGTGGATCCGGATCGGCGCGGCGGAGATCGGCGAGCGGGCCTTCCTGGGCAACTCCGGGATGACCGCGCCGGGCCGCTCGGTGCCCGCGCGCGGCCTGGTCGGCGTGTTGTCGGCGACACCGAAGAAGACCAAGAAGGGCGGCTCGTACCTGGGCATGCCGCCGATGCGCCTGCCGCGTTCGGCGGACGTCGCCGACCAGGGCCTGACCTACGACCCGCCCGCCCGGCTGCGCTGGGCGCGCGGCCTGGTCGAGCTGTGCCGCGCGGTACCGGTGTTGTGCTCCGCCGCGCTGGCCGTGCTTACCTTGGCCGCGCTGGCCTGGCTGGGCAGCCATTCGCTGATCCTGGCCGCGCTGCTGTCCGGCGTGGTCCTGCTCGGGTGCGGCGTGCTCGCGTGTGTCGTGTCGATCGCGGCCAAGTGGCTCCTGGTCGGTCGTTTCCGGCCGGTGGAGCACCCGCTGTGGAGCGGCTTCGTGTGGCGCAACGAACTCGCCGACACCTTCGTCGAGGTACTGGCCGTGCCGTGGTTGATCGGCCGGGTGCCCGGCACGTCGGTGATGAACGCGTGGCTGCGCGGACTCGGGGCATCCATCGGGCGCGGTGTGTGGTGCGAGAGCTACTGGCTGCCGGAGGCGGACCTGGTGACGCTGGAGGACGCGGTGAGCGTGGGGCACGGCTGTGTGCTCCAGACGCATCTCTTCCACGACCGGATCATGCGGATGGATACTGTGATCCTTCGCGAGGGCGCCACGCTGGGTCCGCGCGGGATCGTGCTGCCGGGCAGCACGATCGGGGCGCGCAGCACGCTGGGTCCCGCCTCGCTGGTGATGCGCGGCGAGACGGTTCCCGAGGACACCGGCTGGCTGGGCAATCCGATCGAGGCGTGGCGACGGTAATGCGTTTCGAGGCGGCGTCGCGGGAAACGGCCCGTCCCGCGACGGTGGGCGCGACGGGGACGGAGCACGAATCGGTGATCGACCAGGGGCCGCGCTCAGGCGCCGGGGAGGCGTACTTCGCCACACACGGCGACCCGCGCTATCGCGTGCACCGCTACGAACTGACCCTGGACTACCGACCCGGGCCCAACCGACTGGCCGGCACCGCCCGGATCGGCGCGCTGGCCGCTGATCGGCCGCTGAACGAATTCGCGCTGGACCTGGCGGAGTTCCGGATCGGGCGGGTGCTGGTGGACGGCCGCCGGGCGCACTACACGCACCGTGCGGGCAAGTTGCGGGTGCGGCCGGGTACGACGATCCGCGCGCGGGCCGCGTTCACCGTCGAGGTGCACTACACGGGCAATCCGAAGCCGGTGCGCAGTCCGTGGGGCGGGGTCGGCTGGGAGGAACTGACCGACGGCTCGCTGGTGGCCGGCCAGCCGATCGGCGCGCCGTCCTGGTATCCGTGCAACGACCGGCCCGACGACAAGGCCGCGTACCAGATCTCGGTCACCGCACCGTCGGTGTACACCGTCGTGGTCAGCGGCCGACTGCTGACCCGCAGTACCCGGGCGAGCAACACCACGTGGGTCTACGAGCAGTCCGCGCCCACCGCGAGTTACCTGGTCAGCGTCTCGATCGGCCGCTACGACACGATCGGGCCGCTGGAACCGCACGTGGGGGTGTCGCAGCTCGCGCACGTGCCGGCTCGGCTGGTGCCGCGCTTTCTGGTCGACTTCGCGCGGCAGCCGGAGATGATGACGCTGTTCGAGGAGTTGTTCGGGCCGTACCCGTTCGGCGAGTACACCGTGGTGGTCACCGACGACGCATTGGACATCCCGATCGAGGCGCAGGGACTGGCCACCTTCGGCGCGAACCACGTCGACGGCTCGCGCGGCTCCGAGCGGTTGGTCGCCCACGAGTTGGCGCACCAGTGGTTCGGGAACAGCGTGGGGTTGGCGAGCTGGCGGCACATCTGGCTCAACGAGGGCTTCGCGCGCTATGCGGAGTGGTTGTGGGCGGAGCGGTCGGGCGGGCGGAAGGCCGCCGTGCAGGCCGCCGTCGAGCACGGGCAACTGGGCAGTCTGCCCCAGGATTTGCTGCTCGGGGCGCCGCGTCCGAAGCTGATCTTCGACGACCGGATCTACGCCCGGGGGGCGTTGACCGTACACGCGGTGCGGTGTGCGCTCGGCGACGCGTCGTTCTTCGCCATGTTGCGGGACTGGGCGACGTCGCATCGGCACGGGGTGGTCACGACGGAGGACTTCGTCGCGCATGTGGCGCGGTATGCCTCGCGGCCGTTGGACGAGTTGTTCGAGGCGTGGCTGTTTCGGGAGGGGCTGCCGCCGTTGCCGGGGGTGTCGTCGGAGTCGCCTGCGGGGCCGGAGACGCCCGAGCCGCACGCGTTGCCTCCGCGGCGGGGTCGGCTGGGGTGGCCCTGGACGTCGGGGCACGGCGGATCCTCCTCGGGGTGAGGCGGGGTCGGCGATGCGGGGGCCGGTGAAGTGGGGGCCTGCGAAGTGGGGGCCTGCGAAGTGGGGGGCGGCGATGCGGGGTCGCGTCGATCCGGCATACGGTGCGGGAAGACCGGCAAGGTGGTCGCGGGAACCGCACGGGTGGTTCGCCGGTGGCCGCCACGCATGAGAGGAACCGCGCGATGACCCAGGGCGAGACCGCGAACCCCACGACGCCGTACCGAGGCTGTGCGGTGGTCACCGGCGCCAGCAGCGGGATCGGGGCCGCGACCGCCGTGCATCTGGCGGGTCTGGGCTACGACGTCGTGCTCGGCGCGCGCCGCAAGGACCGGCTGGACGAGGTGGTCGAGCGCTGCGCGGGCCGAGGTCGCGCGCTGCCGTTGGACGTGTCCGATCCGGCCTCGATCGCCGCGTTCGCCGCCGCGGTGGACCGCTGTGACGTGCTGGTCAACAACGCGGGCATCGCGCGCGGCACCGAGTCGGTCGCGGAGGCCGACGAGGCGGCGTGGACCGCGATGTACGAAACGAATGTGCTCGGCACCCTGCGGGTGACCAAGGCGTTCCTGCCGCTGCTGATCGCGTCCGGGGACGGCCAGGTGATCACCATCGGGTCGGTGGCCGGGCGAGAGCCGTACGAGGGCGGCGCGGGGTACAACGCGGCCAAGCACGCGGTGACCGCGATGACGCGGGTGCTGCGGCTGGAGTTGCGTGGGCAACCGGTGCGGGTGTGCCAGATCGACCCGGGCATGGTCGAGACCGAGTTCACGCTCAACCGGCTCGGTGGTGACGCGGAGGGCGCGTCGGCGGTGTACGCGGGGATGACGCCGCTGGTGGGCCAGGACATCGCGGAGTGTGTGGGGTGGGTGGCGACGCGGCCGCCGCACGTGAACATCGACTCGATGCTGGTGCTGGCGCGGGATCAGACGTCGGCTCGGGTTGTGCATCGTCGTCCTGCGGACGGGGTGGACGGGGCCTGATTGTCCTCACGCGCCGGACGGGCTGGATAAGGCTGCCTGAGTCGGGCTCGTCGGGGTGTGCTCGTCCTCACGCGCCGGACGGGCTGGGGGTTTGCTCGAGTCGGATGGTCCGGTGCGCTCTCGGGTGTCCTCAAACGCCGGACGGGCTGGGTGGGTTGGCTTGGGTCGGGTGGGTTGGTGGGCTTTCGGGTGTCCTCAAACGCCGGAGGGGCTGAATGAGGGCTTTGCCCGGTCGGGTGTGTTGGTGTGGGCTCGGGTTGTCCTCATGCGCCGGACGGGGTGGGTTTTCGGGTGTCCTCGAACGCCGGAGGGGCTGAATAGGGGCTTTGCCCGGTCGGGTGTGTTGGTGTGGGCTCGGGTTGTCCTCATGCGCCGGACGGGGTGGGCTTTCGGGTGTCCTCGAACGCCGGACGGGCTGATTTCGTTTGACCGTGCTTTGGTCCGCGGCTTGCGGAGGGTGACTCGTTGCCCCCGGCTCGGGGGCGGGCCAGGTGGTTTCCGGGGCGTCCTCAAACGCCGGACGGGCTGGTGGGGTTCGCGTGGGGCCTGGGTTGTCCTCGAACGCCGGACGGGCTGATGGGGGTTGGCCCGGTTGGGTGGGTTGGGGTGGGGTTGGGTTGTTCTCGCGTGCTGGACGGGGTTGGGCGTGGGGGTGCGGGTTCGGTTGTTTTCAAGGGTGGTCGAGGGCGGTGGGTTAGCCCAGGCCGCCGTTGGTGTGGATGTTTTGGGCGGTGATCCAGCGGGCGTCGGGGCCGGCGAGGAAGGCGATGGTGTCGGCGATGTCGGTGGGGTGGCCGAGGCGGCGGAGGGGGGTCAGGGCGGGGACGGTGGCCAGGACCTCGGCGGGGTTGGCGGAGCGGAGGAGGTCGGTGTCGGTGGCGCCGGGGGAGACCGTGTTGACGGTGATGGCGCGCGGGCCGAGTTCGTGGGCGGCGATGGTGGTCAATTGCTCCAGGGCGCCCTTGCTCGCCGCGTAGGCCGCGATGCCGGGGGCGGGCCGGATCGTGTTGAGGGTCGAGACGTTGACGATCCGTCCGCCGTCGCGCATGTGCCGGGCCGCGTATCGGATGGTCAGGAACGCGGCCTTGGCGTTGACCGTCATCACCCGGTCGAACTCCGCCTCGGCCAAGTCCGCGATCGGTGTCGAGACGGCCCCGACACCGGCGTTGTTCACCAGGATGTCCAGTCCGCCCAGATGCTCGTCGGCGGACGCCATGAACGCCTCGGCGGCGCCCGGCTCGCTCAGCTCCGCCCGGACCGCCCGGGCCCGGCCGCCGGCCGCCGCGACCGCCCGGACCACCTCCTCGGCGGCCCGCTCGTCCCGGGCGAAACCGAAGACCACCTGCGCGCCGTCCCGCGTGAGGCGTTCCACGACGGCCCGACCGATCCCGCGTGAACCACCGGTGACCACTGCGGCCTTGCCCTCGAGCACCGACACGTCGGACCTCCGATTCGTGGACGACGGCGAAGACCGACCGCTTCGCCTCGGTCGAAGCCTTCGCCGGCCACGAGGCCCGGAAACTCAGCCGCGCAGGACGGCCGGGGACAACGCGTGCGGGATCAGCAGGGTCGGCCGCCCCGTCCCGTCGGCGCGCGCGGTCCACACGTCGCCGCGCAGATCCCCCGGCAGGCTGTAGACGACGTTGCCGTCGTCGAGCCATTCCGCCTGGTCGTCCAGGGTCCGGGTCTCGGCGAGCGCGATCTCCACACCGGTGGCCAGGGTCAGCACGAACAGGTGCCAGGGCCGGTCGGCGTCCGCCCCCGGAACCCGCTTCTTGTACGCGACGCGGGTGCCGTCGGGGGACAACGACGGGCACTCGGCGTTCTCGCGCACCGTGCGCAACGTGCGCGCGGCCAGATCGCCCCGGGCCAGCCAGGTGCGCCCGCCGGTCGCCACCGTCGCGTAGAAGGTGTTGTCGTCGGCCGCGAAGGTCACGCCCCAGACGTTGACGTCGGGCGCGTGGATCGACTCGGCGCCGCGATACAGCGCGTACGACTCCAGGTTGTCGTCGAGGCGGCCGGTCCGGGTGTCCAGGATCGCGGTCCGGGTGGAGAAGTTCAGGCCCGCGTACGACTCGCCGTTGACGAACGACGTCCACGCGACCAGTCGTCCGCTGGGCGCGACCCGGGCCCGTGAGGGTGTCCCGGCCAGCGCGTGGCGGCCCTTCTCGCGCAGGTTCGCGTCCAACAGCACGGCGTCGTAGGTACCGAGCGCGAGCCTGGCCGGTTGCAGGCACACGCCGGTGCCGTGCGCGGCGTGGAAGACCAGGCAGCGGCGCGAGGCGACGTCGCGCCGTGCAGGACGGGCCGCGTCGACCGCCGCGACGTGGTCTCGGCCGGCGTCGGCGGCGGTGCTGCGGAACACGATCCGGCCCGGTCGGTCCAGGCTCAGCGCCGTGTAGTCGCCGTCCCGGCCGGCCCGCGCGTCGCCCGCCGCGCGCAGCGTATAGACCACCGCGAGGCCGACGAGCAGCGCGGTGACCAGGGCCAGAACGGTCAGGCGCGTGGTGCGGGTCATCGGGATGCCCTTCTCGACGCGGCCGGGCGAGGGCCGCCCGGCGTGAGGGTGCCGCCGGCCAGCAGTGCGGTCGCGCCGGTGAGGGCGAGGGCCAGCGCGACGGCGGCCAGGACGCCGGCGGTGTGCGGGCCGTACAGCGTCCAGGCGGCGCCGAATCCGGCCGCGCCCAGTGCCCGGCCGGCGGCCTGTCCGGTTTGGACGAGGGCGAGCGCGCCGCCGCGCAGTCGGGCCGGCGCGGCCGGCGCGGCCAGCGCCATCAGGACGCCGTCGGTGCCCGCGTAGAACAGGCCGAGCAACCCCGGGATCACCAGGATCAGCGCGAGGTCGGGCAACGGGGTGAGCAGCGCGAGGTAGCCGCAGAGCAGCGCGAGGTGGCCGACCAGGAAGACCCGGCCACGTCCGTACCGGTCCCCGGCGGTGCCGGCCGGGACGGCGAACAGCAGGAAGACCAGCGCGGTGCCCAGCGGCAACAGCGGGAACAGGTGCGGCGACAGGTCGGTGTGCCGTTGCAGCACCAGGTAGAGCATCGCGTCGCCGATGGTGACCGTGCCGAGCAGCAGCGCGGCCAGACACACCCGGGCGAAGCCCGGCACCCGCAACATCGCCGCCGCGTCGCGCAGTCGTACCGGAGTGCGCGGTGCCCGCCGGCCCGCCTCGCCGGCCGCGTCCGGCGTCGGATCGCGGACGAACAGCAGCAGGACGAGCAGACCGAACGCGGCCAGGCAGAAGCTCACCACGAACACCGCGTCGTACGCGTCGGCCGTCACCCACAACACCGCGAGCGCGACCGGCGGCCCGAACAGCGCGCCGGCGGTGTCCATCGCCCGATGCACACCGAAGGCCCGACCCTGGTCCGCCGGTGTCGCGGCCATCGAGATCAACGCGTCGCGCGGCGCGGTACGCAGGCCCTTACCCGCGCGATCGGCCGCGAGCACCCCGCCGATCGCGGACACCCCGCCTGCGGCGGGCAGCAGCAGCTTGCAGCCGGCCGAGATGCCGTAGCCCACCGCGGCGACCGTCCGGTGCCGGCGGAATCGGTCCGCGACATGGCCACCGAGCAGCCGGGACGCGGCGGTCGCGCCGTTGTACAGCCCGTCCAGCATGCCGAACGCCATGGGGGAGAGCCCGAGTCCGAGCACGAGGTAGACCGGGAGCACCGCGGTGACCATCTCGGCCGAGATGTCGGTCACCAGCGAGACCACGCCCAGGGTGAGCACCACGGGCGCGACCCGACGGGCGCCGCGTCCGGACGGTGGCGGCGACGCACCCTGCGCGGGCGGCGCCTTCGCGCGGGCGGCGCGCGTCCCGGAGGCGAGATCGGCGGAACGGCTGGACGACAGGTACATCCGGGGCCTCCGGCTGCGGCTCGGCGCGGGGTACGGGCAAGTCCTGGGTGCCGAGCGCCGGTTCGGGCGCTCGGCACACTCGAAGTGGGTCACCTGGGCAGGGATCGGCGGTCGGAGCCCGGTGACCTGCCGGCGGTCAGAACCAGGTGACATTCCAGGGGAACGCTGCGGTGGCTTTCGCGCCGGCCGCATCGGTCGCGGTCACCTCGACCGCGAACGACCCCACACCCC
>NZ_JBIWJT010000069.1:3115-15568 GCF_044765325.1 Embleya sp. NPDC127516 | reverse complement strand
ATCCTGGGCCGCCACCAACGCATCACCGCCCGACCGGCGTTGATCGTCACCGGCCCCGCCGCCGCCGGCAAGACCACCGCGCTGCTCCACGTCGGGCGCGCCTGCCACCTCGCCCACGCCCGCCGTGTTCCGGCGCCGCCGGGGCAGGCCCACCCACGCGTGCCGGTCGCGTACGTCCTCGTGCCGCCGGGCGCGACCGCGAAGGCCCTGGCCGGCGAGTTCGCCCGCTATCTCGGCGTCCCCGCCGGCGCCCGGATGACGCTGGCCCAGATCACCGAGGCCGTGTGCCATACCTACCACCGGGCCGGCGTCCACCTCGTCCTCATCGACGAGATCCACCGCCTCAACCCGCGCACCACCACCGGTGCGGAGACCGCGGACCTGCTGAAAGACCTCACCGAACGCATCGGCGCGACGTTCGTGTACGCGGGCATCGACGTGACCGCCACACCGTTGTTCGGCGGGGTACGCGGAGCGCAACTCGCCGGACGCGCCTCGTTGGTCGAGTGCGGGGCCTTCCCCGCCCGGCTCGGGAAACGCGAACCGTTCAAAGAATTGATCGCCGGAGTGGAAGCCGCCCTCGACCCGAAACGCACACCGCGCGGGGACACCACCGCCGCCTCGCGCCCTACCTCCACCAACGCACCGCCGGCCGGATCGGCAGCCCCCTCCCGTCTCACCCGCCTCATCCGCCTCATCCGCCTAGCCGCCATCACCGATCGACGACGGCACCGAACACATCACCAAAACCAACCTCGACCGGATCCGCCTCGACCACACCGCCGAAACCCGACACCACGCCCGGCTCGACGGCCTCTTCGCCCGGGTCGCCACCGACCCGGACTGCGCACCGCTGGACCAGGCCCCGATGTTGCGGCTCCTGCTCGCCCGGTTCCTGGGCGCACCACACACCTGAGTCGCACGCACGGGCTCGCTCGTTGAACCGCCCGGCGTACCGCGAGCACTGTCGCATGCCGAGGAGCCGGGGCGACGTTGGTCGTCGCCCCGGCTGCTTCGCGCGTCTCGTGTCGAGACGGGATCGGTCGTCTTCGCCGGGCGGCCGTCCCGGGCTTGACGTGTTCGGCTATTCGGGATTGCCCCGTCGGGATTCGGCCGCGGTGAGGAAGGCTCTCAGCGCGTCGTTGAACGGTTGGCCGATCCGCTGTACGGCGTGCGGGCTTCCCGGGAAGAGCCTGCGCTCGGCGTTCATGCGTGTCGCCAGCACGTCGCATACCGCTTCGAACGCGGGGGTTCCGCCACCCGATACGACGAGCTTGGGGAAGGTGGTCCCGGCGAGCAGCGGCAACGGGACTCCCGTGTCCCACGGCTGTTCCGTCTTCAGATTGTGTACGGCCTCCGCGAACTCCGGGGGAAGCGGGCTCGGCAGCGAAAGCTTGACGCCGAGGGCCTCCAGGAATCCCGCCAGGAACGTCTCGTCGTCGGCCGAGACGTTCCGCTCCCAGTGCCGCATCAGTGCCTCGCGCAACTCGTCGACCGCGGGATGGCCGATCCCGTTGGGCAGCGCGGGTGGTTCGATGACGGTGAGGGAGCACACACGATCCGGGACCAGCGCCGCCGCCCGCATGGCGACGACACCGCCCATGGAGGTGCCCACGAGGTGGGCACCGGAACCGATCAGTTCGGCGATCTCTTCGGCATCGCGATCGGGGTCGATGCGATCGGTGTGCGGGCTCGGACGGTAACCGCGTCGATAGGGCGCGATCACGGTCCATTCGTCCGCGAAGGGTTGCTGTTCCACGAATGCGGCGGCGGCGGAGTTCAGGCTGCCGTGAATCAGCAGGAGCCGGGGGCCGTGATCACCCCATCGCTCCGAGGCGAGCGTGTTCAACGACGTACTCCGTTCTGCTCAGGCACGGGGGCCGGCGGCGAAGACACCAGGGTCGATGTCGAGCCGGCGGGACTCGAATCGCCAACCGTCGGGCGTGCGGACCAGGGTGTCGCGGTAGATGCCCGTCGCGATGACGAACGGCGATTGCACGACCTGGAGTTTGACCACGACGCTGTACATCTCGGCCCGCTCGGCGTCGCCTTCGATCACGTGATTGACGCCCAGGTGTCGCGCGCCATCCTCCTTGCCTGCCGCGATGTGACCGCGGAGGAACTCCTTGATGGACGTGTGGCCCTGGAAGGTCCCGTAGTTCGCGACGAACGTTCCGTCGGGGATCCAACACTGTGCCCAGGCGTCGACGTCGTGCGCGTCGAGGTATTTGAACTGCCGGGCGGCGAGCTCTTGGATCGCCAGCCTGTCTTCCACTGTCAGGGGCATGTCTGTTCGCCTTCGCAGGGGCGCCGCGGGGCGGCGCTTGTCGGTTGCGGTTCGGGGGCTGCGACCCGTGGGGGCAGCCCGGATTGCGGCGGCGTCCGCCGTTCGGCCGTTCGGCCGTTCGGGGCGATCAGGCCCCGAGAGCGTCGGGCCGAGTGGGGTTCAGAAGTACCAGGGCACCTGGGCGTGGCCTCGGTCGACGAGGTCCCCGAAGCGTCCGCCGAGGAAGGCCAGCGGTTCGCCGGCGCGCTCGCAGGTATCCAGGACGCGGCCGACGACCACGATGTGGTCCCCGGCGACGAAGTGGCGCTCCACGTCGCATTCCAGGTGGGCGAGGGCATCCGGGATCACCGGTACGCGGTGTCTTCCGTACGCGGGTTCGAGGCCGGCGAAGTGGTCCTCGGCGCGCCGGGCGAAGCGCATCGCGATCGGTTCCTGACGCGACGACAGGATGCTGACGGCGAATCGTCCCGAAGCGGTGATCGCGTCGGTGCTGCGCGCGCCGATGTTGAGGCAGACCAGCAGCAGCGGCGGGTCCAGGGACACCGAGGTCAGCGAGTTGACCGTCATCCCGTGCGGCGTGCCGTCCAGAGCGTAGGTCGTGACCACCGCCACCCCGGTGGCGAAACGGCCCATGGTCAGGCGCATCGTCTGCGGGTTCACGGACGCGAGGGTGGAAGCCATGTCGTTGTCTCCGATGCTCAGGCGCGGTAGCGCACTTCGAAGGTGACCACGCCCTCGTCGGTTCGCCAGGGCCCGTGCGGCATGCCCGGCGGGCGGCAGGCGTACATGCCGGCGGTGAACGTGCGGTCCAGGGTGATGTCGGTGAACGAGCCCTCCAGGATGTACACCTCTTCCCAGAAGTCGTGGCGCTGCACGCCCATCGCAGTGGAGTCGGCGCCCGGCGCGTAGCGCAGGATTCGGGTCGCGACCCCGGTGGCGGGGTCCTTGGCCAGGACTCGTTCGGTGATCGCCGGGTCGTCGCCCGGACACAGGGTGAACTCGATGTCGGAGACGGGGAAGAACTCGTGTTCGGGCTTGCTCACTGTGGTCACGCTCCTGTGGTTCACACGGTGCTCTCGACGTGGTAGCTCGCCAGGAAGGCGTCCACCGCGGCGAGTGGCGCGTCGAAGTCGTAGTTGCGGTAGGCGTAGCCCTTCACCACGAACGGCGCGCCCGCGTAGAAGAGTTCGTACTGGTGGTGGCGCCCGGCGAACTCGCTGCCGACGGCATCCCAGACCAGCTTGAAGAGTTTGACCCGCTCCTCGGCCGTGGCTCCGGGGCTCTGGATGTAGCGATCGATGTCGGCGCGCGTTTCGGGATTGGTCATGTCGGCTACGCTGGAGGGCACTTGGAGCACTCCCCCGCCGACGAGGTCGCGCAGGATCGCGAGCACGCGTGGGTACAGTTCCGACTGCATGCCCATCGCTCCGTAGACGGCCCGGGAGCCGGGGCGCCACATGCCCTGCTCGTCGGGCGCGGCGGTGTATTCGGCGGCGAGCACCGCGGACTCGGCAAGCGAGACCAGGCTCGCGAGTTCACCGAGTTTCTCGACGACGCCCGGGAAACGATCGACTCCGTTGACGGCGGCCACCTTGCGGGCCAGGCCGGCCAGGAACTCGAGCTTGACGCTCAGTCGGATCTGGGCCTGCCAGTTGCCCAGCACGTGGGCACCGGTGTCGAAGAACTGGCGTCGCAGTCCGGGGACGTCGCGGTACACGAACACCTGCTCCCACGGAATGAACACATCGTCGAAGACCAACAGTGCGTCGGTCTCGTCGTAGCGCGTGGTCAGCGGGTAGTCGTAGGCGCTCGTGGCGGCCGGCGCGTAGGGGCGTCGACAGTACAGCTTCAGGCCCTGGGCACCGACGGGCACCGCGAAGCTCAGCGCGAAGTCGGTGTCCTCGGGGCCGAGCGGTTTGATGCACGACACCAGGATTTCGTCGGCGACTGCGCCGCCGGTGGCCAGCATCTGCGCGCCGCGCACCACGATGCCGTCGGGGCGCTCCTCGGCGACGCCGACCTGGACCAACTCGCCTTCCCAGGCGTGTGCGGTGGCCGCCCGGGAGACCTGCGGCGGAATGATCGCGTAGGACACGTACAGATTCTCGGCGGCGACCCGGCGCCGGTAGGCGACGATGTTGGCGGCCAGGTCGCGCTCGCCGCTCGCGAACGCCTCCGGGTGGGCTCCGAACGCGGCGATGAACGCACCGACATGGTCGGGGCTGCGTCCGACCCAGCCGTGGGTGTGTCTGGCCCAGCGGGTTGCGGCGGTGCGGTAGGCGGTGAGTTCGTCCCGGCTTCGCGGGGCCGTGAACAGCAGGTTGATCGGCTCGCCGGTCTCCGGGTCGGGGCGGGTGAAGCCGGATTCGGGGTCGGCGGCGATGTCGAAGAGTTCGGCGATCGTCGTCGCGATGGGTGTGAAGGCCGGGTGGTGGGCGACGTCCGCGACGGCCTCGCCGTCGACATGGACCCGACGGTCGTCCTTGAGAGAGGCCAGGTATTCGGCTCCGGTGCGCATCACGAACTCCTCTGGTGCACGGTGTAGTCATGGGTCAGGGAGGGCCCGCCGGGCAGGTCGATGGACAGCAGCCAGCGGGAGCCGTACACGAAGTCGCCGGTGAGCAGGGGCAGGGTGCCGCAGAACAACACCAGGTCACCGGCGACGTCGCCGATGGCCGAGGTCATCCGGTGGAGCAGTTCCCGGGGGTGGCGCAGCGCGGACAGTGGTCCGTACTGATAGGGGTGACCGTCGATCGCGGATTCGGCGGTCAGGTGTTCCCAGTTCGGTGGGCGGGTGCCGGCGTCGAGTTCGATCACGTCGGTGCCCAGCGGCTTGGGGCAGGCGGCCTTGGACGAGGTGATGTCCAGGCGTTCGCGTTCGCGGTCGGTATGGTCCGAGCCGACCGCCAGGAACAGTCGGCCTCGGTGGCGGATGACGACGGGTTCCACCTCGCCCGAGGTCGCCTCGCCGTCCACCGCGACGGTTCGTTCGGTGGTGAGCAGGGACGGGTCGAGATCGTAGAAGGCCGGCACGGTCGCGGGTGGCGGGATGCCGATGGCCGCGAGTTCCTCGATGTGGCGTCGCGCGGCGGCCTCGTCGCGCGCGGTGTAGCCCGCCACGACCAGGCGCGCCGGCCGCACGTCCAGGTATTCGTCGGTGTCGACCACGCGCATGCGCAGCGGTGGTATCGAGGTGCTCACAAGTGGTTCCTTAGCGTGGGTCCGGCGCGCTCTCCCGGGGCGGGAACGACGAAATGGGGCGACGATCGGCGAGGACCGGGAACTCGGCGCGCACCCGGTCGACGTCGGCGGGGTCGGCGTCGCAGAAGGTGACGCCCTCCTCGGTGCCGGCCTCGATCAGGACGCGGCCCCATGCGTCGACGACACGGCTGTGTCCACCGAGTTCGACGCCGCCGTCCTGGACGCCGACCGCGTTGCAGGCGATCACGAGTAGTTGTTGTTCGACGGCTCGGCAGGAGGTGAACAGTTGCCAGTGCTCGCGGCGGGCGGCGGGCCAGGCGGCGGGTACGACGGCGATGCGGGCCCCGCGGTCGACCAGGTCGCGCCACAGTTCGGGGAAGCGCAGGTCGTAGCAGGTGGTGGCGCCCAGGCGCCCGAGGGCGGTGCCGGCCACGTCGATCCGGTCGCCGGGGGTGAGCAGTTCGGCCTCGCGGGAGGCGTGGCCGAAGACGTGGATCTT
The DNA here is from genome assembly GCF_044765325.1 of Embleya sp. NPDC127516. Lineage (NCBI taxonomy): Bacteria > Bacillati > Actinomycetota > Actinomycetes > Kitasatosporales > Streptomycetaceae > Embleya > Embleya sp. NPDC127516. Next base: position 9,581 of record NZ_JBIWJT010000069.1, on the reverse strand, counting down.
GCGGTAGGTGTGCGCGATCAGCCCGTCCGGGGTGATCAGGGCGGCGGTGTTGAACAGCCGGCCGTCGTCGTCGCGCTGGACGAAGCTGCCCAGGTGCACGTGCGCGTCCAGTGCCCGGGCCCAGGCGCGGGCCGCGGTGACCGTGGGACCGTTCAGCGGCTCGGCGTGTTCGGCGTAGGACTCGAAGCCGAAGTAGCCGGCCGCCCAGAGCTCGGGGAGCACGACCAGGTCGGCCCCGCGGGTCTGTTCGACCATCACGCCCACCCTCTCGCGGCGGGCTCGGGGCGTTTCGGTCGGCGGGCTGGCGACCTGGACCAGGGCGATCCTCATCACGCCCCCAGGGAGCCGTCGGAGCCCCGGCGGGCGACTTCGGGCAGGTGCAGCGCGGCGAGCGTGCTGCCCAGGTGGGTCCCCAGTGCCTGGGCCGCCCGGTCCGGATCACCGGTGCGCAGAGCGGACACGATCGCCGCGTGCTCGGCCAAGACCTTGCGGAAGCGGCTCTCGTCGCCGACGACGGCACGCAGACCCATCCGGACCTGGCGCTCGCGCAACGCCTCGTAGAAGTCGGCGAGGACCGGGTTGCCGGCCTGTCGCACGATCGCGCCGTGGAAGGCGCGGTCGCAGTCGATGAATCCCACCGCGTCGTCGACCAAGCCCTCCTGGGCGGCCACGAGGGCGTCGAGCTCGTCCAGGAACGCTTCGCCGGCCGGGACCACGCGCCGCATGCTCCAGTCCTCGATCAGTTCCCGGGCTTCCATCACGGTGCGCACCTCCGCGTCCGAGATGGGCGGTACGAAGGCGCCCTTCTTCGGCATGATCTGCACGAATCCCTCGGTTTCCAGGCGCAGCAACGCCTCGCGCACCGGAGTCCGCGACGTGCCCGCCGCCTGGGCGACCTCGGACTCGATCAGGAAGGTTCCGCCGTCCCGAGGCAGGGCGGAGATGTGCTTCTTGAGCCATCGATAGGTGATGTCCTGGGCGGATCCACCGCCGGCGGGCTTTCGTACGCTGCTCATGAACGCAATGTATACAACACGCATACCAACGACAAGAGGTTCACGCCGGCGACTCCGTGAACGTCGCGGGCACCCCGAAGGTCGTGGTGTTCCCGGCGTACGTCACGCGTGGGCCGACGATCGGCATCGTCGACCGGGCGACCTGCCCGACCGGGTGCAGGTCCCCCACGACGAATGCCCGGGTGTGGCCTGTCCCGCGCGCGCCCCTCGCAACGAGTTCGAGCCCTGCCGCGCCGCCGGTACCCGATCCCCCGAAGAACGCGTCGGGATGCGGTGGAGTGTGCTGCCCCGGGCGGCCGGCAGCGGGCGTTCGCCTGGCGTCGAGCGTCAGGCCAACAGCCGTGCCGGCTTGGCCATTTCGGTCTCCGGGTCCGCCACGGGCCGGATCACCGGCTCGTCGACCCCGGACTTCGCCGGCACCTCGATCCGCTCGGTGACCTCGCCCCTGGTACCGGCAAAGCCGAACTTGTCCACCAGGGAGGGCACGATGAGCTCGCGGTCCTCCGGGGGACAGCCGGGCCGGGCAGTTGCGGTGGAACGCCCGGTGACGCTTGGGATCGGTGGGGGTGGCGCCGCGCAACCGGAGCGGACGGTCGACAGCCGCGGCCTCGTCCGGAGGGAGGGCCCGCGTACCCTGGTGTCTCGTCACCTCGTACCAAGGGCGCCGGGAGCGGGGCCGTGTCGCGATTCGAGGTTCCCGCTCCGTGCGGCGTCCAGGGGTTCGGTTGCTCGATGCCCCACCTCGGGGGTTCCCGGCGCCGGTCCTCGCCCCCAGACCGGCGTGGCGCTTCGGCGGTCCGGGGGCCGCCCGGTTTCATCGTCCGGACCGGTTTTTTTGGCGAGGGAGTCGATGTGGTGGCAAGGTTCCGGCGCGTGGTGCGATGGATGTCCGGGTGAACCCGTCGCGTCGGCGGCTGCCGGCCGCCGCGGTGGCGGCGCCGGTACTGGTCTGCGCCGCTCCCGGGGCGGCCGCGGCGGCAGCACGGCCGCGGAGGATCCTGCCGATGCCGACGGTGGAGGCGGACTGGAGCAAGGTGGCCGCCGTCCTTGGCCGGACGGGGACGATGATGGACGGCTCGGTCTATCGCGTGCGCTTCGCCCGGCAGGACCTGCCCGTGACCACCTACGGCGTCACGCTGTTCCTGGACTCCTACGCGGCGTTCACCCGCTACGGCGACGGCCGGACACTGCTGATGGGCAGCCTGGCGGTCACCGAGGCCGGGCTGCAGCACGCCACCGACGCGCTGCACACCGGCGGGCTGGAACCGGCCGCCATCCATGAACACCTGCTCGCCCACGAGCCGGCCATGTGGTGGACCCATTTTAACGGACACGCCAAGGACCCCTGGCCCTGGCCCACGGCGTGAAGGCCGCCCTGGCCGTCACGACCACACCCTCCACCGCACCACCCCCCTCACACAGCCGCGGACCGACCTGGACATTGCCGCCATCCACGGAAGAACCCCGTTCACTCTTGAGGAGGTGGTCGAACTCGCCGGCGTAGCGCGGGGGTCGGCCCGGGGGCATGTCAGCGTCTTGGCTCTGGCCCATAATCGGTGGTAGCGCCGTGTAGTGATCACTGGAGGAGGATGCGGTGGCGGAGCAGGGGGAATTCGGCTCGGCCGTGCATCTGTCTCATGATCCGTTTGGTTCGGGTGTTGACGCCCTCGGTGCGGCCGTTGTGGTAGGGGCGGGTGAGGCCGGCGTCGACGGCGGCGCGGTCGAGTTCGAGGCCGTTCGCGAAGGAGTGCAGGTGGGGCAGGTCGGCAGCGCGAACGGTGGTGATCCAGTCGGTGAGCTTGGCGTCGTTACCCTCCGCTGGGGTCAGCAGCTGAGCGAAGTCACCGGTGAGGCAGGCGAGTTCGGTCATCTCGGGGCAGGCTGCGGCGAGTTTCCGCAGTAGCGCGGTGTCCTTGTCGCGCAGGTTCTCGGGGCGGGTGAGCAGGAGGCGGGCGAAGCGCTGCGGGGTGGTGACCGGCTTCTCGCCCTCGGCGCGGCCTTGGGTGAGGTATCGGACCAGGAGGTTGGCGCTGCCGGTGTAGCCCAGTTCCTTGATCTCGCGCAGGAGGTGGGTGACGGGCACAGCGGGGTCTTCGCTTCGGCGCCGGCGCAGGTGGCCGCGGTAGGGATCGACGAGTGTGGGCTTGTAGCGGGGTGCGCGGCGGTCGCCGGTGGGCTCCTTCATGCGGGCGTACCGCTTGACGGTGTTCAGGGCGACGTCGAGGCGGCGGGCGCATTCGAGGAGGCCGACGCCCTGGCCGAGCAGTTGGTGGACGCGCTGCCAGCGCTCGCGAATGGTCTGCTCGCGCACGCCCCCGGGTCGGGTGGGGTTCACGACGGTGGCCCAGCAGGCGGCGTGGGAGCGGACTTCGGCCAGGGCCTTGCCGCACAGGTTGGACCAGAGGTGCCACCTGTCGCTGACCTGTACCGCTTCGGGAAGGGCTTGGCGGATCGCTTCGGCGTAGGTGGCGGAGCCGTCGCGGCAAACGTACCGGGCCCCGGGATGCTCGCGCAGCCACGTGGTCAGGGTCTGAGCGGTGCGGTCGGGCAGGACGTCTATCCGCTCGCCGGTCTCGGCGTCGATGATCACGGTGGCGTAGCGGTGCCGGCGCTTGAGGGCGAAGTCGTCGACGCCGATCACCCGCGGGACGCGCAGCGGCGGCCTCACCACCTGGCGCATGAGCATGCGCAGGGCGGTCGAGCGGGAGATCGCGCAGGCCAGAACGCGGCAGAGGCGGGAGCTCGCCCGGCCCGCTAACTCCTCTACCACGGAGTTCAGTTGGCTGGTCAGGCGGTTGGTGCGGCGCTGGTAGCGCTCCACGACGCCGGGAACCTGCTCGCGGAACGTCTGCCGCGGGCAGTCGAGAACCGGGCACACCAGGCGGCGGACCCGTACCGAGACGACGATCCGCCGCCCGTCCACCGGCACGTCCGCGAGCACCCGCCCATGAAACCCGTGCACCCGCGCTGTTCGCGTCCCGCAAGCGGGGCAAGGCACCGGATCGTCCCGAGTCCGCGCCGACACCCGGATGACCTCACCCTCACCCGTCACTCCCTTGATGACCAGGGCCGACAACCCTGAAAACACCACCGCCACAAGCTCATTGACATCGTGCACACCATGCCAACGACAACCGTCACCCTTCGTTACCACCGATTACGGGCCAGAGCCGTTCTTTTGACAGACCCGCGGACCACGCGAGCATGGAAACGACCCCTCTGCATATGTACTGTAGTTTTCAATGGGAACAGCCGCTCAGGCCCATGATGGTGGCCGAGGCACGGTGGTCATGTTGCCGGATGGCGGTCGCCCGGTTGAGGTTTCGGCCGATGCCCGTGTCGGTCGGCCGGACGCTGCGGGTATCGCCCTCTCGGAGACCAACGTCCTCACTTCCTGTGTCGTTGTCCCAGGCCGGTCGCGGCCGTGTTGCGGTTGGCGGGACTTGATCATGTCCCCGGGGTGAGCATGGGGCCATGACGGGTTGGCGGAAGGCGTGTCTGGTGGTTCTGGCGGTTGTCGGTGTGGCGGCGGCGGTGGGGTTGGTCGTGTTGCTCGTCGTCGCCGATCTCGATACGGCGGCCGGGGCGGGCAGCGTGGTGGGGGCGGTGGCGGGTGTCGCGGCGACCGGGGTGTCGGTGGCGGCGTTGTTCCGCTCGGCACCGACGACCGTCTCCGCGTCGGGTGGATCGAACGCGACGGGCCGGGACATGCACAATCCCCAGGCTCGTGGCACCGGTCCGAGTTCCGGGCCACCTCCCGCTCCGGGGCCGGGCGTCTTTGCATCGGAGGGGTCGAACGCGGCGGGCCGGGACATGAACGATCCGACCGCGCAGCGCGGCCCGTGAGGTGGGGACGCCGCCGAAAGCGGTCCGTCGAGGCCGGCGCCCCTGCGGCGGCGCCGAGCGTCTCGGCGACGGCGGGGTCCAACGCCGCAGGACGGGACCTCGTCAACCCGGTGGCCATCCATGCCGAGTACGCGCTGCCCGTCGAGGCGTACGCGCCGATCCCGGATGACGCCGCAGCACGGGGCGTGTCGAACATCCCCAAGACAGAGGGGTTCGTCGGCCGCGGCGATGAACTCGAGGAGCTGGAAGTGGCGTTCGCCGGGACGGGTGAGGTCGTGGTCCACGCCGTGCACGGGCTGGGCGGGGTCGGCAAGTCCGCGTTGGCCGCGCACTGGGCCGCAAATCGAGGCGAGGCGGTGCGGTGGTGGATCACCGCCGACACCCCCGACGCGGTCGACGCCGGGGTCGCGGCGCTGGGGCGCGCTTTGCAGCCGGGACTGGCGGGGTTGCCCGCCGAGTTGCAGACCGAACGCGCCATCGCCTGGCTCGCCGGCCGCGACGGGTGGCTTGTGGTGCTGGACAACGTGGAGGCTCCCGCCGATATCGGCCCGTTGCTGGAGCGGGTGCCGGGCGGGCGGGTCCTGGTCACCACCCGCCGCGCGACCGGTTGGCACCACCACGCCACCACGATCGCCCTGGGCGTGCTCGACCCGACCGACGCCGTGAAGCTGTTCACCGACATCGTCGAACGCACCGACGGGCACGACACGGACGGCGCCGACGCGCTGTGCGAGGAACTCGGATACCTGGCCCTGGCCGTGGAACAGGCCGCCGCGTACTGCGCCGAGACCGGCACCGGCCCGCGCGCCTACCTGGACATGCTCGCCCGGTGGCCCGCCACGATGTTCGCCGCCACCGCCGAGGGCGGCGACTCGGAACGCACCATCGCCCGGATCTGGCGCGTCACCCTGGACCGCATCGCCCACACCCCCCTTGCCGGGGACCTCCTGCGGATCCTGGCCTGGTACGCCCCCGAACACATCCCCCGCGACCTCCTCGACGACCTCGCCGAACCCCCCGCACTCGCGGACGCGATCGGCCGACTCCGCGCCCACAACATGATCACCGACAACCACGACGACACCCTCACCGTGCACCGCCTCGTCCAAAGCCTCGGCCGCACCCCGGACCCGGCGGACCCCCACCGCCGCTCCGCCGCCATCGACCACGCCCGCGATCAGGCCACTGCCCTCCTCGCGGACACGTTCCCCGCCGATGTCGCCCAGCCCTCCAACCGGCCCCGGTGCAGGGCACTCCTGCCCCATCTCGACGCTCTCACCCGCCACCACACCCCCGACCAGGACACAGTCGACACCGCGCGCGCCCTCGCTCTCGGCGCCGCCCACCAACACGATCAAGGCGCACTGGGCCCCGCCACCGAAGCCTGGAAACGAGCCCTGGCCACGTGCGTACGGGTGCTGGGCGCCCACCACCCGGACACGCTGGTCTTCCGCAACGACCTCGCGGGCGCGTACCAGTCGGCGGGTGACCTGGGCCGCGCCATCCCGCTGTACGAACAGACCTTGCGCGACCGGGTGCGGGTGCTGGGCACCGACCACCCCCACACGCTGGCCTCCCGCAACAACCTCGCGGGCGCGTACCGG
>NZ_JBIWJT010000069.1:0-3018 GCF_044765325.1 Embleya sp. NPDC127516 | reverse complement strand
CTCCCTGTACGAACAGACCTTGCGCGACCGGGTGCGGGTGCTGGGCACCGACCACCCCCACACGCTGGCCTCCCGCAACAACCTCGCGGGCGCGTACGAGAGGGCGGGTGACCTGGGCCGCGCGATCCCCCTGTACGAACAGACCCTGCACGACGCGGAACGGGCGCTCAACCCCGGCCATCCGTTCATCGCATTGGTGCGAGCGAACCTGGAACGGGCGCGGTCCACGTAACGGTTGCGAAAGCGGCGGCAGCGGCAGGACTGGACCGTGCTTCGTGAGTCGTTGTCAGCGACTCAACGCATGCCCCGAGCGGCATGTCCCGCCTGCATCGGAGCTCGGTTCTACACACAAACCGAACATGACTCGCAGCCGTTGAATATCGGTGAGGCAGATTCGAGTCCATGCAGAAGGGGTCGAACCGCGAGTGAAGCGACCTCAAAGGTCAATGCGTCTCGTCGGGCCGCGCCGACACCGAATCCCAGACGTTGCCTCCATCCGCCCAGGTCCACAGCCACTCGCGCAGGGACGGCGCCGCGTACCGCAGCCCGTCGTGTGGATCCTCGCCCCGGTCCGGTTCCCAGCCGTCGGAGTCCCAGAGCAGCACCGGATGATCGACCGCGGTCAGCGAGACGTACCACTCCATGCCGCACCCGCCAAGACCTGCCGTGCGATCGAGATCGGTGACGGGGGTTCGGGCCGGAAGGCGGTCTCGCGTCGCTGACACCAGGCAGCATCCCGCAGTGGTACTATCCGCACTGGCCGTGCGCCACGACCCTCCACGCTCGGCGGCCGGAGTGGAAACGGCCGTCGGCCTCGTGGTTCTTCCTGGCGAGTCGAGCGATCACATCCTCCATGGGCGTCGAGTCCGGCCCGCGGGTGTCCGACACGCCGGCGAATATCCCAGGTCGCGGGTCCGCCGCGCGGCACCCGCCAAACCGCGCGAACCCGACCGACCTTCCCGGCGCGTCCTTGACTGCATGACGACGCAGCCGGTGCACGGCAGTTGCGACCCTCGACGGGCACGCACCCGCGACCACGCGCTCGAAGGCGCGACAGTCGACGTGCGCGAGGGTGTCAACGGTGCGCCGGCGGCTTCGTTGGGTGTGACGGAGTGGGTGAAGAGCGCGGCGAGTTCGGCGACGGGTCAGTGTGTGGAGCTGGGCGTGGTGCCCGGTGGTGGTGTCGCGGTGCGGAATTCGCGGGATCCGCAGGGGCCGGCGCTGGTGTACACGAGGGCGGAGGTGGCGATGTTCGTGGCCGGGGCCAAGGCGGGCGAGTTCGACCGCCTTCTCGAATAGGGACCTGCCCTGCGTGTGATCGTGTGATCGGCGGACGGGGGTGTGCGCCTTTGGAATACTGGCGCGTACACCCCCCTTTCTTGTTCCGCTGGGAGTCGCCGCGTGTCCCTGTCCCCCGACCCCGCCACGGGCTCCACGCGCGAGGCCGGTCCGGATCCGCTGCCCGATCGGCCGGCCGCGGCGGTGAAGGTGCTGGGGTCGATGCTGCGTGATTTGCGGCTGGAGAGCGACATGGGGCTCAAGGCGGCAGCCGACGTCGTGCGCGGGTCGGCGTCGAAGGTCTCGCGGCTGGAGCGGGGCGAGAGTCCGCCCAAGCACCGCGACGTGATGGAGTTGTTGAAGGCGTACGGGGTGCGGGAGCCGGGCACGTTGGCCACCGTCGAGGACCTGCTGCGCAAGGCCGTCCAGAAACCGTGGTGGCACCGCTACGCCGACGTCACCCCGGGCTGGTTGCGGCGGTTGATCAGCCTGGAGGAGTCTGCCACCCGGATCAGCACCTGGGAGGTGCACGTGGTCCCGGGCCTGCTGCAGACCCCCGACTATGCGCGCGCGGTCATCCGCAACGGCCTGCCCGACGCCGACCCGCGCGAGATCGAACAACGCGTGGCGCTGCGACGCGGCCGCCAGGAGGTGCTGGGCAACGGCCAACGCACCCAGACGCTGATCGCGTTGCTGGACGAGAGCGTGCTGGCGCGCCCGGTGGGCGGGCCGGCGGTGATGGCCGATCAGATGCGGTTCCTGCTCGAGGCGATCGAACGCCGCCGGATCCAGGTGCGGATCGTGCGCTTCGCCAAGTCCGCCACGCTCACCCCGCCGTCCTCGATGACCTTGTTGCGGTTCGCGCACGGCGGCCTGCAGGAGCTGGTCTACCTCGAACACGTCGAGGCTGCCACCTACCTGAGCCGGGTCAAGGACGTCGAGCGCTACCGGGCGCTGCTCGAATCGCTGTACCTGGCGGCGGAATCACGGGCCCGCAGCAAGGCTTTGATTCTCGACGCCTACGACCGCTACCGCGCCGAACAGCGGGCAGTCACCGGCTGAGTGCCGGACGGCGCACGGCAGCGGCGCGGAGGAGCACCACCGCCGCCACATCGTCGGCGCGATCCGCCACGTCACCGACAACGGCTTCACACGGGTCGGCACCCCCACCGACGTCGATCAGGCGCTTCATGCAAGGATCCGCCTTGTCAAGGGAGGTCGACGGCATGGGCACCTGGGGCATGGGGCCGTTCCAGAACGACACGGCGGCGGATTTCTCCCAAACCCTGGATGAGACGGACGCGAGCGAACGCGAAGCCGTCGTCCGTCAGGTCCTTCGCGCGGCGGTCCGCACCCAGGAGCACCTCGAGGAAGCCATTGCCGCGGCCCGCCTGATCGCGGCTCGACAGCCCGCGGGTGAGCCCGTCGACGACGTCTTCGGCCCGAAAGAGCCGATGCCGGCGTTTCCTGACGACGTTCGCGTTCTCGCGGTAGAGGCCCTCGACCGGGTCGTGGCCGAAGGGTCCTACATCGCCGAGCTGTGGGACGAATCCGGCGAAGGCCAACGTTGGCGACGCAGCATCACCAACCTGCGATCTGTCCTTGATCCCCAGCCTTGGCACGGAACAGAACCCCTCTTCGAGATCTAGTGTGATGCGCCAGAAATCCTGAGGGTTAGTTCTGCTCTGTTTTCTGGCCGGTGGTTCCGACTTTGGTGAGGTAGTCGGCGAGGGAGTTGAG
>NZ_JBIWJT010000068.1:0-15757 GCF_044765325.1 Embleya sp. NPDC127516 | reverse complement strand
GCGGTGCCCTGGATCAGGTCGGGAGTCTCTTCCTGGCGGGCGAGGGCGCTCAGGGTGGCGGTGTGGTTGCCGATGATCACCGCGCGGTGCTCGAAGGACGCCCGTCCGGCCAGCACGCGGGCGACCGAGGGAGCACTGAAGTCGGCTTGTGCCGCCAGGTGTTCGTGGAGCTGCCGCGCCTGGTCGCGCAGCGCCTGCGGGGTGCGGGCCGACACCAGCCAGGGGGTCGGAATCGGGTCGGCGACCGGTTCGATCACGGCCTCGGTCCGGGTTCGGTCGGCGTTCGGTGCCTGTTCGACGATGACGTGCGCGTTGGTGCCGCTGACGCCGAAGGAGGAGACGCCTGCTCGTCGGGGGTGGTTGGTGTCCGGCCAGGGTGTGGGTTCGGTGAGGAGTGCCACCGCGCCGGAGGCCCAGTCGATGTGGGGTGATGGTTCGTCGACGTGGAGGGTTTTGGGGAGTAGGCCGTGTTGCATGGCGAGGACCATTTTGATGACGCCGCCGACGCCTGCGGCGGCTTGGGTGTGGCCGATGTTGGACTTCAGGGAGCCGAGGTGGAGGGGGTGTTCGGTGGGGCGGTTGTGTCCGTAGGTGGCGAGGAGGGCCTGGGCTTCGATGGGGTCGCCGAGGGTGGTGCCGGTGCCGTGTGCTTCGACGGCGTCGATCTGGTCGGGGGTGAGGTTGCCCGCGGCGAGTGCCTGGCGGATGACGCGTTCCTGGGAGGGGCCGTTGGGTGCGGTGAGTCCGTTGCTGGCGCCGTCCTGGTTGATGGCGGAGCCGCGTAGTACGGCGACGATGGGGTGGCCGTTGCGTTGGGCGTCGGAGAGGCGTTCGAGCAGGAGCAGGCCGACGCCCTCGCCCCAGCCGGTGCCGTTGGCGGTCGAGGAGAATGCCTTGCAGCGGCCGTCGGGCGACAACGCCCGCTGCCGACTGAACTCGACGAAGGTCAACGGGGTGGCCATGACGGTGACGCCACCGGCGAGCGCCAGCGAGCATTCACCGTTCCGGAGTGCCTGGGAGGCGAGGTGGATCGCGACGAGGGAGGACGAGCACGCGGTGTCCACCGTCACCGCCGGACCCTCGAACCCGAACGTGTAGGCCACCCGACCGGTGGCGACGCTCCCCGCGCTGCCGTTGCCGATGTAGCCCTCGAAGCCGTCCGGCGCGTTCAGATGCAGGCGTGAGCCGTAGTCGTTGTACATGACACCGGCGAACACACCGGTTCGGCTCCCCCGTACGGAGGCCGCGTCGATCCCGGCCCGTTCGAAGGCCTCCCACGCGGTCTCCAGGAGCAGCCGTTGTTGTGGGTCGGTGGCCAGTGCCTCGCGCGGGCTGATGCCGAAGAACTCCGGATCGAACCGTGCCGCGTCGTACAGGAATCCGCCCTGACGCGTGTAGCTGGTGTTCGAGCGCTGCAGGTCGGGGTCGTACAGAGTCTCCAGATCCCAGCCGCGCTCGGTCGGGAACTCGCCGATGGCGTCGGTGCCTTCGGCGACCAGTCGCCACAGGTCCTCGGGCGTGCGGACGCCGCCCGGGTAGCGGCAGCTCATCGCCACGATCGCGATCGGCTCATCCGGGCTCACCGTCGCGCGGGTGGGCGTAGTGGGTACGCGTGCGCCGGGTCGGTCCGACAGTTCGCGACCGAGGTGGGCGGCCAGCGCGCTCGGCGTCGGGTGGTCGAAGACGAGTGTGGCGGTCAGTCGCAGGCCCGTCGCGGTGCTGAGGCGATTGCGCAGCTCGACTGCCGTGAGCGAGTCGAAGCCCAGGTCTTTGAAAGGGCGTTCGGCGTCCACCGTGTCCGGACTCGGATGGCCCAGCACACCGGCCACCTGCCCGCGGACCAGTTCCAGAAGCGTCCGGGTCCGGTCCGTTTCGGCGAGTCCGGCGAGCCGCTCGACCCAAGTCGAGGCGTGCGCAGATCCGCCCAGAGAGCCTGCCGCCTGTGCACGACGGCCGGAGGCGCGGATCAGGTCACGAAGGACGGCGGGAGTGTTTCCGGCGTCGGCCTGGTCGCGCAGTGCGCGGGAGTCGAAGGCGGTCGGCACCGCCGTCGGTTGGGTCAGGAGCAAGGCCCGGTCGAGCAGATCCAGCCCGTGCGCGGTGCTCAACGGCGCGAGGCCGGAGCGCCGGATCCGGCTGCGGTCGGTGGCGTCGAGCGTGTCGGTGATTCCGCTGGTTTCGGTCCAGAGTCCCCAGGCGAGTGAGGTGGCGGGTTGGTGGTGGGTGTGTCGGTGGTGGGCGAGTGCGTCGAGGAAGGTGTTGGCGGCGGCGTAGTTGGCTTGTCCGGGGTTGCCGAGGGTGCCGGCGATGGAGGAGTAGAGGAGGAAGTGGGTGAGGTTGTGGTGGTGGGTGAGTTGGTGGAGGTTCCAGGCGGCGTCGATCTTGGGGCGTAGGACGGTGTCGAGGTGTTGGTCGGTGAGGGTGGTGAGGGTGGCGTCGTGGGTGATGCCGGCGGTGTGTACGACGGCGGTGAGTGGGTGGTCGGTGGGGATGGTGTCGAGGAGTTTGGTGAGCGCGGTGCGGTCGGCGGCGTCGCATGCGGTGATGGTGATCCGGGCGCCGAGTGCGGTGAGTTCCTCTTGGAGTGCTGTGGCGCCAACGGCATCCGGTCCGCTGCGGCTGGTCAGCAGGAGGTGTTTGGCGCCGTGTCGGGTGATGAGGTGTCGTGCGGTGAGGCTGCCGAGGGTGCCGGTGCCGCCGGTGATCAGGATGGTGCCGTTCGGGTCGAGCGGGCGCGCGGTCGGTGCGTCGGGAGCCGGGTTCGGTGTCAGCCGGGTGAGCCGGGGGACGAGCACGGTGCCTGCACGCAGGGCGATCTGTGGCTCATCGGTGGCCAGGGCCGCGGCGAGTGCGGAGGCGGCGCGTTCGCCGTCCGTGTCGGTTTCGATGTCGACGAGGGTGAACCGGTCCGGATTCTCCGCCTGCGCGGTTCGGACGAGGCCCCATTGGGCGGCGGCGGCCAGGCTGTGGATGTCCGCGTCGGCCGTGGTGGCGACGGCGTTCCGGGTGACGAGGATGAGGCGGCTGTCGGCGAGACGATCCTCCGCGAGCCAGTCCCGGACCAACGCGAGCGTGTCGCGAGTGGCGGCACCTACGCCCGCCGGCGTGTCGTCGGATGGCTCGATGGCCGCGACGACGGTTTCGGGGACCGGGGCGTCCTCGGGTAGCCCCGCCAGAAGTGCCGCGAGTGTGGGCCGGATCGCCTCCGCCTTCGCGGCGAGCGGGTGGGTGTCGGCCGCGAGCAGGGTCCAGGCCGCGGCGGGCACGTCGGTCGGCAGCCCGGCGGCGGGGTTCCAGACGACGTGGTGCAGGTGGTTTCCGGCGGTGGGTCCGGAGCGCAACTGCCGGGTGTCGGTGGGCCGGAGGGTGAGGGCGTCGATGGTGGCGACGGGCGTGCCGGCGCGGTCGGTGAGGGCGAGCCTCGCGGTGTGCTCGGCCGTGGTCGTCACCTGTACGCGCAGTGTGGTCGCACCGCTCGCGTGCAGGCGGGCGCCTGTCCAGGCGAAGGGGAGCTGGATGCGCTCGGGGTCGTCGGCGAGCGCGATCAGCGCTAGCGTGTGCAGCGCCGCGTCCAAGAGCGCGGGATGCAGGCCGAACCCGTCCGGGGTGACGCCGTCCGGCAGAGCCACCTCGGCGTACAGGTCGCCCCCGGACCGCCAGGCGGCCCGCAATCCCCGGAACACCGGTCCGTAGGACAGCCCGTGTGTGGCGAGCGAGGCGTACGCGTCGGCGAGGTCGATCGGCGTCGCGTGCTCGGGCGGCCATACCTCGTGTTGCTCGACCAGGTCGCGCGGATCCACCGGCGTGCCGGCCGCGAGCGTGCCGACCGCGTGCCGTGTCCAGGCTTCGGCGTGGTCGGCCGGGAGGCCGGGTTCCGCGTCGTGTTCGCTCCGCGAGTGGATCGTGATCGATCGCCGGCCGGTCTCGTCCGGACCACCCACCGCGATCTGGATCAACACGCCGGCACTCTCGGGAAGCACGAGCGGGGCTTCGAGGGTGAGATCCTCCACGACGTCGAGTCCGACGTGGTCGCCGGCCCGGATCGCCAGGTCGACGAACGCGGCCCCGGGCAACAGGGGTGTGTCCACAATCGCGTGATCGGCCAGCCACGGCTGCGCGCGCAGCGACAGGCGGCCGGTGAACAACAGCCCGTCGCCGTCCGCGGGGGCGATCGCCGCTCCCAGCAGGGCGTGCCCGGCGGCGTACAGACCGGCGGACGTCACGTCGCTCCCGCCGGCCGGCGCCGCCAGCCAGTACCGCTCATGCTGGAACGGATACGTGGGAAGCCCGACGGCGGACTCGCCTGCCGTGAGCAGCGAAGTCCAGTCCGGTAGCCCGTCGAGCAGGCGGGTGTGCGCGACGGCGGCGGTGAACGTGTCCGGCTCGCCGTGCTTGCGGCGCAGGGTCGGGATGAAGACGGATTCCCGACCGGCCGAGGACTGGTCCGCCTGCCGGAGGTCGTCGATCGTCTCCTGCGCGAGGGTGGTGAGGGTGGTGTCGGGTCCCAACTCCAGGTAGGTGGTGACGTTTTGGTGGTGGAGGGTGGTGATGCCGTCGTGGAAGTGGACGGCGTTGCGGATGTGGTTGGTCCAGTAGGTGGGGTCGGTGAGTTGTTCGGTGGTGGCGATGGTGCCGGTGGTGTTGGAGATCAGTGGGGTGTGTGGGGGGTGGTAGGTGAGGGTGCTCGCGATTGTGTGGAACTCGTCGAGGATGGGGTCCATGTGGGGTGAGTGGAATGCGTGGCTGACCTTGAGTTCCTTGGTCTTGTGGCCTGCCGCGCGGGCCTGTCCGGCGATGTGCAGGCAGGCGCCGTGGTCGCCCGAGATCACCGTGGCCCGAGGTGCGTTGTGGGCGGCGATCGAGACCAGGGCCTCGTGTCCGGCCAGCAGTTCGGCCAGCTCGCTCGGCGCGGCGTTGATCGCGATCATCGTGCCGAGGGTGGGTGCGCTCTGCATGAGGCGGGCGCGTGTGGTGACGAGGGTGGCGGCGTCGGGGAGGGTGAGGACTCCGGCGAGGTGGGCGGCGGTGAGTTCGCCGATGGAGTGGCCGATGAGGTAGTCGGGGGTCACGCCGTGGTGGGCCAGCAGGTGGTGCAGTGCGGTTTGGAGGGCGAAGAGTGCGGGTTGGGTGTAGCGGGTCTGGTTGAGGAGTTTGGGGTGGTGGTCGATCACTTCCCGGAGGGGTCGGTCCAGGTGTGGGTCGAGGTGGGCCACGGCCTCGTCGAAGGCGTCGGCGAACACCGGGTACGCGGCGCGCAGTTCGGTGCCCATGCCGGGTCGTTGGCTGCCCTGTCCGGTGTACATGAACGCCGTCGCACCCTTGCCCGGCGCGTACCGGTTTTGCACGACCGAGGCTCCGGTGCGGTTGTCGGCGAGACCGAGCAGTCCGGCCAGGAAGCCGTCCCGATCCCCGGCGACCACGGCCGCCCGGTGGTCGAAGCTGGTCCTCCCGGTCGCCAACGCCCGTGCCACGGCAGCCACATCGGCCTCCGGGTTCGCCTCGATGTGGGCGTGCAACCGGCGCGCCTGATCGCGCAGCGCGTGCGGAGTACGGGCCGAGAGCACCCACGGGACCGGTCGCGGAGCGATGTCGGTCGTAGCACTCCCGGCGGTCGTGATCGCCGCCTGCCCGGTGGTGGCCGCAACCGTCCCGGTGCCGGAGTCGCTGCCGGACTGGGAGTTGGTGTCGGTCCCGGTTTTGTTCGCAATCCCGGCCCCGGTCCCGGCTTCGTTCCCGTTCCCGACCCCGGCCCCGGCTTCGTTCCCGTTCCCGGCCCCGGTCCCGGCTTCGTTCCCGTTCCCGACCCCGGCCCCGGCTTCGTTCCCGTTCCCGGCCCCGGTCCCGGCTTCGTTCCCGTTCCCGACCCCGGCCCCGGCCCCGTTCCCGACCCCGGCCCCGGCCCCGTTTCCGATCCCGGCCCCGGGCCCGGTCGGCTCCGCGTCGGCCTGCTCGATGATCACGTGGGCGTTGGTGCCGCTGATCCCGAACGACGAGACGCCGGCCCGGCGCGGGTGGTCGGTCTCGGGCCACGGTTCGGCCTCGGTCAGCAGGGTGACCGCGCCGGCGGTCCAGTCCACGTGCGATGACGGCTCGTCCACGTGCAATGTCTTGGGCAGCACGCCGTGCCGGATCGCCTCGACCATCTTGATCACGCCCGCGACACCCGCCGCCGCCTGGGTGTGGCCGATGTTCGACTTGATCGAGCCGAGCCGCAGCGGCAGTTCCGCGGGCCGATCGATGCCGTACGCCTCCAGCAGCGCGTGTGCCTCGATCGGGTCGCCGAGCCTGGTCCCGGTGCCGTGAGCCTCCACCGCGTCGACCTGATCCGGCGTCAGCCCCGCGTCGGCCAGCGCCTGGCGGATCACCCGCTGCTGGGACGGCCCGTTGGGGGCGGTCAGTTGGCTGCTGGCGCCGTCCTGGTTGACCGCCGAACCGCGCAGCACCGCCAATACCGGGTGCCCGTTGCGCCGGGCGTCCGACAGTCGTTCCAGCAGCAGCAGTCCGGCACCCTCGCTCCAGCCGGTACCGTCCGCGGCGGACGCGAACGCCTTGCAGCGGCCGTCGGCGGCGAGACCACGCTGCCGGCTGAATTCGACGAACGTCGCCGGGGTGGCCATCACGGTGACCCCGCCCGCCAGTGCGAGCGAGCATTCCCCCTGCCGCAGCGCGTGCGCCGCCAGGTGCAGTGCCACCAACGACGACGAGCACGCGGTGTCCACGGTGACGGCCGGGCCTTCGAGGCCGAAGGTGTAGGACACCCGGCCGGACGCGATGCTGCCCGCGCTGCCCGCGACCAGGTAACCCTCGAAGCCGTCCGGAACGTTCGCGTGCAGCCGCGACCCGTAGTCGTTGTACATCACGCCCGCGAACACGCCGGTACGGCTGCCGCGCAGCGAGGTCGGTTCGATCCCCGCGCGCTCGAACGCCTCCCACGCGGTCTCCAGGAGCAGCCGGTGCTGCGGGTCGGTGGCGAGCGCCTCGCGCGGACTGATCCCGAAGAACTCCGGGTCGAACCCGTCCGCGTCGTGCAGGAAGCCGCCCCGATTCGTGTACGAGCTGCCGACCCGATCCGGGTCCGCGTCGTACAGCCCGTCCAGGTCCCAGCCGCGCTCGGTCGGGAAATCGCCGATGGCGTCGGTGCCTTCGGCCACCAGCCGCCACAGGTCCTCCGGTGTCCGGACGCCGCCGGGGTAGCGGCAGCTCATCGCGACGATCGCGATCGGCTCCTGCGCCTTGGTCTCAAGCTCCTGGAGCCGGCGCCGTGCCTGGCGCAGGTCGGTGGTCGCGCGCTTGAGGTAGTCGCGAAGCTTCTGCTCGTTCGTGGTCGTCATGCGAAGTCAGCCCCCTTGAGGCAGCCAGTGGTCGTGGGACGGGTCGGCGCGGGTCTGCTCAGAGTTCGTTGTCGAGGGCCTCGAACAGCTCGTCGTCCGTCGCCGAGGCGAGGTCGTCGTCGGCGCCGTCGCCCGTGCGGGTGGTGCCGTTCCAGGTGCGGAGCAGGGTTTGCAGCCGGCCGGTGACCGCCGAATGGTGGTCGAACCCGGTCCCGCCGGTTGCGGTCAGCGAGGCGAACACGGCGTTCAGCCGGTCCAGTTCGGCGAGCAGCGAATCGGCTGGACCGGCCGACTGGGAGGTCGGCGCGAGTCGGCTGCGCAGGTAGCCGGAGAGCGCATGGATGGTCGGGTGGTCGAAGACCAGCGTGGTCGGCAGCCGCAACCCGGTCGCACCGCCGAGGCGGTTGCGGAATTCGACGGCGATGAGGGAGTCGAAGCCCAGGTCGAGGAAACCTCGCGACGCGTCGATGGTGTCGGGCGTGGGGTGTCCGAGCACGGCGGCGGCCTCGGCGCGGACGAGTTCGAGCAACAACCGGCCCTGCTCGGGCTCGGCCGAAGCGGCGAGCCGTGCCCGAAGCGCAGTCGGATCGTTGCCCTCGGCCTCGCGCCGGGTTCGTTTGGCCGGTACGCGGACCAGGCCGCGCAGGATGGCGGGGGTCGTCCCGGCGCTCGCCTGGGCGCGCAGCGCGGCCGGGTCCAGGCGGGCGGGCACGGCCGTCGCGTGGCCGGCACGCAGTGCGGCGTCGAACAGGCCGAGCCCCTCCTCGCCGCCCATCGGCGTGATCCCGACCCGGGACATGCGCCCGAGGTCGGCGGCGTCGAGGTGGCCGGTCATCGCGCTGTGTTCGGCCCACAGGCCCCAGCCGAGCGAGGTGGCGGGCAGCCCGTGCGCCCGGCGGTGCTGGGCCAGCGCGTCCAGGAAGGCGTTGGCCGCCGCGTAGTTGCCCTGGCCGGCGGTGCCCAGCGTCGCGCTTACCGACGAGTACAGGACGAAATGGGTGAGGTCGAGGTCGCGGGTGAGTTCGTGCAGGTGCCAGGCGCCGTCCACCTTGGGCCGCAGGACCACGTCGACGTGCTCGTCGGTGAGCGCGCCCAGGGTGGCGTCCCGCACGGTGCCGGCGGCGTGCACGACGGCCGTCAGGGGGTGCTCGGCGGGGATGGTGCGCAACAGGGCGGCCAGGGCCGCGCGGTCGGCCGTGTCGCACGCGGCGATGGTGATCCGTACGGTCGGCGAACCGAGTTCGGCGGCAAGTTCCGCGGCGCCGTCGGCGTCCGGGCCGCGGCGGCTCGCCAACAGCAGGTGTCCGACGCCGTATTCGGTGATCAGGTGCCGGGCGACCAGCCGACCCAAGGCGCCGGTACCACCGGTGATCAGCACCGTCCCTCCGGCGGCGGGCGGCGTGACGTGCCCTGCCCCGACCGCGCCGGAGCGCACCAACCGGGGTACCAGTACCGCTCCCGCCCGCACCGCGAGTTGCGGCTCGCCGGAGGCCAACGCCGCGCCGAACGCGAGCCGGGAGGCTTCGTGCCCGTCGAGGTCGACCAGCACGAATCGATCCGGGTGCTCGGTCTGCGCCGTACGGACCAGGCCCCATTGCGCGGCGGCGGCCAGATCGTGCGGATCCTCGTCCGAACGGGTGGCGACGGCGTCGCGGGTGACCAGGACCAGGCGGGTGTCGGCCAGACGTTCGTCGGCCGACCAGGCCTGGAGCAGCGCCAGGGTGTCCCGGGTGGTGGCGTGCACGCTCGCCACCCGGTCGCCGACGTGGGAGACGATCACCGCGACCACGGTCGCCGGGGCGGGTGTGTGCCGATCCAGGCCGGCCTGGAACGCCGCGAGGTCGGCGTGGGTCGCCGCCGCGTCCGGGGCGAGCGGGTCGGTCTTCGGCGCCAGCAGCGTCCAGCCGGAATCGTTCGCGTCCCCGACTTCGGCCGCGCGCCTCCACTCGACGTGGTGGAGATGTTCGTCGCTCGCCGGCCGCGCGGTGTACGGGCGCAGCGCAAGGGTGTCGATCGTGGCGACGAGCTTGTCGTCGGTGTCGGTGAGGGTGAGCGCGGCGGTGTTCCGGACGGTCGTGAGCCGGACCCGAAGGGTGCTCGGACCGGGCCGACCCGTCCGGTGCAGGCGAGCCCCGGTCCAGGTGAACGGGAGCGGCACGCGGTCGGGTTCGTCGGCGAGCGCGGCGAAGGCGAGCGGGTGCAGCGCTGCGTCCAGGAGGGCCGGGTGCAGGCCGAATCCGGCGGGCTCGATCTCCTCGGGCAGGCGCACCTCCGCGTAGAGGCGGTCGTCGCCCAGCCGCCACACCGCGTGCAATCCCTGGAAGGCGGGTCCGTACCCGAGACCGGCGGCGCCGAGCGTGTCGTACAGCGCGTCGACGTCCACGGCGGTGGCCTCCGGCGGCGGCCAGGCCGAGGAGACGCCTTCGCCGGCCGGCTCGGGTTCGTCGATGTCCCACGAGGTGACCACCCCGGACGCGTGCACGGTCCACGCCTGACCGTCGTCACCGCCCGCCTCGGACTGCTCGGACCGGGAGTGGATGGTCACCGTCCGTCGGTCCGAGTCGTCCGCCTCGCCCACCGCGACCTGGATCTGCACGCTTCCGGTGTCCGGCAGCACGAGCGGCGCGTGCAGCGTCAGTTCCTCGACGCCGTCGTGGCCGAAGTGCTCGGCGACGTGCAGGGCGAGGTCGAGGAAGGCGGTGCCGGGGAGCAGGGTGGTGTCGAGGACGGTGTGGTCGGTGAGCCAGGGGTGGGTGGTGCGGGAGAGGCGTCCGGTGAGGATGAGTCCGTCGTTGTCGGCGAGGGGGAGGGCGGCGGCGAGGAGCGGGTGGTCGCTCGCGTCCAGCCCGGCGGCGGCGACATCGGTATCCGCCCGTGCCTGGAGCCAATACGGCTCGTGCTGGAACGCGTAGGTGGGCAGATCCTCGACGATCGGGCCGTCGGCGTCGAGCAGGGTGCCCCAATCCGCGGTGCTCGTGCCCAGCCGGGCCTGTGCGACGGCGGTGATCAGGACCGGGGCTTCCGGGTGCTTGCGGCGCAGGGTCGGGATGAAGTCGGACGACGCCTCCTCGGCAGGGCCACCCGATCGCAGGCTTTCGACGGTGTCCCGGGCGAGGGTGGTGAGGGTGGTGTCGGGGCCGAGTTCGAGGTAGGTGGTGACGTTTTGGTGGTGGAGGGTGGTGACGCCGTCGTGGAAGTGCACGGCGTGGCGGATGTGGTTGGTCCAGTAGGTGGGGTCGGTGAGTTGTTCGGTGGTGGCGATGGTGCCGGTGGTGTTGGAGATCAGGGGCGTGTGGGGGGAGTGGTAGGTCAGGTCGGCGGCCACGGCGTGGAACTCGGAGAGGATCGGCTCCATGTGGGGTGAGTGGAATGCGTGGCTGACCTTGAGTTCCTTGGTCTTGTGACCGGCCGTGCGGGCTTGTTCGGCGATGTGGAGGCAGAGTTCGCGGTCGCCTGAGATGACGGTGGCGTGGGGTGCGTTGTGGGCGGCGACGGAGACCAGGTGCTGGTGACCGTCGAGGAGTGCGGCCAGTTCGTTGGGCGCGGCGCTGACCGCGATCATGGTGCCGCCGGTGGGTGCGGTTTGCATGAGGCGGGCGCGTGTGGTGACGAGGGTGGCGGCGTCGGGGAGGGTGAGGACTCCGGCGAGGTGGGCGGCGGTGAGTTCGCCGATGGAGTGGCCGATGAGGTAGTCGGGGGTGATGCCGTGGTGGGTGAGGAGGTGATGGAGGGCGATGTGCAGGGCGAAGAGTGCGGGTTGGGTGTAGCGGGTCTGGTCGAGGAGTTCGGGGTGGTGGTCGATCACCTCGCGCAGAGGTGTGTCCAGGTGCGGATCGAGGTGGGCGACGGCCTCGTCGAAGGCGTCGGCGAACGCCGGGTACGCGGCGCGCAGTTCGGCGCCCATGCCGGGTCGTTGGCTGCCCTGCCCGGTGTACATGAACGCGGTCTTGTCGGCGCGGGTCACGGGTCGCCTCCGGACCGTCGTCGGGCCGGTCCGCCCCTGGGTGAGGGCGGTGAGGCCGGTTACGAAGTCCTCGTGAGCGGTGCCGATCACGGCCGCGCGGTGGTCGAAGGTGGTCCGTCGGGTCGCCAGGGTGCGGGCGATCGCGGCGGCATCGGCGTCGGGACGCGCGGTGACGTACGCCCGCAGCCGCTCGGCCTGATCGCGGAGTGCCTGTGGGCTGCGTGCGCTGAGTACCCACGGCACAGGTAGGGCGATGGCGGCGTGGTGCCCGCCCGGCTCCGGCTCCGACTCCGGTCCCTGGTCCGGCTTTGCCGGCTGTGTGGGTGCCTGCTCGATGATGAGGTGGGCGTTGGTGCCGCTGATGCCGAAGGAGGAGATGCCGGCGCGGCGCGGGTGGTCGGTCTCGGGCCAGGGTTCGGCATCGGTGAGCAAGGTGACGGCGCCGGCGGTCCAGTCGACGTGTGGTGACGGTTCGTCGATGTGCAGTGTCTTGGGCAGAACGCCGTGCCGCATGGCCAGCACCATCTTGATCACGCCGGCGACACCGGCGGCGGCCTGGGCATGCCCGATGTTGGACTTCAACGAGCCTAGGTAGAGGGGGTGTTCGGCGCGTCGGTCCTGGCCGTAGGTGGCGATCAGCGCCTGTGCCTCGATCGGGTCGCCGAGTTTCGTACCCGTTCCGTGGGCCTCCACCGCGTCCACCTGATTTGCCGTCAGACCGGCACTGGCGAGAGCCTGGCGGATCACCCGTTGTTGGGAGGGGCCGTTGGGTGCGGTGAGTCCGTTGCTGGCGCCGTCCTGGTTGACGGCGGAGCCGCGCAGGACGGCGAGGATGGGGTGTCCGTTGCGTTCGGCGTCGGAGAGCCGCTCCAGCAGCAACAACCCGGCGCCCTCGCTCCAGCCCGCGCCGTCGGCCGAGGCGGAGAAGGACTTGCATCGGCCGTCCGGGGCCATCCCGCGCTGGCGGCTGAACTCGATGAACACGTTGGGCGTGGCCATCACGGTGACGCCACCGGCGAGCGCGAGCGTGCACTCGCCCTGCCGCAGGGCCTGCGCGGCCAGGTGCAGCGCGACCAGCGACGACGAGCACGCGGTGTCCACACTGACCGCCGGGCCCTCCAACCCGAAGGTGTAGGACACCCGGCCGGACGCGACGCTGCCCGCGCTGCCGTTGCCGAGGTAGCCCTCGAACCCTTCCGGTGCCCGACTCAGCAGCCGCGACCCGTAGTCGTTGTACATGACGCCGGTGAATACGCCGGTACGGCTGCCGCGCAGCGAGGTCGGTTCGATCCCCGCGCGCTCGAACGCCTCCCACGCGGTCTCCAGCAGCAGTCGCTGTTGCGGGTCGGTGGCGAGCGCCTCGCGCGGACTGATCCCGAAGAAGTCCGGATCGAACCCCTCGGCGTCGTACAGGAACCCGCCCTCGCGGGCGTAGGACCGACCGGCCCGCGTGGGATCCGGGTCGTACAGCCCGTCCAGGTCCCAGCCGCGTCCGGTGGGAAAGTCGCCGATGACGTCCTTGCCGGCGGCGACCAGGTCCCACAGATCGTTCGGCGTACGGACGCCGCCCGGGTAGCGGCAGCTCATCGCCACGATCACGATCGGATCGTCGTCCGCCGCCCGGACCGGCCCTACCGAGCCGGCCGCTGCGTCGCCGTCCGGTACGCCCAGGACCTCCGAGCGCAGGAATCCGGCGAGTGCGGCGGGCGTCGGGTAGTCGAAGATCAGGGTTGCGGGCAGTCGTACACCGGTCGTGCCGGTGAGCCGATTGCGCAGTTCGACGGCGGTCAGCGAGTCGAAGCCCAACTCCTTGAACGTGCGCTCGGTGTCAACGACTTCGGACGTGGTGTGACCCAACACGACGGCCACACCGGAACGGATCACTCCAAGCAGCTCGCTCTCGCGGCGTTCGACGGGCAGGGCCGCCAGCCGTTCGGCCCAGGTGCCGGCTGCGGTCGACGTCGGATCCGCCACCCGCCGAGCCGGGACGCGGACCAGGCCACGCAGGACGGCGGGGATCGGACCGGTGACCGCCCGGGCGCGCAGTGAACCCGGGTCCAGGCGGGCGGGCACGGCCGTTGGGCGGCCGGCCCGCAGGGCGGCGTCGAACAGGCCCAGCCCCTCGTCGGTCGCCAACGGTACGACGCCGCCCCGGGACATCCTGGCCAGATCGGTCCCGTCCAGGTGTCCGGTCATCCCGCTGCTTTCGGCCCACAGGCCCCAGGCGAGGGAGGTGGCGGGGAGGCCCCGCGCGTGGCGATGCTCGGCCAGCGCGTCGAGGAACGCGTTCGCGGCGGTGTAGTTGCCCTGTCCGGCGTTGCCGAGCGTTGCGGTGACGGAGGAGTAGAGGACGAAGTGGCTGAGGTCGTGGTCGCGGGTGAGTTCGTGCAGGTGCCAGGCCGCGTCGACCTTGGGCCGCAGGACCGCGTCGAGATGCTCGCCCGTCAGGCCGGTGACGACCGCGTCGTGCAGCGTGCCGGCGGTGTGGACGACGGCGGTGAGGGGGTGGTCGTCGGGGATGCCGCCGAGGAGGGCGGCAAGTGCCGGGCGGTCGGCGGTGTCGCATGCGGTGATGGTGATCTGCGCGCCGAGTGCCGTGAGTTCGGTGGCGAGCTCGTCGGCCCCGTCGGCGTCGGGGCCGCTGCGGCTGGTCAACAGGAGGTGCTTGGCGCCGTGGTCGGTGATCAGGTGTCGTGCGGCGAGGCGGCCGAGGGTGCCGGTGCCGCCGGTGATCAGGACGGTGCCGTCCGGATCGAGCGGGCGCACGGTCCGAGTCTCGGCGACGTCGACGCTCGCTCGGACCAACCGAGGAAGGAACACGCTGCCTTCGCGCAGAGCGAGCTGCGGTTCGCCGGAGCCCAGCGCCGCGCCGACCGCCGCCACGGAGGAGGCGTGGCCGTCCGTGTCGATCAGTACGAAGCGGTCCGGGTACTCCGCCTGGGCGGTGCGGAGCAGGCCCCACAGCGGCGCGCCGGCCAGACCGGGCACCTCCTCGCCCACCTTCGCGGCGACCGCGCGATGTGTCAGCACCGCGAGTCGGGAGGACTCGAACCGTGCGTCGGCGAGCCAGGATTGCACCACGCGCAGAACGTGTCGGGTGCCGGTGTGGGCCTGCCCGATCGGGTTCGGCGGAGCGGATTCCGAGGGGGGCACCGTGATCAGCACGACGTCCGGCACGCCGGACCCGGCCTCGACGGCGGCGTGCAACTCGGGCCAGCCGGCGTACGTGCTACCGACCGCGACGGAGTGGTGGGCGGGGCCGGCAGGCTCGGTGAACGCAGTGAGAGTCGCCACCGTCGGTATGGCCTCGGCGGTGAGTGGCGTCGGGACCCAGTCGAGGTGATGGAGCGAACCGGCGCCGCTCGTGCCGGTCTTGGCCAAGCCTCCGTCCGGGGTCGGACGGAGGGCCAACGACTCGACGGACAACACCGGTTCACCCGTGGCATCGGTCACGGAGAGGGCGAGCGCGTCGGGCCCGGCGGGGGCCAGGCGGACGCGGAGCGTGGTGGCACCGGTGGCGAGCAGGCGCACACCCCGGAAGGAGAACGGCAACCTCGGCCCGCCGGGCGACCCCGGCCCGGTGTCGGTGTCGAGCCCCGCGTGCAGCGCGGCGTCCAAGAGTGCCGGATGTATGCCGAACGCAGCGGCGTCATCACGCTGTTCGGCGGCGAGGGCGACCTCGGCGAAGCGCTCGTCGCCGACCCGCCAGGCGGCTCGGACACCCTGGAAGGCCGGGCCGTATCCATACCCGACGGCGGCCAGCGCCGCGTACAACTCGTCGGCGTCGATGACGGTCGCGTGCTCGGGAGGCCATGGCGCTGCGGCGAAGGATGCGGTGCGTGCAGCGGCGTTGGGCGCCGCGAGAGTGCCCGTGGCGTGTCGGGTCCAGGGTTGGTCGGTGTTCGGGTCGTCGGTGCGGGAGTGGATGGTGATGGTGCGTCGGCCGGTGTCGTCCGGGGCGGCGAGGGCGACCTGAAGCTGGACGGCTCCGCTGATGTGGACGATCAGCGGGCTTTCGAGGGTGAGTTCCTCGACGGCGGGTGCGTCGGTGGCCTCGGCGGCGTGCAGCGCGAGGTCGACAAACGCCGTGCCGGGCAGCAGCACGGTGTCCAGGACGGCGTGGTCCGCGAGCCACGGGTGGGTGCGCAGCGAGATCCGACCGGAAAAGAACCGCGCGCCGGATTCGGCGAGTTCGACCGTGGCCCCGAGAAACGGGTGTCCGGATGCGCTGAGTCCGGCGGTGGCGACGTCGGTGTTGCCGGGGCGCACGTCCAGCCAATAGGACCGACGCTGGAAGGCGTAGGTGGGGAAACCGGGTTCGGGCTCGGTGTGGCCGCCCGTCGGGATATGCGAGGTCAACGCGCCGTCGATGCCGTGGGTGTGCAGGGTTGCCAGGCTGGTGGTGAAGCGGTGGTGGGTGCCTTGGTCGCGGCGGAGGGTTTCGATGACGTGGACGTTGTGG
>NZ_JBIWJT010000067.1:0-16693 GCF_044765325.1 Embleya sp. NPDC127516 | reverse complement strand
AGACGACACAATGCGTCATCCCTCCCGCACAGCAACCGAGTTCACGCCCGACCAGAGGAAACTCAGCGACCACGTTCGATAAGACAACGGCTTCTCAGACGATCACCATGAGCTACTTACATCAGGTTCCATGATGTAGCCTCATGTGTCAAGCGGTATAGTGATGGAACAGACGAAGAAAGGGAGAGATGCCATGGCTCGGGCCGACAACAGGCCGCCGTACGAGCGCATCGCGGCGCACTACCGCGACTTGATCAGTTCGGGCTCCATGGCGCCGGGCACGATGTTGCCCAGCATCAGGGCCATGGCTGATGAGTGGGGGGTTAGCACCCCCACTGCGGAGAGGGCCATGAAGCTCCTTCGAGAGGAGAAGCTGGTCCGCGGAATCCGGGGAATCGGTAGCGAGGTCCTCGGTCCGCCGGTGACGCTGTCCTCCGGCTCCGAACGCCATGACCGCAGTGGCAGAACGAATTCCACGTGGGGGGCTGGCGAACAGTCCAGTGGCCATACGGCCGCCATAGTCCCCGCCCCTGAGGCAGTAGCGCTGGCGTTCGACATCGATGCGGGCGACGACGTGATCCGCAGGAGCCGTGTCTACCGGGATGTGCATGGCATTGTCTCCCACTCGACGTCCTGGATCCCGGCGGAATTCGCCCTGGTACTACCGGAGCTCGTGCGCAGCGAGCGTCTCAACGGCGGTGTGTCACTCGACTTGATCGCCAATGCGACAGGGCGCCGGGTCGCCAGGCGCATCGACGAGGAAAGCGCTCGGATCGCCACTTTCGACGACCTTGAACTCCTCGAGTTGAAGCGGGGCACCATCGCGGCGATCCTCGTCCTCAGCGCCAAGTTTCTTGATGCCGACGGCCAGTTGTTGGAGTACGGCGTCGACTTGGGCGCACCCGGCCGGACGCGGACAACAGCGTCGGACGTGCTGCGGTGACCGCCAAGCGCGGTCCGAACGCCGTACTCATGGCCGGGATGCCTGGAAGTGGCAAGACCACGCTTGCACGTGCCCTCGTCAAAGCGGGGTACCTGAGGCTCTGTCCAGACGAGGAGATGTTCCGCCGTCATGGACGCTACGGACCGGATTTCCCGCGAGGGAACTTCCTCGCCAGAGAAGCGCCGATCCTCGAAGAGATCGCCGTCGAACTCCAAGATGTACTCAAAGCGGGCCGCGACGTCGTACTTGACCACGGCTTCTGGACCCCGGAAGAGCGAGCCCGCTGGACCCAGATCGTGCGGGAGGCCGGCGGACTCCCCACGCTTGTCTACCTGCCGGTGTCGCACGAGGAGCGTTGGTCGCGGATCCAGGAACGAAACCGGCTGGCCGATTCCGACCCCAACGCGATTGCGTTCAGCGAGGAAGATCTTTTGAGGTTCGCGGGCCGGTTTCACGCTCCCGCCTCGGATGAGCCACACATCGTCCACGACGGACGACCGAGCACCGTGCTGGCGGCTCTTGGCGGACGAATCGGCGCCATGGACTAACACCGAATCGGTCACGATGGCGCTTCCTTCCGACTCATCCACGGGGAAGTTCGCGTTCACCTTCCTCTGGCTCAACTGCTTCAAGAAGTGACACCGGGGGGTGACATTCGGGATGTCACCGTCGCTTGTCACCTCCGCGCGATCGAGGTGCCGTGCAATCCTCGGCGCCAGCAGACGGCCTTCAATCCGCAGGCCTCCGTAGAACCCCACGGGGAAGGGGAGTTGGCATGGACGAGCGTCCCGACTGGGCAAGGCGGATGGTCGAGGAACGAGCCGCTCGAGACTGGTCCCAGGGCGACGCGGTGCGCGCCTTAATGGCTCGCCTTCCCGCGGACCACGTGGTGAGCGAACAGGACCTGCTGCGGCAATGGAAGAGGTGGGAGGCGGGCGCGGCGCAGCCGGTGAAGTACCGGTCGGTGATCGCCAAGACCTTCGGCACGACCACTCATGCGTTCTTCCCCGAGCGTGGGCGACGTGACGGACGCGCGGAGGTGTTGCAGGTCAGCGGGATGGACACCGTGGACATCATCGCCCGGCTGCGTGCCAGCGACGTCGACGCGGCCACGCTGGACGCGCTGCGGATCACGGCGGATCGACTGTGCTGCGAGTACGCGTACATGCCTGCGGACCAGCTGCTGGTCGAGGGAAGGGCGTGGTTGGGGCGGGTCGTTGGACTCCAGCATCAGCGGGTGAGCCTGGCCCAGCATCGCGAGGTCATCGCGTTGGCCGGGAAGTTGTCGCTGCTGGTGGGCTGTGTGGAGTACGACTCAGGACGGCCGCGTGACGCCGAAGCCACCCGTCAGGCTGCGTTGATGCTGGGTGTCGAGTCCGGGGAGGTAAGCGTGCAGGGGTGGGCCCACGAGATGCGCGCTTGGTTCTCCCTGACGCGAGGCGACTACCGCGGCGTAATCGCAGCCTCGGAGGCAGGCATCGCCGTCGCTCCCAACGAGAGTGTGGCCGCGCAGTTGCACGCGCAAGCCGCGAAGGCGTGGGCCAGGTTGGGCGATCGGTCGCAGACCGAGGTAGCGCTGGACAAGGGGAGGCAACTCCTGGAACGGCTGCCGTACCCGGAGAACATCGAGGACCACTTCGTCGTGGATCCGGCAAAGTACGACTTTTATAGGATGGACGCACTGCGCAAAGCCGGTGAAGACCGGCTCGCCGAGCGACTTGCCCACGAAGTCATCCGCGCAGGCACCGATTTCGACGGGGTGGAAAGGTCCCCCATGCGGCTCGCCGAGGCCAGGATCACGCTGGGCGTGGTCGCAGCCCGCGAGGGCGACCTGGACTCCGCCCTTGCTTACGGCGAGCGGGCTCTCGCAGGTCCCCGACGGTCGTTGCCGTCTCTGGCGATGGTGTCCGCCGACCTCGGGCAGGTCCTGCAAACCCGCTACGGACACGCTGACGACGCCCGGGAGTTCATCGCCCATCTGCGTGAACTGCGGGGCTCACGTTGATCGATCAGTCGACGGCCTGGGACCGGACGGCCGACACGGCGCGGCGACGCATGCCCTGTGATCGGGAGTAGCGGTATGGTGATCCCGCGTTTAGTGGCAGGAAAAGTTAAGACCCCCAGACCTTGGACAAGTCATGGGGGTCCCGACGGGCCTAGCCCGCCGGGCGCACACCTTCGGATCAGGAAGGTAATCACGCAGTTGAAGCGTACCCGCACATGCCTTGCGCATGCGCGCCGCCCCGCCGTGGTAGCGATGCAACTCCGTCGCTCCGGCAGCGTTTTCGCCATTTCGCGTTGCCCTGCAGCGCGGTCTTCCGTGATGTCCCGGAGCATCCCACGACGAAGCCCCCGCCGCGGTGACGTGGTCACGTCGTCGGCGAGGGCTCGCGAGCTTCCGATCGCATATTCGGCGATTGGGTCTGTCGGCGCCCGTTTCGGGCGCACCTCTGGGGTGTTGGGGGTTTGTTTGAAGTAGCGCACAGGCGGCTCAGCCGCCGGGACGCCGGTCTCCGTAGTGCAGCAACACTGCGGACCTTCGTCCCCACCTACAAGTTCTCAACTGGCCGCCAAACCAGCTGAGGTCCTGATCTACCGGCGCCAACCGGGTCGACCAGGGCAATACGGGGTTCGCCCAGAACCGACCCACTGCGCTCCACGAGGGAGCTCAGGGGTTTTTCACACCCTTCTCAAGGAAGGACACCTCATTTTGCATGAGGTACTGCCGCCTTGTCTCGTCGGCATGCCCGGACGAGTGCGATTCAGCCCTAACGAGGAGCAGCAAGCTCTCGGCTCGACGTACCGATCCGGACGACCGGCATTCCGGTTTGCCCTGGTCAGCGTCGATGCGTCGTCTCGCGATCAGACCCCGTTCCGACACGCCGATGCCCCGAAGCGATCTTGCTCACACGGCCTTTCCGCGCCGCCATGTCACATGGGCAAGCGCTCCGAAATGCCCAACAACCCGCCCGCCGTCGTTCCCTTCGCATACGCCGCCCTCGCGCCCTCGACGGTTGCCAGCCTGCCCGTCGCGCAGCCATGCCCGCCGCCAGTAGTTCGGCGCGGGCGGTGAGCGCCGCAGCGGCAGAGGCCGTCGCGGCCCGGCGCGTGCCCGCCCAGAGGACGGCTGCGCCCGTACCGACGCGCAAGCAGCGGGTGAGGACCCCTATGCGGGTAGTGGAGCTCGAGTTCTACCCGGACGTGTCGCTGTCGTCCTATGTGAAGATCTCCGCACTGGGTGCACGGCCTCAGGGGTGCGAGGCGAAAACCGCGACGATCGCCAAGTACCTGGGGCTGTCGGAGGGGTCGCTGGAGCGGGGCTTGGCCAAGCTGACGGCGCCTGGCCCGGACGGCGTGGTGGAGGTGTCGACGGTACGGCGGACACGGCCGGGTGGCCGCGGGATGTCGGCAGTGCGGCGAGTGCGGCCGATGTCCGTGCGGGAGCGCTACGTGTGGCTGCCGGTGGCGGCCGCCGAGGACCTGACTCCCGTGCAGCTGCGGGCCTACGCGGTCATCGCCTATGCGCAGGCGAGGAACATCGCCCTGACCCTGAACGAGTTGGCGGGGTACCTGCGGCACCACTCCGGCCGGCGCGCCGGGCAGCCGATCACTGCGGAAGCGGCCGGTCGGATCGTCGACGCGGTGGAAGCCGCAGGATGGATCACGGTGCAGCGCCGGGCCGGCGCGTACGGGCGCCACGTCTACGTCGCCCACGACATCG
The DNA here is from genome assembly GCF_044765325.1 of Embleya sp. NPDC127516. Lineage (NCBI taxonomy): Bacteria > Bacillati > Actinomycetota > Actinomycetes > Kitasatosporales > Streptomycetaceae > Embleya > Embleya sp. NPDC127516. Next base: position 12,029 of record NZ_JBIWJT010000067.1, on the reverse strand, counting down.
CCCTGGACCCCACCGCGTCCACATCAACCGGCCCCGACGGCACGGTGCACCCGATCGACGCCGCCGCGGGCGGGGCAGTCGAGGTCGACACGACCACGAAACCGGCCGGGACGGTGCCCGGCAAGGCCACGCTCGACACCTCTCCGAGTACCCGCCCTGGTGAGGGATCGGGTACCCGTTCCGGTGAGGGATCCCTCGCGTATAAGGATTCACCCAGGACTGACTCACCAGACAAAAACGCGGACGCGTCTTGCTCATCCGCCGCAGGCGACCTGACGCCAGTAGGCGCGCGCGAACCGAAATCGCGCCCGCGAAACACCACTTCCGACGTCTGTGGCGCGCTTCGCGCGGACGAAAACCGCCGACCCATCCGATCCGAGACCAGGCACGAACGGCACCCCGGCGGCGTTCGGTCGACGATGAGCCCTGCGGTCCACGCCGTCCTGGAACCGGTACGCCCACTGCTGGCCCGGATCACAAGCACTTTCCTGCTGCGCAAGATCAACCACGAGGTCGAACGGCAGCTGGGCATCGGAATGGACATCGAACGCCTACGCCACCGCCTCATCGTCCGCTCCGGCCTCACCCCACCCCAGGACATCCGCGACCCCGGCCGCTGGCTGCTGAGCGCGGCCCTACCCCGCTGGGGCTGCGGCCACTGGGACTGTGAGACCAGCACAATATGGTCAACCGGCCGTCACTGCGAGACCTGCGCCGAGATCGTCGCCCAACAACGCCACGACACCCGCTCCGACACGGCGCCAACCCACCGCCCCGACCCACCCGGCCCACCTCGAGGCCACTGCGCCGAGTGCGATGCAGTCATCCTGCTGCACCACCGCGCCCTGGAGGACGGCCTGTGCCCAACATGCCGCACGGAACGCGACACCGGCGCGAACTCCGCGACGCCGCCCACTGATCCAACGAAGCACACCGCCACCGAACACGACCAGGACCACCTCGCGTCTACCGACGGCCTCCCGCTGCGCTGGGATGGCCTGCCCGATCCCGAACAGTTGCCCGCCCAGCTCCTGGCCGAGATGCGCCGGGCCGCCGAACAGGACCCGGGTCTGGTCTCCTCGATGAGCAAGATCGCCGGTGAGGACTACGCCCACCGTGTCTACGGCCCTGATCTGTACTCGCGTGCCATGCCTGGCCGGCTTGAGCCCCGGGAGGGCTGACGGGTGAACTAACGTGGGATCGAAGAGGATCCGCTGGCACGGACACCCCGGTCGGCTCCGCGAACGTGGGGAGGCGATGTCCCGCGGGACTTGCCCATCGAGCCAGCGGCCCCGCGCAGGCGGGGATGTTCCCGACAAGGCCCCCGCCTTGACGGTGACTTGGTCGAAGGCCCCGCGTCCGCGGGGATGGTTCTGCCGTCCGGTTGATGGTCGCGTCGGTGTACCCGTCGGCCCCACGAACGCGGGGATGGTCCGGGCGTGTATCCCGAGGCCGCGCTGCAGCAGAGGTCGGCCCCGCGAACGCGAGGATGTTCCGGCGGAAGGCCCTGGGCTTTCACGTGTTCGAGGCCCAATTCATACCCGATGACGTGATCCTGGAACTTGATCCATCCGGCGGCCGATCACCAGGCAGTCTCGCCCTCGGTCACTGCCTCCGCAGAGGCGGCGAGGAACGCCAGGAGAGAGACCTCGAGGTGAACTACCGTGGGGTCGAGGCAGAGCCGCTTCACGACAGGCGGCAACAGGTGGCAAGATGCAACTGAACGAAAAGGGCGTTACCCACTGGTAGAACCCCAGGTCATCCAGTGTCGGCCCCGCGAACGCGGGGATGGTCCCTCACGATCCAGGTCTGGGCCTGGTCCGCCGACGTCGGCCCCGCGAACGCGGGGATGGTCCTACCGGTAGCCGCGTCGCATGCCGCCCGCGTAGGTCGGCCCCGCGAACGCGGGGATGGTCCGCGGAGCGCTACGGGCGACGGCGGACGCTGTGGGTCGGCCCCGCGAACGCGGGGATGGTCCTACGACGCGCTGTATGTCAACACCCGAGACAACGTCGGCCCCGCGAACGCGGGGATGGTCCGTCGAGATTCGGGACGCTGCCGAGTGGATCGGGGTCGGCCCCGCGAACGCGGGGATGGTCCTGAGCTGGATGGGCTGCGGCATGCCGCCCAGGTGTCGGCCCCGCGAACGCGGGGATGGTCCTTTCCTATCCACCGACAACTTATGCAGGTAGAGGTCGGCCCCGCGAACGCGGGGATGGTCCCCTCCTCGGCTACACCCTCGTCGGCATCGTCGAGTCGGCCCCGCGAACGCGGGGATGGTCCCAGGTGCGGGAGATCCTTGGCCATGCGGGTGGCGTCGGCCCCGCGAACGCGGGGATGGTCCCGCATATATGCCCTGGTGAGAGGATTTGAGATGGTCGGCCCCGCGAACGCGGGGATGGTCCCACCGTCTGCGACTGGGCATCCGCATTGCGCCGGTCGGCCCCGCGAACGCGGGGATGGTCCCCTCTGCCCTTCGCATGCGGTCGGCAACGACGAGTCGGCCCCGCGAACGCGGGGATGGTCCCGCCAGCGCCCTCACTCGGGCCCGGCTCGCGTGGTCGGCCCCGCGAACGCGGGGATGGTCCCGGGACCATGCCGTGCGCGAACGCGGCCACGTAGTCGGCCCCGCGAACGCGGGGATGGTCCCCCACCCAAAGCGGACAGGCGTCGGGCAGGTGCGTCGGCCCCGCGAACGCGGGGATGGTCCCGCATCCGCCCCCAAGCCGAAAGCGCCCAGTGAGTCGGCCCCGCGAACGCGGGGATGGTCCTCTCGTACAGGTACGCGATCCGGGTTCCGCCGAGTCGGCCCCGCGAACGCGGGGATGGTCCCACGTCGTCGTCATCCGGCCCGCCCTCCGGCGGGTCGGCCCCGCGAACGCGGGGATGGTCCGGCCCGTGAAGCCTTTTTGATGGAACTGACGGCGTCGGCCCCGCGAACGCGGGGATGCTCCCCCCGGCCTCTGGACAAGCTCCGGCTCCTCGACGTCGGCCCCGCGAACGCAGGGATGCTCCCTCCTCCGCGCTCACGTCCGGGACGCCCGTCCGGTCGGCCCCGCGAACGCGGGGATGCTCCTGGACCCCCGATTGCGGGGGGCCCGTACGTGATGTCGGCCCCGCGAACGCGGGGATGCTCCCCAACTGCGCGAAGGAGCGCCGACGTACGCGGTGTCGGCCCCGCGAACGCGGGGATGCTCCCCGGGCCTGCCCCGTCGTCCCGACATCCGCATAGTCGGCCCCGCGAACGCGGGGATGCTCCCCGCTGGCGACAGCCGATGAGCGGCGGCAGCTAGTCGGCCCCGCGAACGCGGGGATGCTCCCAGCTTGGCCCACAGGTCACCGTACGCTCTTGGGTCGGCCCCGCGAACGCGGGGATGCTCCCGTGTGTGGATCGGTGGGTGGGTGGGTTCAGCGGTCGGCCCCGCGAACGCGGGGATGCTCCTCGTACCTGGACCACCGGATCCTGTACTCGACGGTCGGCCCCGCGAACGCGGGGATGTTCCGGCGGAAGGCCCAGGGCTTTCACGTGTTCGAGGCCCAATTCATACCCGACGACGTGACCCTGGCAGGTAGTCGCCTTTGATCCATCCGGCGGCCGATCGCCAGGCCGCCTGGCCCTCGGTCACTGCCTTTGCAGAGGCGGCGAGGAACGCCAGGGGAGAGGCCGCGAGGTGAACTACCGTGGAGTCGAGGCAGATCCGCTTCACGACAGGCGGCAACAGGTGGCAAGATGCAACTGAACGAAAACGGCGTTACCCACCGGTAGAACCCCAGGTCATCCAGCGTCGGCCCCGCGAGCGCGGGGATGGTTCGAGCGTGTGGACCGGGCGGCAACTGACCCTGCTGTCGGCCCCGCGAGCGCGGGGATGGTTCCTAGTGATGAAGGCGCGTCTCTGAGCATTGGTAGTCGGCCCCGCGAGCGCGGGGATGGTTCTATGAACGAGGCACGTTCAACCGGCGGGCTATCGTCGGCCCCGCGAGCGCGGGGATGGTTCCGCCATGCGGTGTTCGCGCCCACCGCCGTGCACGTCGGCCCCGCGAGCGCGGGGATGGTTCCGCCGAAGGGCCGGCACCGAATCGGTGCCGGCCGTCGGCCCCGCGAACGCGGGGATGGTTCCAAGGTCGAGATCTCGGCCGAGGTCGAGGACAAGTCGGCCCCGCGAACGCGGGGATGGTTCCCCGCTCTGCGGCGTCGACCTGGCGGTCGCGCCGTCGGCCCCGCGAACGCGGGGATGGTTCCCACTCTTTGTCTCGTTTCCGGCTGCGGCCGGGGTCGGCCCCGCGAGCGCGGGGATGGTTCCGGGTTTGGCCGCTGGCAGCGGCCCAGCACCGTGTCGGCCCGGCGTCCGAACGGGGATGGTCCCGTGACGCCCGAAGCGCGCGACGCCTTGCGCTCGTTGGCCCCGCGTCCGCGGGATGGTCCCGGGTTGAGCACGTTGCCCTTCGGCCCCGCGAACGCAGGGATGGTTCCGCCCGGGCGGATTGGTCGAGCGCGCAGTACTGGTCGGCTCCGCGAACGCGGGGACGCCCCCAGGCCGCGCGAGGAGCGGTACGCCGCCGTGGCGACCCCTGGCTTGATGTCAGATCTTGGGAACGTCGGGCCAACGCGTCAGGAACAACCCCACCGACAACAAACCCGAAGACGACCTCTCGGCCTTTCAGTACTCTCCATCCGGCAGAAGGAGGAGATCATGGCACTGGCCAAGAAGGGCTCGCGGGGAATCACCGTCGACGGCGTCGAGTACCGATGGTGTCTGCGGCGACGCCCCACCTGGGAGCAGGACATGTGCTACTCGCCCGCCACGGACGCGGTCGAGTGTGCGGCCGCTCCCGGCACGACGCTGGTGGTCACCACCAACCTGCGCCACCCCAGCAGCGTCTGGGGCCGTGAGTCCCCCGGCTCCGTCCTGCCTTCCGACGTCGCCGCCAACATTCGCCTGGCCCGCACTGGTGGCTGGGCCCCCGAGAGGCTTGGCTCGCCGTTCCACCTCGACCAGTCGGCGGGCTTCGAATCTCCCCACTGACCTGCGACCAGGAGATCGGTGATCGGCTCCGCTCTCGGTTCGCAAAGTTTGGACGAGCATGCTTGGGCCAACTGGTCCCGGCATTCAGGGCGAACCGTTGTCGGGCCCGCGAACGCGGGGATGTGCCTCGATGTCCGATCTCGGACTCGCCATGGGCGTCGTCGGCCCCGCGAACGCGGGGATGTGCCGAGCTTCGCTCCGACCGGATAGGTTGGGACAGCGTCGGCCCCGCGAACGCGGGGATGGTCCCGGCACCGTTTGAGCCTCGAAACTCACGATGCGGTCGGCCTCGCGAACGCGGGGATGCTCCCGAGACGCACCACCGGATCCAGGCGAACGAAGGGTCGGCCCCGCGTTCGCGGGGATGCTCCTGTCGGGTCCTGGAAAGCTGCTTGGCGCATCTCGTCGGCCCCGCGAACGCGGGGATGGCCCCTAGAAATTCGCCGTATGGAATCTGTCTCCGTGCATCGGGCTTCCGACTGTTCGGCGTTGGATATTTGGCTGGCCGTCGTCCTGCGCGATCGGGAGAATCCCCTGTCGTGAGTATGGGCATCTCCGGTTTCGAGCCGGTCTTCCTTGTCGGGATCGAAGCCGTTCGCGAAGAACACGGAGCACGCCTGGCGGCGCTGGGTGGGCGGCGTCTGACCGGGTGTTCGCTCGTGCGCTTCGTCGAGGACGGGGGGTGGTTCGCCGATTGCCCGGTGGTGGTGGACTTCGACGGTGTGCGGGTCGAGATCTGCCACCGGAAGTTCGACGAACTCTCGATCGGCTGGAACACCATCGACACCACGGCGCAGGTCACCGGCTGGCAGTGGGTCGAGTCGACGCCCGCGTGGTCCGGTACCGACGCACGGCTCGAGCCGTTCGTCGGCCAGATACTGCGCGACGCCTCGCTGCTCGAGTGGCGCCCCTCGGGTCGTGACCTGGCCTACGCCACCATCGCCGTGGAATTCGCCTTCGACACCGGCCGTTTCCGCGTCGCCAACGGCCTCGACGAGAACAGCATCGAAGTCGGCAAAGCCCATACCGATTACGTGCGGCACCGGCTGGCCCGTTGAGCGCCGGGCCGGCCACATCGGCTGCCGGTCGATATTCAAAACACCGACGGCGGGGTTGCTGGGCTTCCGGGCGGCGTGATGCGGTTCCCGGAACCGACGCAGCCCGGCACCACGGGCGGCCTACGGACCGTCCTGTGTCACCCGGTCGCCCGGCAGTCGGCTCGTCAGCACAGGGATCTCGGCCGCGAACTCCGCGGGGTCTGGGGGAGCGTGGGTGGGGATGCCGTTGGGTGAACTACCGTGGGCCACAGGAAGATCCGCTTCGCACCGGACAGCGACAGGTAGCAAGATGCAACTGAATGAAAATGCTGTTACCGGCTGGTAGAACCCCAGGCCAGCCAGAGTCGGCCCCGCGAACGCGGGGATGGTCCCGCCGGACCCCGGGAGGGACTGGATGGCGCCCGGTCGGCCCCGCGAACGCGGGGATGGTCCCACTTCGGGGACGCCCACGACCAGGAGGTCACCGTCGGCCCCGCGAACGCGGGGATGGTCCCACTCCTCGGTCGGGGTGACCGGGGTCGGTCCGGTCGGCCCCGCGAACGCGGGGATGGTCCTTTCGCCGGTCGACCACCCCTGTGGTGCGTCCTGTCGGCCCCGCGAACGCGGGGATGGTCCGCCGGACCAATGAGCGACGTCGCCGTTCATGACGTCGGCCCCGCGAACGCGGGGATGGTCCCCTCTTCGGCGGTGGGGGCGTTCGCGTCCGGCGGTCGGCCCCGCGAACGCGGGGATGGTCCCCCTGCTCGCGTGGGTGTGCCTGCGCTGCGCGGGTCGGCCCCGCGAACGCGGGGATGGTCCGAGCAGGGCCGTCGTTCCGAGAAACACACCAGTAGTCGGCCCCGCGAACGCGGGGCTGGTCCCAGATGGCATCAACCGGTACAAACCAGACGGGCTTCGGCCCCGCGAACGCGGGGATGGTCCGGGCCGGATGATGTCGCGGTCGTGCTGGTAGTCGTCGGCCCCGCGAACGCGGGGATGGTCCCCCGACGGTCGTCGAGGACGGCGTGGTGGTGCCCGTCGGCCCCGCGAACGCGGGGATGGTCCCGAGGTGAGGACGGCCCCGGTCTGGGGATCCCGGTCGGCCCCGCGAACGCGGGGATGGTCCTGCCGGACTGCCGGATCTCCGGCTGCGTCACGGGTCGGCCCCGCGAACGCGGGGATGGTCCTTCAGGTGACCATGGGGCAACCTGTGAGCCGCGGTCGGCCCCGCGAACGCGGGGATGGTCCGCGGGCGCGTGACTCTGTGTTGGCGGCCTGCCGGTCGGCCCCGCGAACGCGGGGATGGTCCCGTCTTGTTCACCTTTTCGGCGCGCCAGTGGCGGTCGGCCCCGCGAGCGCGGGGATGGTCCCCGGGCCATAGCCACCCGCCGGTGGCTGATCGCGTTGGCCCCGCGAACGCGGGGATGGTTGTCAACGGCACCTTGCCACTCCGCTTTGGCTGTTGTCGGCCCCGCGAACGCGGGGATGAGCCGGGCTCGATGGAGAAGAAGACGCTGCGCGGCGAGTCGGCCCCGCGAACGCGGGGATGAGCCCTCTCCGGCCGAATTACCCATAGCGTCGGGCTGGTCGGCCCCGCGAACGCGGGGATGAGCCTGCGGAAAAGGTCACGCTCCGTGCTGTCGTCGTGTCGGCCCCGCGAACGCGGGGATGAGCCCACCGCCCGCCGATGCTCGCTCTCGTGCTCCCCGTCGGCCCCGCGAACGCGGGGATGAGCCGCCCGTGGGGATCAAGGCCGAATGGGTCGACAAGTCGGCCCCGCGAACGCGGGGATGAGCCCGAGGTCGAGAAGGCCCGCCGCCGGCTCGACGAGTCGGCCCCGCGAACGCGGGGATGAGCCCCGCGCCCACGCCGTCGCCATCGGCTACGAACTGTCGGCCCCGCGAACGCGGGGATGAGCCTCGTCGACACCGGCGGCGCTGAAGTGTCGTTTGGTCGGCCCCGCGAACGCGGGGATGCTCCCGGAGGACGCCGCGTGAGCGCGCCCAGGTATCAGTCGGCCCCGCGAACGCGGGGATGCTCCGATCCGGCACATCACGGACGCGGACGTCGTGGCGTCGGCCCCGCGAACGCGGGGATGCTCCCTGCTGATGCTGCGGGCGGGCTTGCGCGGCGTGGTCGGCCCCGCGAGCGCGGGGATGGTCCCCACCGTCTTGTTAATGACTCGGGGGTCACCCGGTCGGCCCCGCGAACGCGGGGATGGTCCGGCGGAAGGCCCCGGTCCTTCACCTCGCCGTCCTCGTCGGCATCGCCCGCGGCCTGGTCGGCCGCGCGAACGCGGGGATGCTCCGAGTCGCCGTTCCGTGCCGATCCCTCCCCATCTGTCGGCCCCGCGAACGCGGGGATGTGCCCGCCGTGGTGCAGGGCAGTCGGACGCCGAGCCTGCGCAGGCAGTGATCAACCGTCATCCCCGTCATCACGGTCAGCCGCATCGTCGGCGAAATGCCGCGCTCCCTGCCAAAGTTCCTGTCCAAGCCCCCTGGATAGGGTGATCCGGTGACGCAGCCCCTTCCTTCCCTAATCTCCGAGGCAGCGGCGCTGTCCGTTGCCGGACGCGGGCTCCAGCGGTACAAGATGGGTTCGGCCGTGATCGGGGCAGGCACGGAAGCAACCGTCGTGATCGTCGAACCCGGCGACCATCCGGGGGTCAGCGGCGTCCAGGACGCCACCAAGGTGCTCCTGCGTGGGGACAGGATTCCGGACCTCCACCCACGGTTCGAATTCCGGGGCACCCTGCCGATCCACCTCTTCGCCCGCCTGGACCGGGGCTGCCTTCCCCTCGGCACCGCGCTCTGCAGAGGAAGGCCGTCCGCACCCACCGACTTCGACCATGCCGCACTGGAGCTCGACCAACCGCTGGGCAGCGCGATGCTCGACGCGGTCCGACCGGTTCCGGCACCCGGACCGGTGCCGGATGTGGGCTGGGTCGACCACGTGGAAACGGACCCGATCCGCGCCCTGGAAACGTTTGTCCTCGGCTGGTTTCCCGCCGAGCAGACCAAGCCGACCGAAGAGGAGCGCTCGGCGAGCGAACCGGGTGATCTGCCACCGGCGTTGACGGCTTTCCACCGCCTCGCCCGTCTCCGCCCGGCACTCCACGGATTCCACGACCCGGTACTCGGACAACCCGAGCGCGCTCCCGGACCCCTCGGCGACCGGCTCGTCTTCGCCGCGACGCACGGGGCCTCCATGGACTGGTCCATCCCATGGCCACCGGAGGGCCCGAGTGCAACCGACCCCCGCGTTTGGCACACCGAAGACCCCCGTACCGCAAACCCGGAGACGACCCTCGAAGAGGAACCACTGAGCCGCTTCCTCCTGCAGTTCACCCTCTACCAAGCCATGAATGCAGCCCCCTATCACGCACGGACCTACTGCATGCCAACCCCGCGCCTTGACTCGTTGTGGAGCATGCTTCGCCCCGTACCCCTGAGTCCGTTCCTGCCGACCTACGAGGCCGACAAGTTCTTCGTGGCCCCTGGACTGCTCGCGTCAGTCAGCAGCGACGAGAGGGAGGCGGTCGTGACCTTTGCCGCACTCCACCGCGGGACCCTGACACCGCTGCTCGAACGCGGTTACCGCTGGCTCCGCTTCGACGGATGAGGTCGCCACCGCCCCTTCGGGGATGATCTTGCGAAAGGCCGGTTCTTCACGTGGCCGAGGTCGATTCACATCTGGCGACGTGAATCTGAAACGGTCGACACCGGCGGCCGGTCACGAGGTAGCCAGGCCCTCGGCCGTGCCTCCGCAGGGGCGGCGAGGAGTACCAGAGGAGAAGCCTCGGGGTGAACTACCGTGGAGTCGAGGGAGATCCGCTTCACGACAGGCAGCAACAGGTGGCAAGATGCAACTAAACGAAAACGGCGTTACCCACTGGTAGAACCCCAGGTCATCCAGTGTCGGCCCCGCGAACGCGGGGATGAGCCCACCACCAACGTCGCGGCCGGTCAGCAGATGGTGTCGGCCCCGCGAACGCGGGGATGAGCCCGTGTCCGCCGCCGTGGTGATGTCCGGAGTCACGTCGGCCCCGCGAACGCGGGGATGAGCCCGCCATTTCGGCGCCCACACCGTTGATCGGCTCGTCGGCCCCGCGAACGCGGGGATGAGCCCGATGACCGGGGGATTGGGCGACATCGAGATCTGTCGGCCCCGCGAACGCGGGGATGAGCCTCGACGGGGCGGTCCTGTCGTGCTGGGGATGTGGTCGGCCCCGCGAACGCGGGGATGAGCCGGTCCCCCGCCTCTATCTGCCTCCTGTAGTGGCGTCGGCCCCGCGAACGCGGGGATGAGCCCAGGCCCCGGCGAAGCTGCCGGCCGGACACATCGTCGGCCCCGCGAACGCGGGGATGAGCCGAGCGGCGGGGGCGACGGCGCGTCCGCTCCCGCGTCGGCCCCGCGAACGCGGGGATGAGCCGGTGTACGACGCTCACCGCAAACGGTGCGCCGCGTCGGCCCCGCGAACGCGGGGATGAGCCGCAGTACCGGGACCCGACGACGAGCCGTGTCCGGTCGGCCCCGCGAACGCGGGGATGAGCCCTTCCCGACGAGCTTGGCGACTCGGGCTGTTCAGTCGGCCCCGCGAACGCGGGGATGAGCCCGGCAGGCGCTTCGGGAGTGCGTCGCGCAGCTCGTCGGCCCCGCGAACGCGGGGATGAGCCGGCCGGGGTGCTGGCCACCCTGGTGGGAATGGAGTCGGCCCCGCGAACGCGGGGATGAGCCCGTCGCCCCTACCGTCGGGGGCGCGGCGGTGATGTCGGCCCCGCGAACGCGGGGATGAGCCTGCGGGAGCACGATTTTGCCGCCGGACGCCTGGGTCGGCCCCGCGAACGCGGGGATGAGCCTCGCACGCTCTCGACGCTCAGCTTGGTCGTCTCGTCGGCCCCGCGAACGCGGGGATGAGCCTCCGCCGTGCCGCGCACCGGTCGGGTCGTCGTAGTCGGCCCCGCGAACGCGGGGATGAGCCCGTGAACGGGGCGGACATGCGGGCCGACCTGGTGTCGGCCCCGCGAACGCGGGGATGGTCCCACCTCGGCGAGCAGCCAACGTTCGATCTCGACGTCGGCCCCGCGTCCGCGGGGATGGTCCGTACGACCCGTACAGGACGCTGATCGAGGAGAAGTCGGCCCCGCGTCCGCGGGGATGGTCCCGCGCATCCGGGAGGCATCAAGAACGGGTAGGTGTCGGCCCCGCGTCCGCGGGGATGGTCCCGGTCGTGGCGCAGCGCACCGCGGAGTCGGTGGGTCGGCCCCGCGTCCGCGGGGATGGTCCACTCCAGCCCATGAGGGCCTCCTTCGTGGTCGTGGTCGGCCCCGCGTCCGCGGGGGTGGTCCCCGGATACTCGCCCGCCGCGCGACCCGGGTCGCGTCGGCCCCGCGAACGCGGGGATGTGCCCGGTCTGTGAGTGCTGCCTCCGGGCCTCGTCGCGTCGGCCCCGCGAACGCGGGGATGGTCCCAGAGAGTTTGTTATGAACAAACCTCGGCGTGTGTCGGCCCCGCGAACGCTGGGATGAGCCTCCACGCTCGCGGACATGGAGCGCGGTTGTCTGGTTGGCCCAGCGAACGCCGGGATGAGCCCTCGACCTGGGGTAGTTCGAGGATCTGAATGCGGTTGGCCCCGCGAACGCGGGGATGCTCCGATGGCTGTCCCTGATTTCGATCTGCCGGGCCTGTTCCGAGGGACGCCTGGCGCGTACGTTGAGCAATGGTTCGTGTCGTTCCGTACATCCGTGATCACCCAGGAGGCGCCGCGATGTTCGAGAATCCCGGTTCCCGGCGTCCCGGTCCGCGGCCGTGGGGGCTGAATCACCTCACCGCCCACGGTCCTGGTGCCACGGTGGATCTCCCGTACAGCAGCGTTGAGGTGCTCTATTTCTTCCGGACAGTGACCCGCGTAGGGTTGTCGAGATTCGGAAATGAGAGAGAACGTGCCACCCAGATATCCGCAGAAGTT
>NZ_JBIWJT010000066.1:0-18758 GCF_044765325.1 Embleya sp. NPDC127516 | reverse complement strand
CCCAGGCCCGCTTCCACGCGCTGTTCGAGAGTGTGGAGTTGCACAACCTGTACGGCCCGACCGAGGCGTCCGTGGACGTCACGGCCTGGCACTGCACCCCCGGCTGGGACGGATCGTCCGTCCCGATCGGCGCACCGATCGCCAACACCCGGGTCTTCGTCCTCGACGACAACCTCGCGCCGGTCCCGCCGGGTGTGACGGGTGAGTTGTACCTGGCCGGTGTCCAGCTCGCCCGGGGTTACGTCGGTCGCCCGGGTCTCACCGGTGAACGTTTCGTGGCCTGCCCGTTCGGTTCCGGCGAGCGGATGTATCGCACCGGTGACCGGGCCCGGTGGACCCACGACGGTCAGGTGCTGTTCGCCGGCCGGGTCGACGATCAGGTCAAGATCCGGGGCTTCCGGATCGAACCCGCCGAGGTGCAGGCCGCGCTCGCCGCGCACCCCGACGTCGCGCAGGCCGCGGTCGTCGCCCGCACCGACGAGACCTCGGGCACCCATCTGGTCGCCTACGTCGTCCCCGCCCGAGACGCCGCCACACCCCCGGCGGCCCTGCCCGAAACCCTCCGGCGGTTCGCCGCCGGCCGTCTGCCCGAGTACATGGTCCCCGCCGCCGTCGTCGCCCTCGACGCACTCCCGCTCACGAGCAACGGCAAACTCGACCGCAAAGCCCTCCCCGCACCCGACCACCACACCGAACCCGGCCGGGAGCCGCGCACCGTGCGCGAGGAGATCCTGTGCGGTGTGTTCGCGCAGGTGCTCGGGCGCGATGCCGTCGGGATCGACGACAACTTCTTCGAACTCGGCGGGCATTCGTTGCTCGCCACCCGGCTCGCGTCCCGGATTCGCAGCACGCTCGGCGTCGAACTGGAGATTCGCGAGCTTTTCCGGACGCCCACCGTCGCCGGGGTGGCGGCCGTGTTGGACGACGCGGACACGGCGCGGGCCGCGGTGACGGTGCGGGAGCGGCCGGAGCGGATCCCGCTGTCGTTCGCCCAGTACCGGCTCTGGTTCCTGGAGCAACTGGAGGGGCGCAGCGCGACGTACAACGCCCCGAACGTGCTTCGGCTGGTCGGCAGGCCCGACGTCGACGCGCTGGCGGCGGCGTTCCGGGACGTGATCGCCCGGCACGAGGTGCTGCGGACGGTGCTCGCGGTCGCCGACGGTGAGCCGTACCAGCGGATCCTGCGCCCGGATGAGGTGGCGTGGGAGTTGTGCCGGGTGGAGGCGGCCGACGCGGACGAGTCGGCCGGCGCGGTGGCGCGGGCCAGTGGGTACGCCTTCGATCTGTCGGCGGAGCCTCCGCTGCGGGCGTCGTTGATCACGGTCGGGCCGGAGGAGCACGTCCTGGTCGTGGTGGTCCATCACATCGCCGCCGACGGCTGGTCGATGGCGCCGCTGGGACAGGACCTCTCGATCGCCTACGCGGCCCGGCGGGCGGGCCGGGAGCCGGACTGGGCGCCGCTGCCGGTGCAGTACGCGGACTACGCGCTGTGGCAACGCGAGTTGCTGGGCGGCGACCAGGACCCGGACAGCGTGTTGTCGCGTCAGGTGGCGTACTGGCGGGACGCGCTGGCCGATGCGCCGGAGGAACTCGCGCTGCCCGTGGAGCGCCCGCGCCCGGCGGTCGCCAGTCACCTCGGGCACACCGTGCCCCTGGAACTGTCGGCGGACCTGCACGCGCGGCTCGTGGAGGTGGCGCGGGCCGAGGGCGTGACGGTGTTCATGGTCCTCCAGGCCGCGCTGGCGGTGTTGTTGGCGAAGCTGGGCGCGGGTACGGACATCCCGATCGGGTCGGCGGTCGCGGGGCGCACCGACGAGAGCCTGGACCCGCTGATCGGGTGCTTCGTCAACACCCTGGTCATCCGTACCGACCTGTCCGCCGATCCCACCTTCACCACCGTTCTGGCCCGGGTGCGGGAGGCGGGGCTGGGGGCGCTGGGGCATCAGGACGTGCCGTTCGAACGGCTCGTGGAGGAGCTGGCGCCCGCTCGATCGTCGGCTCGCCATCCGCTCTTCCAGGTGGTTCTGACCATGCAGAACACCCTCGACGCGAGTGTCGCCCTGCCCGGTCTGGCGGTCGAGGTCCGGCCCGGGCCGCGGCCGGGGGTGAAGTTCGATCTCGACGTGATGATCGCCCAGGTGTTCGACGAGCTGGGCCGGCCGGCCGGACTGCGCGGCGGGTTGACCGCGTCGGCGGACCTGTTCGATCCGGATTCGGTGCGCGCGATGGGTGCGCGGTGGGTGCGGGTGCTGGAGACGGTGCTCGCCGATCCGGGCGTGCGGGTGGGCGCGGTGGACGTGCTCGACGAGGACGAGCGCGCCCGGGTGCTGGTGGAGTGGAACGATACGCGGGTCGACCCGCCGACGCCGTCGGTGCCCGAGTCGTTCGCCGCGCAGGCGGCGCGGACCCCGGACGCGATCGCGGTCGAGTGCGCCGGCGTCGAGATCTCGTACGCCGAACTGGCGGCGCGCGCAGCGCGGTTGGCCCGGGTGCTGCGCGGGCGCGGGGTCGGCCGCGGTTCGGTGGTGGCGCTGTGTCTGCCCCGAGGGTCGGACATGATCGCCGCGATCCTCGGCGTGTGGCGGGCGGGCGCGGCGTACCTGCCCATCGATCCGAGCCATCCCGCGGATCGGATCGCCTTCCTGCTCGCGGACGGTCGCGCGGTCATCCTGGTCGGGACCGAGGACCTGCTGGAGGACCTGCCGGCCGGTCGGCTGCCCACCGTCGCGATCGACGACCCGGACGGGGTCGACGACTCGGACCCGGTCGGCACCGACCCGGAGGGGGCGCACGCGACCCCGATTGCGCGCCCGCATCCCGACGAACTGGCCTATGTGATCCACACGTCCGGGTCGACCGGACGGCCGAAGGGGGTCGCCGTCACGCACGGCGGGCTCGCGAACTACGTGGCCTCGGCGCCCGCGCGGGTGGGACTGGGCGCACCCGGGGCGCGCTACGCGTTGCTCCAGTCGCAGGTCACCGACCTGGGCAACACCGTGGTGTTCGGCAGCCTGGTCAGCGGTGGCCGACTGCACATCCTGGACGCCGACGCCGCGCTCGACCCGTCGGCCGTGGCAGAGTACCTGGTCCGGCACCGGATCGAGCACGTCAAAGTGGTGCCCTCGCACCTGGCCGCGCTGGCGAGCGTGCGCGGTACGGCCGCGGTGCTGCCGGCCGGGTCGCTGGTGCTCGGCGGCGAGGCGGCCTCGGCCGAGTGGGTGCGCGACCTGCTGCGCGCGGCCGGCGAGCGCCCGGTGTTCAACCACTACGGCCCCACCGAGACCACGATCGGGGTCACCACCACGCCGTTGACCCCGCATCTGCTCCGGCACGGCGCGGTCCCGATCGGCACGCCCATCGGCAACACTCGCGCCTATGTGCTCGACGAACGACTGGCCCCGGTACCGCCCGGGGTGACCGGTGAACTGTACGTCGCCGGAGCGGGTGTCGCGCGCGGCTATCTCCATCGCCCGGCCTTGACCGGTGAGCGGTTCGTGGCCTGCCCGTTCGTCGCCGGCGAGCGGATGTACCGCACCGGAGACCGAGTCAGGTGGAACTCGGACGGCAACCTGGTCTTCGCCGGTCGGGTCGACGACCAGATCAAGATCCGCGGCTTTCGGATCGAGCCCGACGAGATCCGGACCGCGCTGCTCACGCATCCTCGGGTGGCCCAGGCGGTCGTCGTCGGTCGGGACACCGCCGCCGGCGACCTCAGCCTCGTCGCCTACCTGGTCCCGGCCGACCCCGAGACCGGGGACGACGAGGAACTCGCGGAATCGGTCAAGAAGTTCGTCGCGCAACGGCTCCCCGAGCAGATGGTGCCGGCGGCGATCGTGACCCTGGACGCGCTGCCGCTGACCACCAACGGGAAGCTCGACCGCAAGGCCCTTCCCGCGCCGCAGCACGCGGGCAGCGTCGGCCGAGGACCGAGCACGGTGCGCGAGGAGATCCTGTGTGCCGCGTTCGCCGAGGCGCTCGGCCTGGACACGGTGGGCGTGGACGACAACTTCTTCGAGTCCGGCGGGCACTCGCTGCTGGCGGTCACGCTGGTGGAACGGCTGCGGGTGCAGGGCGTCTCGGTCGAGATCCGGGCCCTGTTCGAGACACCGACCCCGGCCGGCCTGGCCGCACTCGCCGGCCCCGAACCGGTGCCGGTCCCGGCGAACCCGATCCCGGCCGACTGCACCGAACTCACCCCGGACCTGCTGCCGCTGGTGGACCTGTCGGACGCCGACCTCGCGCGCATCGTCGCGACCGTCGAGGGCGGCGCCGCGAACATCGCCGACATCTACCCGTTGGCGCCGTTGCAGGAAGGCATCCTCTTCCACCACCTGATCGCGGGCGAACACGAACGCGACGTCTACGTCACGCCGTTCGTGCTGGAGTTCGACACCCGCGAGCGGCTGGAAGGCTTCCTGAGCGCCCTCGGCCGGGTGATCGACCGGCACGACATCTACCGCACCGCGATCGTGTGGGAGGGCGTGGCCGACCCGGTGCAGGTGGTGCACCGTCGGGCGCCGCTGACCGTACGCGAGTTCGGCCCGGGCGAGTGCGGCGGTGCCGAGGATCCGGTCGCCGCGCTGCTTGTCGCCGGCGCGGCGAGCATGGACATCACCCGCGCTCCGCTGATCGACGCGCACGTCACACCGGCCGCCGACGGCACCCGTTGGCTGGCCATGCTGCGCGTGCACCACATGGTTCAGGACCACACCGGGATGGAGGTGCTGCTCCAGGAGGTGCAGGCGTTCCGCACCGGACGCGGCGCCGAACTCGCCCCGCCGCTGCCGTTCCGCGACTTCGTGGTCCAGGCCAGGGAAAGCCTGCGCCGGGGCGGCCACGAGCGATACTTCGCCGACCTGCTCGGCGACGTCACCGAACCCACCCACCCCTACGGCCTGGTGGACGTGCGCGGCGACGGCACCGCCGTACGACGGGCCGGCCTCCCGGTCCGCGCGGACGTCGGCCGGCGTATCCGCGACGTGGCCCGAGGACTGGGAGTCAGCCCCGCGACCCTGCTGCACGTGGCCTGGGCCCGGGCGCTGGCCGCGTTGTCCGGACGCGACGACGTGGTCTTCGGAACCGTGCTGTTCGGGCGGATGAACGCGGGTGCCGGGGCCGACCGGGCACTGGGCCTGTTCATGAACACCCTGCCGGTCCGGGTCCGGCTGCGCGACGTCGGGGTGCGGGCGGCGGTCCTGGCGATGCGTGCCCAACTCGCCGCGCTGCTCGAACACGAGCACGCGCCGTTGGCGGTGGCGCAGCAGGCGGCGGGGCTGGACGGCGATGTCCCGCTGTTCAGCGCCCTGTTCAACTACCGGCACAGCGGCTCCCGACGGACGGGTGGCGCGGATGGCGCGGATGGCCCGGACTCCGACGGAGAGTCGGGCTTTGCCGGCATCCGCTCGCTGGCCACGCACGACCGCAGCAACTTCCCGCTGGCCGTGTCCGTGGACGACCTGGCCGACGATGGCTTCGCGTTGAGCGTGGACGCGATGGCGCCGGCCGACCCGGAGGCCGTCGCGCGCCTGCTGCACACGACGATCGAGAACCTGGTCGTGGCGTTGGAAACGGCTGTGGAGACGGCTGCGGAGTCCGCTGGGGAGTTTGCCCCGGGGTCCGCCCCGAACCCCGTTCCCGAGGATGCGTACGGCCCGGACACCCCGCTGCGGGCCGTGTCGGTCCTGGACGACGAAGCGTGGTCGAGCCTGGTGGCGGACTGGGCCGAAACGGCCGCCGACGTGGGCTCGGCCGCGACGCTGCCGGAGCTGTTCCGGTCCCATGTGCGAAGCACCCCGGATGCCGTGGCGGTCCGGGCCGACGGTGTCGAACTGTCCTACGCACGCCTCGACGAGCGCGCGAACCGGCTCGCCCGGCATCTGATCGACCTGGGTGTGGGTCCCGAGTCGGTGGTCGCCGTCGTGCAGGAGCGCGGCGTGGACCTGGTCGTGGCCCTGCTCGCGGTGCTCGAAGCAGGCGCCGCGTATCTGCCGATCGACCCGCGCTACCCGCAGGAGCGGATCGCCTACCTGCTCGCCGACAGCCGAGCCGTCGTGCTGCTGGGCACCGAGGCGATCCTGGACGACCTGCCGCCCGTGCGCGGCGTGCTGAGCATCGCCTCGGACGACCCGCACGTCGCGGCCGCCATCGCGGCCCGTCCCGGCGAAGCGCCGACGGTTTCCACGCCCGCCACCGGGTTGGCGTACGTGATCTACACCTCGGGCTCCACCGGTCGGCCCAAGGGCGTGGCCCTCTCGCACGCCGGCGTGGCCAGTCTGGTCACCACCCAGATCGAGCGGCTGGGCGTGGACCGGGACAGCCGGGTGCTCCAGTTCGCGTCCGCCGGCTTCGACGCGGCGTCGTGGGAGCTGATGATGGCGCTGGGCAGCGGCGCCTGCCTCGTGGTGGCGCCGGCGGCGGAACTGCTGCCCGGCGAGGGCCTGGCCGAGGTGATCGCCCGGCACGCGGTCACCCACGCCACGCTGCCGCCCGCCGTGTTGCGGGTCCTGGACGCCGACGACCTGCCGTCGGTGCGGACACTGGTGTCCGCGGGCGAGGCGCTCGGCACCGACCTGGCCGGGCGCTGGGCCGTCGGACGGCGGCTGATCAACGCGTACGGGCCGACCGAGACCACGGTCTGCGCCACCATGTCCACACCCCTGGAGCCGGGCGGCGAACCCGACATCGGCGGGCCGATCCGCAACGCGCGCGCCTACGTCCTGGACGATCGCCTCGGCCCCGTGCCGGCCGAGGTGGTCGGCGAACTCTACGTGGCCGGCGCGAGCCTGGCCCGGGGCTACCTCGGGCGGCCGGCGCTCACCGGTGAGCGGTTCGTGGCCTGCCCGTTCGCTCCGGGCGAGCGCATGTACCGGACCGGGGACCGGGTGCGGTGGACCGCGGACGGGCGGCTGGTGTTCGCCGGTCGCGCCGACGACCAGGTCAAGATCCGGGGCTTCCGGATCGAGCCCGGCGAGGTCGAGGCCGCGCTCGTCGCCCACCCGTTGGTCGCCCAGGCGGCCGTGCTCGCCCGCGCGGACGCGGTCCCCGGCGGCGGGCCCGAGGATCGGCTCCTGGTCGGCTACGTCGTCGGCACCGAGGATGGCGCGTCCGCCGGCGAGGCGCGCCTGGCCGAGGAACTGCGACGTTTCGTGGCCACCCGGCTGCCGGACTACATGGTGCCGTCGGCGATCGTCGTGCTCGACGCGCTGCCGATGACTCCGAACGGGAAACTCGACCGCAAGGCGCTGCCCGCCCCGCACTACACCCCGGGCAGCGACCGAGGTCCGACAGGACTCCGCGAGGAACTCCTGTGCGGTGTCTTCGCGCAGGTGCTCGGGCTGGACGAGGTCGGCGTCGACGACGGCTTCTTCGACCTGGGCGGCCACTCGCTGCTGGCCACCCGACTGGTGTCGCGGGTGCGGGCGGTGCTGGGCGTCGAGGTGGATATTCGCACGCTGTTCGAGGCGCCGACGGTGGCCGGACTCGCGGCGGCGCTGGCCGACGCCGGCGCGGCGCGGACGGCGTTGGCGGTTCGGGAGCGCCCGGAGCGGGTGCCGTTGTCGTTCGCGCAGCGGCGGTTGTGGTTCCTGGGGCAGTTGGATGGCCGCAGCGCCACGTACAACGCGTCGACGGTGGTGTGGCTGTCGGGGCAGGTGGACGTGCTCGCGTTGTCGGCGGCGTTGCGGGATGTGGTGGGTCGGCACGAGGTGTTGCGGACGGTGTTCGCGGTGGCGGACGGGGAGCCGTACCAGCGGGTGTTGGACCTGGACGAGTGGGCCTGGGAGTTGGCGGTCGAGGAGGTCGCGCCCGGCGAGGTGCCCGGTGCGGTGGCGCGGGCCGTGGGCCACGCATTCGACCTGGCGACGGAAGTCCCACTGCACGCACGGCTGTTGTCGACCGGAGTCGAAGAACACGTGTTGGTGCTCGTGGTGCATCACATCGCGAGTGACGGCTGGTCGATGGGCCCGTTGGGCCGGGACGTCTCGACGGCCTACGCGGCCCGGTGCGCGGGGCAGGCACCGGAGTGGACACGACTGCCCGTGCAGTACGCGGATTACGCGTTGTGGCAGCGGGAGTTGTTGGGTGACGAGGGTGATTCGGCGAGTGTGTTGTCGGGTCAGGTGGCGTATTGGCGGGAGGTTTTGGCGGGTGCGCCGGAGGAGTTGGAGCTTCCGGTGGATCGGCCGCGTCCGGTGGTCGCTTCGCATCGTGGGCATCGGGTCGGGCTCGAGGTGTCCGCGGATGTGCATGCGCGGTTGCGGGAGGTGGCGCGGGCCGAGGGTGTGACGGTGTTCATGGTGTTGCAGGCCGGGCTCGCGGTGGTGTTGTCGAAGCTGGGCGCCGGTACGGACATCCCGATCGGCGCGGCGGTGGCCGGCCGCACCGACGAGAGCCTCGACGACCTGGTCGGCCTGTTCGTGAACACCCTGGTGATGCGCACGGACCTGTCCGGGGACCCGACGTTCCGCGAGGTACTGGGCCGGGTCCGGGAGACCGGACTCGGCGCCTTCGAACATCAGGATGTGCCGTTCGAGCGGCTGGTGGAGGAGCTGGCGCCGGCGCGCTCGTTGGCGCGGCATCCGCTGTTCCAGGTGATGACGACCCTCCAGAACACGGGACGAGCGGCCCTGGAACTGCCCGGCGTGCGGGTCGGCGCCCCGACCGAGGAGATCGCGGCCGAACTCTCGGGAGTGGCGAAGTTCGACCTGGATGTGTCGCTGGCGGAACTCTTCGACGACGAAGGGCGACCGGCGGGGCTACGCGGTGCGTTGGTGGGCGCGGCCGACCTGTTCGACCGGGACTCGGTGGAGGGCCTGGCAGGCCGCTGGGTTCGCGCGTTGGCGGATCTGGCAGCCGATCCGGGGCTGCGGTTGAGCGCGGTGGACGTGCTCGACGCGGCAGAGCGGTCACGCGTGTTGCTCGACTGGAACGACACGGCGGTCGCGTCGTCGACCACGACGGTGGCGGAGTCGATCGCCGTGCAGGCCGTACGCACACCGGACGCCCCGGCCGTGGTGTGCGACGGAGCCGCAATCTCGTACGCGGAACTGGCCTCCTACGCAGGCCGATTGGCCGGGTACCTGTGCCGGTCGGGTGCGGGCACGGAATCGTTGGTGGGGCTGTGCCTGCCGCGTGGCGTGGATATGGTCGCGGCGATTCTGGGCGTGTGGTGGGCCGGTGCGGCGTATGTGCCGATCGATCCGGAGTATCCGCGGGAGCGAGCGCAGTTCATGCTCGCGGACAGCGGTATCGGCACGCTGATCGGGACCCGGGAGACCCTCGCGGACCTGCCGACGGTGGGCCTGTCGGTGATCGCGCTGGACGATCCCACGAACTCGGTCACCCTCGCGACGACCGCCCCCGTCGAACCCGTGGCCGACCCGGTACCGTCCGGGGCCGCCTACGTGATCTACACCTCGGGCTCGACCGGGACCCCGAAAGCCGTGGTGGCCACGCGGGCCGGGCTGGCGAACCTGGTTTCGGTGTTCGCCCCGATGATGGGAGTCGCACCCGGCGTCGGAGTCCTGCAGTACGCGTCGTTCAGCTTCGACGCGTCGGTGCTGGACGTGGCCGTGACCTTGTCCCACGGCGGAACGCTGGTGGTGGCGAACACCGACGAACGCAGCCAACCGGAGTTGCTGCGCCGACTCGTCGACGACAACGCGGTCCGCGCCGCCAGCCTCGTTCCCTCCCTGCTGGGCGTTCTGGAACCCAAGGACCTGTCCGGCGTCGGCACGCTGCTGGTGGGCGCCGAGCCGATCAGCGAACACCTGGCCCGGACCTGGTCGGCGGATCGGCGACTGATCAACACCTACGGGCCCACCGAGGCGACCGTGATGATCACCGCCACCCACCTCGACCCGCCGCTGCGCAGCCCCATCCCGTTCGGCGCGCCGATCGCGAACACGCGCACCTATGTGCTCGACGACTTCCTTCGCCCGGTGCCCCCGGGCGTGAGCGGTGACCTGTACATCGCCGGCGCGGGCCTGGCCCGGGGCTATCTCGGTCGTGCGACGCTGACCGGTGAGCGGTTCGTGGCCTGCCCGTTCGGCTCCGGTGAGCGCATGTATCGCACGGGCGACCGGGCACGGTGGACGGCGTCCGGTGAGTTGGTGTTCGCCGGCCGCGCGGACGACCAGGTCAAGATCCGCGGGTTCCGGATCGAGCCCGGCGAGGTCCAGACCGTACTGGAGACCCACCCCGACGTCGCCCAGACCGCCGTCGTCGTCCGCGAGGACGCCGACACGGCAGGCCGGACCGGTGACAAACGACTGGTCGGCTACGTCGTCGCGGCGGAAGGCGGCACCGCCGAGTTCGCGCGCCTGCCCGAGGAGCTCCGACGGTTTGCGGCACAGTGGTTGCCCGACTACATGGTGCCCTCGGCCGTCGTCGTGCTGGACGAGCTGCCGCTGACACCCAACGGCAAGCTCGATCGCGGGGCGCTGCCCGTTCCCGACTACCACACGGACGCCGGTCGGGGCCCGGCCGGTCTGCGTGAAGAGTTGTTGTGTGGGGCGTTCGCCCACGTGTTGGGTCTGGATCGGGTGGGCGTCGACGACAACTTCTTCGAGTTGGGCGGACATTCGCTGCTGGCGACGCGGCTGGTGTCGCGGGTGCGCGCGGTGCTGGGCGTGGAACTGGAGATCCGGGCTCTGTTCGAGACGCCCACGGTGGCCGGACTGGCGGCCGGACTGGAGGACGGCCGGGTACGGCGGGCCCGGGCCTCGGTCGGGGAGCGCGTGCGTCCGGAGCGGGTGCCGTTGTCGTTCGCGCAGCGCCGGTTGTGGTTCCTGGGGCAGTTGGAGGGTGGCGGCGCGACGTACAACCTGCCGGTGGTGGCGGGCTTGTCCGGTCGTGTGGACGTGGCCGCGTTGTCGGCGGCGTTGCGGGATGTGGTGGGTCGGCACGAGGTGTTGCGGACGGTGTTCGCGGTGGCGGACGGGGAGCCGTACCAGCGGGTGTTGGACCTGGACGAGTGGGCCTGGGAGTTGGCGGTCGAGGAGGTCGCGCCCGGCGAGGTGCCCGGTGCGGTGGCGCGGGCCGTGGGCCACGAGTTCGACCTCGCGACGGACATACCGATCAAGGCGTGGCTGCTCTCGACCGGGCCGGACGAGCATGTCTTCGTGGTGGTCGTGCATCACATCGCGGGGGACGGCTGGTCGATGGGCCCGTTGGGCCGGGACATCTCCACCGCGTACGCGGCCCGGTGTGCGGATCGGGCACCGGGGTGGACCGCGTTGCCGGTGCAGTACGTGGATTACGCGTTGTGGCAGCGGGAGTTGTTGGGTGACGAGGGTGATTCGGCGAGTGTGTTGTCGGGTCAGGTGGCGTATTGGCGGGAGGTTTTGGCGGGTGCGCCGGAGGAGTTGGAGCTTCCGGTGGATCGGCCGCGTCCGGTGGTCGCTTCGCATCGTGGGCATCGGGTCGGGCTCGAGGTGTCCGCGGATGTGCACGCGCGGTTGCGGGAGGTGGCGCGGGCCGAGGGTGTGACGGTGTTCATGGTGTTGCAGGCCGGGCTCGCGGTGGTGTTGTCGAAGCTGGGCGCCGGTACGGACATCCCGATCGGCGCGGCGGTGGCCGGCCGCACCGACGAGAGCCTCGACGACCTGGTCGGCTTCTTCGTGAACACCCTGGTGACGCGAACGGATCTATCGGGAGACCCGTCGTTCCGGGACGTGTTGGGCCGGGTCCGCGACAGCGGGCTCGGCGCGTTCGGACATCAGGACGTGCCGTTCGAGCGGCTGGTGGAGGAACTGGCGCCGGCCCGATCGCTGGCCCGACACCCTTTGTTCCAGGTGATGTTGACCGTGCAGAACACCGGCCGGGCGGGCTTGGAGTTGCCCGGCATCGAGGTCGGCACACCGGGCGCCGCGGCGGCGGCGAGGGTATTCGCCGCGCAGGTCGCCAAGTTCGACCTGGACGTCTCACTCACCGAGCTCTTCGACGACGAGGGTCGTGCGGCGGGACTTCGTGGTGGCCTGGTGGGTGCGGCGGATCTGTTCGACCGGGAATCGGTCGAGGGCTTCGGTGGTCGCTGGATTCGAGTGCTCACGGAATTGGTTGCGGATCCGGGTCTGTCGCTGAGCGCGGTGGACGTGCTCGACGGCGGCGAGCGGTCGCGGGTGTTGGTGGAGTGGAACGACACGACGACTGACGTGCCCGGGCCGCTGATGCCGGAGTTGTTCGCCGTACAGGCCGTGCGGACGCCGGATGCGCCGGCCGTGCTGTGTGACGGTGTTGCGCTTACTTACGCAGAGTTGGCGGCCCGGGCCGGTCGGCTGGCCGGATACCTGCGCGGTTCGGGTGTCGGGGCGGAGTCCTTGGTGGGGCTGTGCCTGCCGCGCGGAGTGGACATGGTCGCGGCGATTCTGGGTGTGTGGCGGGCGGGCGCGGCGTATGTGCCGATCGATCCGGACTATCCGCGGGAGCGAGCGGAGTTCGTGCTCGCGGACAGCGGAATCGGCACGCTGATCGGGATCCGGGAGACGCTCGCGGACCTGCCGACGGCGGGCCTGTCGGTGATCGCGCTCGACGATCCCGCGGCCTCGGACATCCTCGCGACGACCACTCCCCAGGTCGCTCCGGTGAGTGTGTCGCCGACCGGACTGGCGTACGTGATCTACACGTCGGGCTCCACCGGCACGCCGAAGGCCGTGGCGGCCACCCACGCCGGACTGCGCAACCTCGTCTCGGTGTTCGCGCCGATGATGGGTGTGGCAACCGGCGTCGGGGTCCTGCAGTTCGCGTCCTTCGGCTTCGACGCGTCGGTGCTGGATGTCGCGGTGACGCTGTCGCACGGCGGAACGCTGGTGGTGGCGAACCCTGACGAACGCAGCCAACCGGAGTTGTTGCGGCGACTGGTGGACGAGAACGGAGTACGGGCCGCCAGCCTCGTGCCGTCCCTGCTGGCCGTCCTGGAGCCGGACGACCTCGCCGGGGTGGCGACACTGCTGATCGGCGCGGAGGCCGTCGGCGAACACCTGGCGCGGACATGGGCGTCGGGCCGACGACTGATCAACACGTATGGGCCCACCGAGGCCACGGTCATGGTCACCTCGACCCATCTCGACCTCCCGCTACGGGTGCCGATTCCCTTCGGCGCGCCGATCGCCAACACCCGCATGTACGTCCTGGACGACGCCCTGCGCCCGGTGGCACCGGGCGTGACGGGTGAGCTCCACGTGGCGGGTGCGGGCCTGGCTCGGGGCTATCTCGGTCGTCCCGCGTTGACGGGCGAACGGTTCGTGGCCTGCCCGTTCGGCTTCGGTGAGCGGATGTATCGCACGGGAGACCGGGCGTGGTGGACGACCGAGGGGGAGTTGGTCTTCGCCGGTCGTGCGGACGACCAGGTGAAAATCCGTGGCTTCCGGATCGAGCCCGGCGAGATCCGGACCGTGCTGGAGACCCACCCCGACGTCGCCCAGGCGGCCGTCGTCGCCCGCGAGGAGAGCATGGGCCGTACGGACGCCTCTTCCGCTACCCGACCCGGTGAGACGCGCCTGGTTGCCTATGTCGTGGCCCGCGATGGGGAGGCGGGCGAGCAACTGGTCGAGGCGCTGCGTGGTTTCGTCGTCGGACGGTTGCCGGAATACATGGTGCCGTCGGCGATCGTCGTGCTGGACGCCATTCCGCTGACCGCCAACGGGAAGCTGGACCGCGACGCGCTCCCCGCCCCCGAATACGGGCCGGGCGGGACGCATGGCAGGGGCCCCGCGACCGTGCGCGAGGAGGTGTTGTGCGCGGTCTTCGCCGAGGTGTTGGGCGTGCCGTCGGTGGGGGTGGACGACAACTTCTTCACGCTGGGCGGGCATTCGCTGCTGGCCATCACGCTGGTGGAGCGGTTGCGGGCGCGGGGCGTCTCGGTGTCGGTTCGGGCCCTGTTCCGGTCGCCGACCGTGGCCGGGCTCGCGGAGATCGCCGGGCCGGTGCCGGTGATGGTCCCGGCGAACCGCATCCCGGCCGACGCCACGGCTCTGACGCCGGACATGTTGCCGCTGGTGGATCTGTCGGAAGCCGAGGTCGAGGGGCTGGTCGGGTCGATCGAGGGTGGTGCCGCGAACATCGCCGACGTGTACCCGCTGGCGCCGCTCCAGGAGGGCATTCTCTTCCACCACCTGATGGCCGGCGAGCACGAACGTGACGTCTACGTTGCGCCGTTCGTGTTGGAGTTCGATACCCGGGAGCGGCTCGACGGTTTCCTGTGGGCGCTCCAGCAGGTGATCGACCGGCACGACATCTACCGGACCGCGATCGTGTGGGAAGGCGTGCCCGAGCCGGTCCAGGTGGTCCAGCGACGGGCCCCGCTGCCGGTGCGGGAGGTGCGCCTCGGACCCGAAAGCCGCGACTCGGTGGCGGAGTTGGCCGCCTCCGGCGGATTGAGCATGGACATCGGTCGCGCGCCGCTCATCGACACGCACATCACCGCCGCGCCCGGCGGCCCTCGATGGCTCGCGCTTATCCGGGTGCATCACATGCTTCAGGACCACGTCGGCATGGAGGTCCTGCTCCAGGAGGTCCGGACGTTCCTGGCGGGCGACGGGCACGAGCTGCCCACCCCGCGCCCGTTCCGGGATTTCGTGGTGCAGGCGCGGGAGAGTCTGCGGAACGGTGGTCACGAGGAGTTCTTCGCGGAGTTGTTGGGTGATGTGACCGAGACGACGGCTCCGTTCGGGTTGTTGGATGTGCGTGGTGACGGGACCGGTGTGCGGCGGGCCGAGTTGCCGGTGGCGGATGTGGTGGCCGTGCGGATTCGGGAGGTGGCGCGGGGGCTGGGTGTGAGTCCCGCGACGTTGCTGCATGTGGCCTGGGCGCGGGTGTTGTCGGTGTTGGCGGGGCGGGACGATGTCGTGTTCGGGACGGTGTTGTTCGGTCGGATGAACGCGGGTGCCGGTGCCGATCGTGCGTTGGGTCTGTTCATGAACACGTTGCCGGTGCGGGCGCGTACCGAGGGCGTGGGCGCCCTGGCGGCAGTGGCCGCGATGCGGGACCAACTCGCCGCGTTGCTCGAACACGAGCACGCACCGCTCTCGCTCGCGCAGCAGGCGAGCGGGATCACCGGCGACGCACCGCTGTTCACCGCCTTCTTCAACTACCGCTACAGCGGCGAACAGGGAACCGCCACGGATGTCGATGGTCGCCACGGAAGCGGCGAGATGGAGGGCATCCGCACGGTCTACATGCTGGACCTCACGAACTTCCCGCTGGCCGTGTCGGTGGACGACCTGGGCACCGACGGCTTCGTGATGACCGTGGACGCCGTCGCTCCCGCCGATCCGCACGTGGTCACCCGGATGTTGCACACGACGATCGAGACCCTGACCGCTGTTCTGGCGGACGGTGTCGAGGGCGAGGCCGCAGCCGACGTTGCGTTGGGCTCCGTGGCGGTGTTGGACGATGCCGAGCGGTCGCGGGTGTTGGTGGAGTGGAACGACACCGCCGTGGATGTAGCGGGTGTGTCGGTGCCGGAGTTGATCGCGGCGCGGGTGGCGGAGTCGCCGGACGCCGTGGCGGTGCTGTGCGACGGGGTCGAGACCTCGTACGCCGCGTTGGACGCGCGTGCGGGCGGCCTGGCGCGGTTGTTGCGCCGGTACGGGGTCGGCGCCGGCTCGGTGGTGGGTCTGTGTCTGCCGCGTGGTGTCGATGCGGTGGTGGCGATCCTGGCGGTGTGGCGGGTCGGTGCCGCGTATCTGCCGATCGACCCGGAGTACCCGTCGGATCGCATCGCGTTCATGCTCACGGACAGCCGTGCCGTGACGTTGATCAGTACCGAGGACCTGTTGGAGGAGTTGCCGGCCGGCCGGTTGCCCACGATCGCGATCGACACGCTCGGCGCGCCTCCGGAGGCGGCGGCCGAGACGGAGTCGGGTGTCGCGGTGCACTCGGAGGAGTTGGCGTATGTGATCTATACGTCGGGTTCGACGGGTCGGCCGAAGGGTGTGGCGGTCACGCACGGCGGGTTGGCGAACTATGTGGCGTGGGCTGTCGAGGCGTACGGGGTGGGGGCGTCGGGTGGTGCGCCGTTGCACTCGTCGTTGGCGTTCGACCTGACGGTGACGAGTGTGTTGTTGCCGCTGGTGTCGGGGTCGCCGGTGACGGTGAGTCCCGAGGGTGGTGCCGATGGCCTTGCGGGGTTGTTGCGTTCCGGGGCCGGGTTCGACCTGGTGAAGGTGGTGCCCGCGCACCTGCCGTTGCTGGGCGAGTTGTTGACGGAGGAGGAGGCTGCCGGTTCCGCGCGGTGTGTGGTGGTCGGTGGTGAGGCGTTGTTCGGGGCGGATGTGGCGGGGTGGTTGGTGCGGTCGCCGGGTTCGGTGGTGGTGAACGAGTACGGGCCGACCGAGACGGTGGTGGGTTGTTGTGTCTTCGAGGTTCGTGCGGGTGACGAGGTGTCGTCGGGTCCGGTGCCGATCGGTCGGGCGATCGCGAATACGCGGTTGTTCGTGCTGGGTGGGGATCTTGCTCCGGTTCCGGTGGGTGTGATCGGCGAGCTGTATATCGCGGGTGCCGGGCTGGCTCGGGGTTACGTTTCGCGGCCGGGGTTGACGGCGGATCGGTTCGTGGCGTGCCCCTTCGCGGTCGGGGAGCGGATGTACCGCACCGGGGACCGGGTTCGGTGGACTGCCGAGGGTCGGTTGGTGTTCGTCGGTCGGGCCGACGACCAGGTGAAGGTGCGCGGCTTCCGGATCGAACCGGCCGAGATCGAGGAGGTGTTGGCGGCCCACCCGGGCGTGGCTCGGGTCGCGGTGGTCGCCCGGACGGAATCCTCGGGTGACACCCGTCTGCTGGCGTATGTCGTGCCGGCCGACGCCGATGGCGGATTCGGCGATGGTGGGAGCGATGACCTGCCGGTCGCGTTGCGCGAGTTCGCCGCGCGTCGCCTGCCGGAGTACATGCTGCCCGGCGCGATCGTGGTGCTGGCCGCGCTTCCGCTGACCGCCAACGGCAAACTCGATCGGGCCGCCCTGCCCAGTCCCGATCGCTTGGATGGTGCGGAGTCCGGCGGGTTCGCGCCGTCGCCCCAGGAGGAGATCCTGTGCGGGATGTTCGCCCAGGTGCTCGGCCTGGAATCGGTCGGAGCGCACGAGAACTTCTTCGAGCTGGGCGGCCACTCCCTGCTCGCGACGCGGCTCGTATCGCGCGTACGGGCGGTGCTGGGCGTCGAGTTGGACATTCGCTCCCTCTTCGAGTCACCGACGGCAGCCGGGCTGGCCGGAGAACTGACCCGGTCCGGTGCGGCGCGCACGGCGTTGGCGGTTCGGGAGCGTCCGGAGCGGGTGCCGTTGTCGTTCGCGCAGCGCCGGTTGTGGTTCCTGGGGCAGTTGGAGGGCCGTAGCGCCAAGTACAACGCTTCGACGGTCGTTCGGCTGTCGGGACCGGTGGACAATGCGGCTCTCTCCGCCGCGTTGCGGGATGTGATAGGTCGGCACGAGGTGCTGCGGACGGTATTCGCCGTCGCGGACGGTGAGCCGTACCAGAGGGTGTTGAGTCTCGACCACGTCGAGTGGGAGCCGGTAGCCGAGTCCGTGGCGCCGGCGGAGATGCCGGGTGCGATCGCGCGGGCGACAGGCCATGTGTTCGACCTCGCGGCCGAGGTACCGATCAAGGCGTGGCTGTTCTCGTCCGGGCCGCGGGAGCACGTGTTCGTGCTCGTGGTGCATCACATCGCGGGTGACGGTTGGTCGATGGGTCCGTTGGGTCGTGACGTCTCCACGGCGTATGCGGCCCGGTGTGCGGGACACGCACCCGAGTGGGCTCCGTTGCCGGTGCAGTACGCCGACTACACGCTCTGGCAGCGCGAGATCCTGGGTGAGGAGGACGACCCCGAAAGCGTGTTGTCGGCCCAGGTGGCCTACTGGCGTTCGGCTCTGGCCGGAGCGCCGGAGGAGCTGGAACTGCCGATCGACCGACCCCGTCCGCCGGTCGCCGGTCACCGTGGGCACAGCGCTCGGCTCGAGATCCCAGGCGATCTCCACGGCGACATCGTGGAGTTGGCCCGGTCCGAGGGTGTGACGGTGTTCATGGTGTTGCAGGCCGGGTTGGCGGTGTTGTTGTCGCGGTTGGGTGCCGGTACGGATGTGCCGATCGGTGCGGCGGTGGCGGGTCGTACGGACGAGAGTCTGGACGATCTGGTCGGGTTCTTCGTGAACACGTTGGTGATGCGGACGGACCTGTCGGGGGATCCGACGTTCCGGGAGGTGCTGGGTCGGGTTCGGGAGACGGGCCTGGCGGCGTTCGGGAATCAGGATGTGCCGTTCGAGCGGTTGGTGGAGGAGTTGGCGCCGGCGCGGTCGTTGGCGCGGCATCCGCTGTTCCAGGTGATGTTGACCCTGCAGAACGCCGGCCGGGCGGCGCTCGAACTGCCCGACATCGAGGTGGGTGCGGCGTCGGCCGCCGACGCTGCGGATCTCTCGCCGGCCGCGAGGGTGGACATCGAGGTGACCGTCGGCGAAGTCGTCGACGATCAGGGCCGCCCAGCCGGGCTCCGCGGCCTGGTGACCGTCGCCGCCGACCTGTTCGATCCGAATTTCGTCCTGCAGATGGCCGAGCGGTTGGCACGGGTACTGCGGGCGGTGACCGCCGAACCGGCGTCGCGTCTGGGCGCGGTGGACGTGCTTGACGGGGCCGAACGGTCTCGGGTGTTGGTGGAGTGGAACGACACCGCTGTGGATTGGGATTCGGTTTCGGTTGTGGGGTTGTTCGAGGCTCGGGTGGTGGCGTCGCCGGGTGCGGTGGCGGTGGTGTTCGAGGGTGTGGAGGTGTCGTTC
>NZ_JBIWJT010000065.1:0-22390 GCF_044765325.1 Embleya sp. NPDC127516 | reverse complement strand
GCTCGAACAACTCCCACAACTCGTCCGGCACCAGCCGCTCCACAAGCGTCGTCACACCCGCCAGAATAGCGAACACCCCAAATGAAACGACTTCTCAGTGGACGCAGGCCGAGGTTGGCGGCAACGGCGGGCGACTGGCCCCAATTGCCGTACGGCGCACGGAAGTAAGGGATCTCGACACCCGGTACGGCGGCGCGGATCCGGGCGTCGGTCTGCTTGATGTCCGCTTCGATCTCCGCCGGGGAGACGGTGGTCAGGTCGCGGTGGCGGTAGGTGTGGTTGCACAGCGTGTGACCGTCGGCGACGATCGCGCGGACCGTCGCCTCCTGCCACTCGACCTGCTCGCCGACGACGCAGAACACCGCCTTGACCTGGTGCTTCTTGAGGACTTGGAGCAGTTGCGGGGTGTACTGCGGACTGGGCCCGTCGTCGAAGGTGAGCGCGACCTGGTTGCCCGGGTGGGCGGTCGTGGTGATCAGCGCGGGACTCACCGGGCCGCCGGCGGGGGTGGTCGTCGCGGTCGTTGAGGCGGTGGTCGGCGTGGGCGATGCGGTGGCGGTGGGAGAACCGACCCACGCGGTCGCGGCGCAGGCGAGCACGGCGGCCAGGGTTGCCATCCGGCGGCGGCGCGGCTGGGGGTGGGAGCGGGACTGGGTGCTGCGGGTGGGTGACATCGGGGTGGTTCCCTTTCCATGGAGCGTCGGTCGTGGTGCTGTTCTGCGACCGGGGTCGAGGCGCGACGGACTCCGGGCCTCGGTGGCATCGTCCGTACGCCGGAGCGACCCTCGCAGGGGCGCGCGGGCATACCGCAGTGGCGGCGGGAGCCGGGGTCGGCTCGGCCGTCGCTGTTCGGTTGATTCCTGGTTGGAATTGGATATCGGCCGTACATCTTTTGGACTACCGGCCGACACCGTTACGCGAGACAGGCCGAACTTTTATCGCCCGCACGTCGTGCCGCCTCGACCCCGATTGCGCGCGGCGCATCGGGTTCGACCGGCGGATCCGAGCCCGAGAATGAACCGTCCGTAAACGGAACCCTTCCGGAACGCGCACACACCAGAGCCTTTCGGTTCTTTTGCCACCGGTCTAGACCTATCGTAGCTGTATGTGTCCTTCATCTGACTGTGTGGAATTGCACCTGGTCATTGGCTTGACCTGGCGAACCAATCTCGATCATAATCGAGTATGTTCGCAACCTTTTGATCAATGAAGTGCATTGAAGAAACGTTTCGGCACCCCATTAATACACGTTTCCGTCACGCCACAAGCGGCGCGCAGTCGATTGGCAGCCTTCACGAAAATCAAGCCAAGCTCCCAATATCCAGCCAAGGCATAAATCAGTGCACCGAATATCGGTGCATCCCGGGAAATTGGTCCGATAAAAGAGCCCCGCCTCCCCGACCACGAAGTGGCGGAGAGGCGGGGCGCCGGATTGCGGCTTTCCCGGCACGCCGCGTGGCGGCCGCGCGGGATCCGCTCAGCCGCGGATCAGATGCCGAAGGCGGGCGCGGCGCCGCCGGGCGCGGCCGCGTGGTGCGAGTCGCGGTCGCGTCCGGCGGCGAGGTGGGATCACCTCGTCATGATCTTGTTGCTGGTGCCGTTGTCGACGATGTCGGGCTTGCTGCCGTCGGACTTGACGCCGTAGAACAGCAGGCTGTTCGAGCCGGTCACCCGCACCGATCGGTCGGGGCGGTTGACGACGGCGGTGCCCGCGTCGTTCGGCGACCTTGCGCGCTATGCCAAGAGGTCCGGCGCGGCCCGCAGTTCCTCACGCACCGCCGACTCCCAATAGCCGACGAAGCCGTTGCCGTCGCTGCGGAGAGTGCGTTCGAGCCAGTGCGCGGGCAGGGGGCTGGTGCGACGTCCGTCGGCGGCGCGGACCATCCAGGCGTTGCGGCAGCGGATCTCGAGGGCGACCGCGCGCTGATGGACGGCGCGTGTGCTGACGCCGACGACGAACACCCCGTGACCGGCGAGCAGCGCGAGGTCGGCGTCGCCCATCGCCGCGATCGCCTTGCGCGCGGCCTCGGAGTTGTTCACCGCGCCGTCGTACTCGTCGACCAGCGTCAGTTCTCCGCCGCCGAGGGTGGAACTCTGGTCGTACGCGGGCGGCACCTCGCCCATGTCGGCCCACACCGTGCCGAACCTCGGGTGGTTGTGCATCGCGACCCGGACGTTCGGGCGGGCCCTGTGCAGTTCGAGGTGCAGGGGGATGCCGAGCGGCACCGGCCAATCACCCTCGACGACGTTGCCGTCCAGGTCGATGCGGATGATGTCCCGCGGGCGGATCTCGTTCCACGTCAGCAACCAGGGGTTGCACAGCAGCGTGCCGTCTCCGAGGTTGTAGGTGATGTGGCCGGCGAGGTGGTCGTCGTAGCCCTCGCGCCACAACGTGCGCGCCAGCAGCACGATCTGCTGCGCGGGGCTCAGGTCGGGGGCGAGCTTGTCCGGCGTCGGGGTGAATGTCATCGAGTGCCTTTCGCGGAAGGGGAATCGACGGGCAGGGAGCGCGCGGGAATCGACGGGACGGGGGCGCGGAGTCGACGGACGGGGAGGCGCGCGACCGGCGACGACCTCGTCAGGCGTCCAGCGGCAGGACCACGTCGGGCAGCGGGTGCCGGTACAGCTTCGCGGCGTTCTCGCTGCACATCATCCGCAGCTCGTGCGCGGGGATGTCCCCCCAGTGGCGCGCGACGACGTCCTGAGTGTGTGGCCAGGTGCCGTCGCCGTGCGGGTAGTCGGTCTCGAGCATGATGTGGTCGACGCCGATGACATGCCGCAGCGCGATGGTGGAGGGGTCGTCGAGGGTGCAGAACCAGAAGTTGCGGCGCAGCACGTCGGCGGGGCGTTCGTCCCAACCCAGGCCGTAGCCGGAACGGTCGATGATGTTGTCGAGCCGGTCGATGAGCATGGGCACCCAGCCGATGCCGCCCTCGCTCATGGCGATCTTCAGGTTGGGGTGCCGGAGCGGGTAGCCGGACCACAACCATTCGCTGCACGCCCCCAGCGACAGTTGGCCGAACATCGTCGCACCGAGCTGGAGCGCGGGGCCGCCGGGCGGTACGGGGTGCATGCCGGAGCTGCCGACGTGCAGCGAGATGACGGTGCCGGTCTCGTCGCACGCGCGGATGATGGGGTCCCAATGGTCGCGGTTCCACAGCGACGGCAGGCCGATCGCGTGCGGGCGCTCGGGGAAGGTCACCGAGGTGAAGCCGCGGTCCGCGTTGCGCTCGATCTCGGTCACGGCCTCGACCGGGTCGGCGAGGTAGGTGATCCCTCCGGGGATGATCCGATCGGGGTAGGCGCGGTGCCATTCCTCGTACATCCAGTCGTTCCACGCGCGCACGCACGCCTTCCCGACCTCGACGTCCCGGGCGTGCGCGAACACCCGGCCGCAGAACCCGGTGATCTGGGACGGGAAGTTGAGCATGGCCCAGATGCCGCCGAGGTCCATGTCCTTGACCCGGGCGTGCACGTCGTAGCAGCCGGGGCGCATCTGGTCGAAGCGCGCGGGTTCCAGGGTGAAGCTCTCGGGTCGACGACCGGCGACGGCGTTCATGCCCACCTGTGAGTAGCGCTCGCCCTCGAACTCCCAGACGTGCGCGCCGTTCGCGTTCTCGACGATGCGCGGGCCGCGTTCGCGGAGCGACGCCGGCAGGTGGGTGTCGAACAGGTGCGGCGGTTCGACGACGTGGTCGTCGACCGAGATGACGGTGTAGCGCACGTCGGCGGGCTCGGGGTCGGGGAGGAACAGTTCGGGATCGAGGGTCGTCACGACGGCTCCCTGGAGAACTTGTGTATCGCTATGTGACACGCTATGTTGCTCAGTGATTCGCAATGTACCGGAGGGCGCGTCATGGCCGTCAAGCCCCTACAGAGCCTCGCCCGCGCCCTGGAAGTGCTCGAGGTCATCGCCGCGCACGAGCCGATCGGGGTCGCGGAGCTCGCTCGGATCACCGGCGTGGACAAGAGCGCCCTGCAGCGGATCCTGGTGACGCTGCACACGTGCGGATGGCTGCGGCCCACCGCCGAACCGTCCACCCGGTGGAAGTTGACCACCCGCCCCCTGGTCCTGGCGGCCCAGGCGCGACGCCGTGACGACCTGCTGACCCGCGCCCGTCCCGTCCTGGCGGACCTTCGCGAGGAGACCGGCGAGACGGTGACGCTCGCGGTGCCCGACGCCGGTCGCATCGTCGCCGTCGACGTCGCGGAGAGCCGGCAACTCGTACGCACCGTCCCCCGCATCGGACTGGTGTTCCCCGCGGCCACCAGCGCGGCCGGGCAGGCCCTGTGCGCGGCCACTCCCCCCGACGAATGGGACCTGTCCGGGATCGATCCGAGCGACACGGCCTTCCAACGGGAGGTGGCGGGCACCCGCGAACGCGGCTGGTCGCTCAGCATGGGCGCGGTGGACGCGGACATCACCAGCGTCGGGGCGGCCGTCCTGG
This sequence comes from Embleya sp. NPDC127516, assembly GCF_044765325.1. Lineage (NCBI taxonomy): Bacteria > Bacillati > Actinomycetota > Actinomycetes > Kitasatosporales > Streptomycetaceae > Embleya > Embleya sp. NPDC127516. The sequence goes on along the minus strand of NZ_JBIWJT010000065.1, from coordinate 17,942 downwards.
ACTCCACCGGCCGACCGGTGGCCGCACTGATCGTCAGCGCCCCGTCCGGCCGACTCGACCAAGTCGCGTGCAGGCGCGTCGGGATGATGGTCGCCCGGGCGGCCGACAGCCTGGGCGAGCACGGCCGGCCCTTCTGAACCCCCGCCACAACCCACGCCGCCGGCCGCACCCCCCATCCCGCACCCGCATCCCGCGTCCCGCATCCCGCGCCGAGTGAGGGGACGGTGGGGCGGGCGAGTTCCCCATCCCGCCGCCGCGTCCCGCATCCCGAAACCGAAATCCCGTGACCCGGACGGGCGAAGCGGGGAGTGGGCCGGTCCCGGTCGGGGACTCGTACTCCGTGTTCGGGTCCCCCTTCCCCCGCAAGAGCCGGCGTCCGCGCACCGTGGCGGCGGTACTGGCGGCGATCCTGCTGCTCCTCGGCGCCTGCACGTCGCACGACCGCGAGGACCGCGACGCGGACCGGGCCGCCGAGCCCACCGCGTGGGAGAAGGTCATGGCGATGACCGGGCCCGACGGTACGGTCTCCACGCAGATGGCCTTGTCGGCCTTCGCCACCGCCTTCGGGCCGATCCCCGGCGCGCAGGCCCAGACCGGGAGCCGCGCGGACCTGAGATCGGGTTCGGCGGCACTGCGCTGGATCTCGGGCCACTGGGCGGATCTGGCCGACGATCAGCGTGCCGCGGTGCGTGACCTCTCCGGTTGGGGCGACCTGCCCATCGGGTCGGGCGGGGGCACTCCGGCGGCCGGCCACACCGCCGGCCGGTCCGCTTCGCTCCCGCAGGCGCGGGCCACCTGCGCTCCGGGCGCGAGTGCCGACACGGTGTTCGCATCCAGGATCCGGGACTGGTGGACGAAGCTGGCCGCGAAATTCGGCGTCCCCGCCTCCACGGTGATCGCCGCGTGTCGGACCGAGAGCCTGTTCACCCCCAGCCCGGGGGCACCGGGCATTGCCACCGTGCCGGCGAGCGCCGGCGGGTGGAACGACGTGACCGGTCCGCAATGCCGCATCGTGATGTATCCCGCTTTCCGGGCGTCCAACATGCCCGACCCACTGCGCGACGAGGTACTGGTCCACGAACTGACGCACTGTGTCGAGGGCATCATCATCAACAACCCCTCCGCGTTCGACGCCATGCCCGGCTGGGTGGCCGAGGGTCTCGCCGACTGGGCGGCCGGCAAGCTCACCGGTCACTACTCCAGCCCCGGAATCTGGCAAAACTACCTGGTCCGGAAGGACCCGGTGTTGACCAAACTGTCCTACTCGGCCATGGGCTTCTGGTGGGAACTGGACTACCGGGGAGTGGACGTATGGTCGACCTCCCGGGCCGCCATCGCCGCCTCGGCCAACGGCACGACCCCCATGAGCCAGGCCGCTTTCGCCGCCGCGCTCGGCGGCAAACGGCAACAGGTCCTGGAGGGCTGGCCGGCGAGCTTCCTGCGCGACCTGGCCCGGGAACTCGCCTGGGACATCAACGGGGTCGGCATCACCGGCGACAAGGTCAAGCTGAGTCCCCCGCTCGTGGTGGCGAGTTCCAAGCAGACCGTCCGCGTCACCAGTCCCGCCTTCAATCCGAACCTGACCCCCCTCGACATCTCGGCGGAAGTGTTGCGCCTGGCGCCGAACGGACCGGTCTTCGGACGGTTCGGCCCGGGCCCGGGCGACTACCCGCTCGGCGCCCACATGGGCGACATCTTCTGCACTCTCGGCTCGAAGTGCGAGTGCCCCGAGGACACCCCGGGCGCGGGGACAAGGTTCGAAATCATCAAGCCGGGCCGCGGATTCGTCGCGGTGAGCGGCGGTGAGGTCGACGCGTCCCTGGGGCTCACCGGCCAGACGCTCAAGAGCTTCTGCGGTGAGCCCAAGGACAAGCCCAAGCCGCGTCCGTCGGCTCCGAAATGCCTCGCCCAGTGCCCGGACGGTCCGCACGGCGGCAGCAACGGCGACCCGCACCTGACGACGTTCGACCGGCTCTACTACGACTTCCAGGCGGCCGGCGAATTCACCCTCGTCGCCTCCACCGACGACGATCTGCGCGTGCAGGCCCGGCAGGTGCCGTACCCCGACGTGGGCGACGTCAGCGTCAACTCGGCGGTCGCGGCCAGAGTCGCCGGGGCGCGGGTCACCTTCGCCCTCGATCCGAAGCGCGGCATGACCACGGTCCGCCTCGACGGCCGGCCGCTCGCCCCCGGGGCGCAGACGCCGCTCCCCGGCGGGGGCACGCTGGCCCGCACCGGCGACGGGGCCGACGCCCGATACGCGCTCTTCTGGCCGGACACGACCACGCTGTACATCACGCCGATCGGCGCGTACGGCCTCAAGGTCGACATGGCCCTGCCGCAAAGCCGCAAGCGGCATGTCCAGGGCCTGCTCGGCAACGCCGACGGCACCGCCACCAACGACCTCGACCTGGGCGGCGGACGCGTGCTCGCCAGACCGTCCGGCGGCACACCGCCATCGTTCGACGACCTCTACCACGTGTACGCCGACCACTGGCGGATCCGCCAGGAGGAGTCGCTGTTCGACTACGAGCCCGGCCAGTCGACCGCGACGTTCACCAACCGCTCGTTCCCACGACGCCCGACCCAGGTGGCGACCGCGCCCAACGCCGACGCCGCCCGCACGCAGTGCACCGCCGCCGGCGTCACCATCCCGGAGATCCTGGACGGCTGCGTCCTGGACGTCGCTCTCACCGGCCGCGCCGAATTCGCCGAAGCCGCCGCTGCCCAACAGGAGTTCCTGGCGGGCACACCGCAAACCGGGATGCCCGACGAGTCCGACGAACCCGTCGAACCGCCGGAGTCCGTGACACGGCTGGGCCCGTTCTCCGGGGACGCCACGTGCACCATCACCGGGGGCTGGGTGGCCGGCTGCTCGGGCACCCTCGCCGCGACCCGGCCGAGCGCCACGATCCGCTTCGCCGTGGAGGGCTTCCAGAAGCTGCTGCTCGTCGCCGAGACGTGGGCGGATTGCCGGGTGCGGTTCGCCTTCTTCAAGGACGGCGACAACACGCCGCTCCTGGGCGACCGCTCGATCTGCGAGCTCCAGGCCACCCCGGTCGAGATCGGTCAACCCGACCACACCATCCGCCTGAGTTCCGCAGACCCGGCGGTGACGCTGGAGTACGCGTTCCTGATGGGCGGGATCCGCTAGCGGATCGAAGGCACGCCCCGGCGAACCGTGGTCGCGCGGCCTCCGGTCACTCCGCCTGGCGGGCGGCGGCGATGCCGTGCAGGAACTCCAGTACGTCGCCGACGCTTTGCTCGGCGAGTTCGTGGAAGTTCAAGTCCTTGAGATCGTAGACGAACCCGAGGCGGTCCTCGATCATGGTCAGCCACTCGACCGTCTGGAGCGAATCCATCTTCAGCGTCCCGAACGCGACGTCCGCGTCGGGCACGGGGGTGCCGAGGACCTCGGCCAGCATGTCGAGCGCTTCCGGTGCGGACACGGTTTCCATGACAGCTCCTCTCACGTGCGTACGGGCGAAGCCGCCGTGCGCACCTTCGACGAATCGGCGGGCGGACTCGGGTCGGGGTGCCGCACCCGGCGATGCGATCCGAAACACCGGGCGGATCGGGTGAATCGAGCGAAGTGCGTGGATCGAGGCGCCGGGGTGCGTCGAGTTGCGTAGGCGTGATCCGTGCCGGCTCCGTCGACGACCCGGTCTTCGGCCTGCGGCGAGATCGCGACGGCACGGACAAGGCGTTCCGTCGAGTCCGCGGAGTCATCCAACTACGCGTGATAGGCGGCGCCTTCCCCGTGCGCCGCGCGTCGGTGCCGACTATCGCACGGGAGCAGGGTCGGATCAATCGGGTCGCCGCCGCGTCACCGCGCGCGGGCCTGGGCCGGGAGCGGTGCTCGGGTCGCCTGGTCGGGCGACCGGTCCACCGGTTGCCACTCGACCATGAGCCGGGCCAGGCCGCGCGTGGCCAGGCCGTCCTTCCAACGCACCGCGTCGGGCCCGTCGGCCAGCCTCAGGTCCGGGAATCGAGTGAGCAGCCGGCCCAGCACGACGTGGAGTTGGAGTCTGGCGAGCGGAGCGCCCAGGCAGCGGTGGATACCGTGCCCGAACGCGAGGTGGGTCGGCCCCCGACCGTCCGCACGGAGCAGATCCGGTTCCGCGAAGACCTGCTCGTCGCGGTTGCCGTGCATCAGCGAGACGATCACGGCCTCTCCGGCGCGGACGTCGACGTCGCCCAGCCGTACCGCTTCCGTGGCCACGCGCGGGAAGCTCAGCGGCGACGCGGAGTCCAGGCGCAGCAGTTCCTCGACCACCGCCGGCAGTGAATCCGGGTCGTCGAGCAGTGCGCGGTGGGCGTCGGGTCGGGTGAGCAGGGTCAGTACGGACATGCCGATCTGGCCGATCGTGGTCTCGTAGCCGGCCATCAGCAACGCGAGTGCCATCGCGAGCATTTCCTGCTTGGTCATCCCGTCCCGGTCGCGGGCGGCGATCAGCATGCCGAGCAGGTCGTCGTCCCCGCCGCCGGTCTTGCGTGCCAGCAAGTCGGCCATGTACCTGACCAGTTCGAGTCGCCGCCGGGACATCTCCGCCGGTCCCGAGGTGATGTCGAACAGCACCTCCACCGAATCGCCGAACACCTCGGCGTCGGCGAGCGGGACGCCGAGCAGGCCGCACAGCACGGCTATCGGCAGCGGCGCCGCAAGACCCGCGATCAGGTCCGCCGGTGGCCCGGCGGCGGCCAGTCGGTCCAGGTGTTCGTCGGCCAACCGGGCCACGGTCGGCTCGGTGGCGGCGATCCGCTGTGCGGAGAAGGCCCCGGCGACGATACGGCGCAGTCGCGCGTGGTCGTACCCGTCCATGCTCATCATCGACTGCGGGATGGGTTGCACCTCGGCGAACCGCGGCGCATGCGCGGTGGTCGCCTCGGACCTGCTGAATCGCGGATCGGACAACACCTGGCGGGCGAGGGTGTAATCGCGCACCATCCACATGCGATCGCCGGCCGGCGTCCGGATCGATTCGACGGCTTCCTTCGGGGACCGCAGGACGTCGGGGAGTGGCCCCGAGAGATCCCTGCCGTGTGGGCTCACCATTGGTTCCTGCCTTCTTCGCTCGTCTCGGCACAGATGTGCGGCCCCGGCCGCGCGGGGGTCGCCGGGGTGCGCGACCGGGACGACAAGCACTCGAACATCCCTTCCGACCTGCGTTCAACTGCCGCGACAGCACAGTTGAACACGCGTCCACGGAGCTGCCGGAGCGAGCATTGATCGGGCCTCGGGCCGTGTGTCATCGTGAGCCGCGTCGGCGTCGAACATACGGAATACCATTCGAAAATGGGCTCGTGTTCCGAAGCATCGGAACGATGCCCGGATTTCGATACTTCCCCCTCCCGCGATCATGCGACGGCTTTGGGATATCGGCGGCGCGCATGGTGCTCCCGGAAACGTCGACGACCCGGTGAATCCGCGAATTCGTCGCGGCATTGCGGACCGCTCGAAGGGCCAGTGACCATGAACACGGATGACACCCGCGTCGTCGTGACCGGACTGGGCGCGACCACCCCGGTCGGCGGTGAACTGGCGTCCACGTGGGCCGCGTTGCTGGCCGGGCGGTCGGGTGTGCGCCGGCTGGCGGACGGCTGGCCGGACGACATTCCCATCCGCGTCGGCGCGCCCGCCGCCGTCGATCCGGCCTCGGTGGTCAGCCGCACCGAGCTGCGGACCATGGATCGCAGCACGCACCTGGCGATGACCGCCGCCCGCGAGGCGTGGCGGGACGCCGGCGCGCCCGAGGTGGCACCGGAGCGGCTCGGCGTCTCGATCGGTACCGCGCTGGGCGGACACCTCACCTACCTCGCCGCCTACGACACCCTGCGCGAGCGGGGTTGGCGACGGATGTCGCCGTACACCGCGCCCAGGGTGATGCCGAACAGCGCGGCGGGCTGGCTGAGCATCGAGCTGGGCGCGCGGGCGGGTGCGCACACCGCCGCGGGCGCGTGCGCCTCCGGCGCGGAGGCGATCGGCTACGGGATCGAGATGATCCGTTCGGGCCGGGCCGACGTCGTGGTGGCCGGTGGCACCGAGACGCCGATCACGCCGATGTGGGCGGCGATGTTCGCGGCGCTCCAGGCGCTGTCCCTTGCCGAGGACGAACCGCTGCGCGCGTCCCGGCCGTTCGACAAGGCCAGGGACGGTTTGGTGCTGGGTGAGGGTTCCGGGATGCTCGTCCTGGAATCGGCCGCGCACGCGGCGCGCCGAGGCGCGGCGGTACACGCGATTGCCGCGGGGGTGGGCTATTCGGCCGACGCGCATCACATCGCGGTACCCGAACCTGACGGTGCCGGACTGGCGTTGGCGATGACCCATGCCCTGGCGGACGCCCGTCTCACCCCGGAGCAGGTCGTACACATCAACGCGCACGCCACCTCGACCAAGGCCGGGGACAGCGCCGAGGCCCGGGCGATCCGTCAGGTCCTGGGCGCGGCCACGGCCGGCGCGGTGGTCTCGGCGACCAAGTCGATGACCGGGCACCTGATCGGCGGCGCGGGAGCGGTCGAGGCGGTCGCGGCGATCTGTGCCCTGCGCGAGTCGACCGCGCCGCCGACGCTGAATCTGGACGACCCCGACGACGAGGTCACCGCGACCGGGATCACCATCGCGCCCGAGGCGCGCGAACTGCGTGGCGGCCCGGGCGTACGAGCCGCGCTGAGCAACTCGTCGGCCTTCGGCGGCCACAACGTGACACTCGCGTTCACGGCGGTCTGAGCGGTCCGAGGCCCGCGGGCTCCACGAAGTCCACCAGGTCCACCGGGTCCACACCGCCGGTTCCACCGGGTCCGCGCAGTCCATGAAGCGCGTCACCGTCCCGGTGTTACCGGTAGGCCACCGCCGCCGCCCACGGCTCGGGGCCACGAGAGGCCACGAGCGGGTGGGCGGCGCCGGCCGGTCGCCTCAGGTGCTTGCCGCGCTCGCCTCCATGGCCTCGATCAGGCTCTTCGGGCGCATGTCGGTCCACGATTCCTCGATGTAGTCGAGGCATTCCTGACGGCCCGCCTCGCCGAAGGCGGTCGTCCACCCGGCGGGTACCTCGGCGAAGACCGGCCAGAGCGAATGTTGTCCCTCCTCGTTGACCAGCACCAGGAATCTCGCCTCGGTGTCGTCGAAAGGATTCGTCACCATGCCGTCCTTTCCCAGGAATCAGCCATGCCTCATGGCTCTTCGGGTCACTCTGGCCGACCCGTCCCGGCGCATCAATAGGGCGACTTCGCCGCCCTGCGACCGTGTGCCGTTCAACTGCGTCACGGCCCCGGTTGAACACTCGACATCGCATCGGTTCGACGAATTCCGAACTGTGCCGCGGAGTTGGCGTCGCACCCGCCGATCCGCGGCTGTCCCCGTCCCGATTCCCGCGGGACGCGCCGTCCGAATCCCGGTTCTGTTTCCCGGATCTTGTGGCCCGGCGCGTCTTGGTACACGCTGTCCGGTGTGGTGGGGCGAGGGGATCTGACCAATGCCGAATGGGCGCTTCTCGAGCCCCTGTTGCCGGCCGGCGGGCGACGCGGCGGCCGGTGGGGCGAGCATCGCCGGGTGATCGACGGGGTGTTGTTCCACACCCGGACCGGGGTGCCCTGGCGCGATCTGCCCGCGCGGTTCGGCCCATGGCAAACCGTCTACAAACGTGATCGGCGCTGGTCGGCGGATGGCACATGGGAGCGCTTGGCGCGATATTTGCAAGTAGCGAACCGTGAAACGGGGGCGGGCGACCGGCATCGCCGCGATCTGTCGGCCCGGTTGGCGGAGGTCGCCCGGGCGGGTCGGGCGCCGGCCGTCGCCGCACCCGGGCGCAGGGCCCGCGCCGCCTCGCCGGCCGCCGTACCGCCTCCTCGGCCGGGCCCGAATCGGGCCGGTCGAACCGTCGATTCCGAGCCTGCTCACGGCCCCGACTCCGCACGCGTGGACGGCCGTTCGCAAGGTCCGGCGGATGATCCGGGAAACGGGACCTCACCCGATCCGGCGCCGCCGAGGAGCACCCGCCGGATTCCGGTCAAGCCTGCCGATGATCCCTCGTCGAGTCTCGACAGCGCTCTCTCGAACAGTGACCATGAGTGAGTATGCGACGACCAAGGGAGGCGTACGGAAGCGACTGACGAACTCGATACGGCCGAACCGATAACGGGTGCGTCGATCGGTGAACACCGACGGCGTCGGTCCGGCGTCACTTCCTGGACATTTCGGGAAGCAGCGGTTTCGCGACCATCGGAACCCGGGCGGTGCCGGGTTCGCGGACGATGGTCGGTGATCGCGGATCGAACCGTGATCACTGTCGCGCGTCGCGACGCGAAACGCCACAGGTGACGGCTCCCGCCGCGTCGAATGCGGGACGTCGAACGTACGGAGCGTGGCTCGTACGTGCGACGGACGCGGGCGGTCCCGCACGTGTGGGCGCCGGAACACATGGCACACGATCGGTGTCGATGGCTCGATCCATTGCAAATCTCACGAGAATCGGATCCTGGATATTCATCCAACGGGGGAGATTGAGATGCAACATTCGGACGCCAGAGCACTTGAGGTCGCGCGTCACGAAGGGGCGCCCGATCTCGTTGTCGAGCAGGCCCTGAACAAACACCGCGTCAAGGAGATTCTGACCGTCCCGATCGCCTCGCTCGTGCCGGGCGAATCACCGCGCTCGGAAGGTCAGGACCAGGAACACATCTCCCGACTCGCGGAAATCGACGAACCGCTTCCACCCATCCTCGTGAACCGGAACACGGGGCAGGTGATCGACGGGATCCATCGCCTGATGGCGGCCCTGTCGAAAGGGCGGGAGGTCATCGATGTCGAGCTTTTCGACGGCACCGACGAAGACGCATTTCTGCACGCGGTCAAGGCGAATGTAGGGCATGGCCTTCCGCTGTCACAGGCGGATCGCCGGGCCGCCGCCACCAGGATCATCGCGTCGCATCCGCACATGTCCGATCGGGCGATCGCCCGGATCGCGGGCCTGGGCGCGAAGACCGTGGGGGCGATCCGACGCCGTTCAGCCGGCGCGCTGCCGCAGTTGAACGCCCGGATCGGCCGCGACGGCCGGATCCGCCCGCTCAACAGCGTGGAGGGTCGGCAACGGGCCGCCGAGGTGATCGCGGCGCATCCCAAGGCATCCCTTCGGGAGATCGCCCGGCTCGCGGGCATCTCGCCCGCCACCGCGAGTGATGTCCGCAAGCGCCTGGAATCCGGCGAGGGACCCGTGGGCGTACTGCCGGTCGAGGTCGACACCCACGACGACACCGAGGTCGGCCGTTCCGCCGGTTCACGGGTCGAACGCAAGGTGCGCACGCTCCAACCGGATCCGGGCTCGGTGGTCGAGAAATTACTCAGGGACCCGTCCTTGCGGCACAAGGAGGAGGGACGGCACCTGCTGCGGATACTGCGGCAGAATGCGATCGGCATGGAGGAGTGGGCCGAATTGACCGCGGCGGTACCACCGCATTGCGGGGCCCTGGTGGTGCATCTCGCGCGCCAGTACGCGGAGACGTGGCTGGGATTCGCGCAGGAACTGGACGAGCGTGTCCGCTCCGTGAGCAGCGGGGCCGTCGGCATGTGAGCTACTGCCGGCCAAGGGTATCGGGGATTTCCTGGCCAGGAGCAATGATGGGCATCAGAGCCCGATCATGCTCGCCGGAAGGGTTTCGGCGGGCAGACCGGGCTCCGATCGATCGGTAGTCCCATGAGGGGCCACCCGACGGCGGCTTCGCCCGCTCGGGTGACCCCTCACGTCGGTTCCCGTGCGGGAACCGACGGCGTATTCATCGCTGTCGCCGTCGACGACGGCCACTGCCGTCGGCCACGACCGGGGCCGGGTCGGCTGCATGCCGTGTCGTCTGGGCACGCCGCGCGAACGGCGTACGACCCGAGCCCGACGTCGCGGTCCGCCGTCGCCCTCGGCCCTCCGAGGGCGGCCGTATCCGTCATCGGTGTACATGCCCGTGATCGGCTCGCGTGGTGCCATACTCCGGGAACGGTGCGGGGTACGCGTCACCGATCCCACCGGCCTCACCGGCCTCACCGCCGGAGGGCGGGAGGGACGGCCGTGCGATCGGTGGATCGGCCCGACGGCCCGGTCGGCCACCTCGATCGGCACTGCCGGCGACCGTCCCGCGGCACCCGCCGACGCGACGCGACAACCGCGAAGGCGCAACGGATTTCCCGTGCACGCCCGCGTCCCGTGACGCCCCCGGCGTGACCGTCGTTCGTACCCGACTGCCCTTTGCGGGAGGTACCTCCATGACCGTGTCAACGAGCACCGGCCTCGCGTCGCCCGGACCGCCCGAACGCGTCACCGGCTCGGGAACCGTCGCCGACCCCGGCCCGCGACCGGTCCTCGGATGAACGACGGCATCGGCGACGGCCTCGTCACCGACTTCGGCAACGGCACCACCGAGCCCTCGCCGCCCGACCCGGTCGTCGCCCACCTGTCGAGGAAGCAGCTCCACGGCAGCGTCTGCGATCCGGTGCTGGACACGATGAACTTCCTCAACGAGATCACCCATCGCCATCCCGAGGCGATCTCGTTCGCGCCGGGCCGCCCGTACGACGGCTATTTCGACACCGAGCAGATCTTCACGAACATCCGGCGTTACCTCGATCACCTCGCCGACAGCGGATACTCGCCCGCCCGCGTGCGGGACACGATGTTCCAGTACGGCCCCACCGCCGGGCTGATCCGCGACCTGATCGCCGACTCGTTGCGGCGGGACGAACACATCGACGTACCGCCGGAGTCCGTCGTGGTCACCGCCGGCTGCCAGGAGGCGATGTTCCTCGCCGTGCGGGCGCTGATCTCCGGCCCCGGGGACGTGCTGCTGGTCTCCAGCCCCTGCTACGTCGGGATCACCGGTGCCGCCCGGTTGTTGGACGTCGCGTTGACCGCCGTCGACGAGCGACCGGACGGCTTCCGCTGCGCCGATCTGGCCGCGGCGATTCGCGCGGAGCGCTCGCGCGGACGCCGGTGTCGGGCGTTCTATCTCGTCCCCGACCACTCGAATCCCTCCGGCAACACCGTGTCGACGGCCGAGCGGCACGCGCTGCTCGACCTGGCCGAGCGCGAGGACTTCCTCATCCTCGAGGACAGCCCCTACCGAATGGTCAGCCCCGGGGCGCAGTTGCCCACCCTCAAGTCACTCGACCGCAACCGTCGGGTGGTCCACCTGGGCTCGTTCGCCAAGACCCTCTTCCCGGGTGCCCGAGTGGGCTTCGTCGTCGCGGACCAGGTCGTCGCCGACGAGGCGGGTGGCACCGGACTGTTGGCGGACGAACTCACCAGGATCAAGAGCATGGTGACGGTGAACACGTCGCCGCTGGGCCAGGCGGCGGTGGCGGGCATGCTGCTCGCGGCCGAAGGTCGGACCTCGGCCCTGAACGTCGACACCTCCGCCTACTACGGGCGCGCCATGCGCGCCACCCTCGAACGCCTCGACGCGTGCTTCCCGGGCGGCGGACTCGGTCCCCACGACGGCTCCCGCGATCCCGGCAATCCCGGGGGTCCCGGTGCCCCGACCGTGCACTGGAACCGGCCCGACGGCGGCTTCTTCCTCGCCGTCGACGTCCCGTTCCGCGCGGACAACGCCGCGCTGGACCGCTCGGCGCGGGACTTCGGCGTCATCTGGACGCCGATGTCCTACTTCCATCCGCAGGGTGGCGGCGAGCACCGACTCCGACTGTCCGTCAGCTATCTCACCGAGGCCGAGATCACCGAAGGCATCGCCCGGCTGGCCCGGTTCATTCGGGCCGAGAGCCGATCCGCACCCGACGCCCACGCACACTGACCGTTCCACCCGCCCCTCGATCCACCTCGGACCGATCCACCCTCCGACCGATCCACTCCCACCGAAAGGACGATCGAAGTGTCCACAGCGGTACGTCGCACTCGAAGCAAGCCCCGCATGTGGGGATGGACCTTCCAATGACCCTCGCGCTGAACCCCTCGAACGTCGCCTCGGTCGCCGCGCTCACCTCGACCCTCGCGCCCGCCTCGCCCACGTCCACGTTCGCGCCCGAGCGCAAGGACATCCCCGGCGTGCCCCGGATCCTCGGCGTCGGCACGGCCGTCACCGAACACTCCTACTCGCAGCGCGAACTCCTCGACCTGTTCCGGATCTCCGATCCGAAGGTGCGCTCCGTCTTCCTCAACAGCGCGATCGAACGACGCTTCCTGTCCGTGCCCGCACGGGACGCCACCGGAGCGGCGACCATCGAGACCCAGGGCGAACTCCTGGCCAAGCACAAGCGCTTGGCCATCGAGATGGCCGCCCGGGCGATCCACGCCTGTCTCAAGGACGCCGGCATCGAACTCGCGGACGTCGGCTACCTGTGCTGCGTCACCACCACCGGCCTGCTCACCCCCGGTCTGAGCGCGCTGCTCATCCGGGAATTGCGCATGGATCCGCGCTGCAGCCGCGTCGACGTGGTCGGCATGGGCTGCAACGCCGGCCTCAACGCGCTGAACGCGACGGTCGGCTGGACCGTGGCCCACCCCGGGCGGATCGCCGTCATGGTGTGCGCGGAAGCCTGCTCGGCCGCCTACGTCCTCGACGCCACGATGCGCACCTCCGTCGTCAACAGCCTCTTCGGCGACGGCGCGGCGGCCGTCGCACTGGCCGCCGACACCCCCGACGCGGCCGGCCCGCCCGACGCGCCGAGCGGCTACGCCGGACTCGGCGTCGACGTCGACTCGCCTCCCGCCGGCAGCCCGCGCGTACTGTCCTTCGCCAGTTGCCTGATCACCGACGCGATCGACGCGATGCGCTACGACTGGGACGACGAGCAGGGCAAGTTCAGCTTCTACCTCGACCCGGACGTGCCCTACGTGGTCGGCGCGCACGCGGAGTCGGTGGTCGATCGACTTTTGTCCGGCGCCGGATTGCGCCGCAGCGACATCGCGCACTGGCTGGTGCACTCCGGCGGCAAGAAGGTGATCGACGCGGTCCGGGTCAACCTCGGCCTGACCCGGCACGACGTGCGGCACACCACCGGAGTGCTGCGCGACTACGGCAACGTGTCGAGCGGTTCGTTCCTGTTCTCCTACGAACGACTGCTCCGCGAGGGTGTGGTCCGGGCCGGCGACCACGGCGTGCTGATGACCATGGGGCCCGGCTCGACCATCGAGACGGCACTGGTCCAGTGGTGATGGGGGAACGCGTGAACGACGACCTGGAACTGCGGGTGGACGGCGCCCGACCGCTGACCGTCGAGGCGATCGCGGCGGTCGGCGCGGTCTGCGACACGGCCGAGGATCGGGGTGGCCGGGGCAGGGTGGTGGTGTACGTGTCCGGCGCCCCGGACGGCCCCAGACCCGCCGGGCTGACCGTGGCCGTGGTGAGCAAGTGGGAACGCGCCCTGCGGCGCCTGGAGCGACTGCCCGCGGCCACCGTGGCCGTCGCCGACGGCGACTGCGGCGGCCTGGCCCTGGACGCGCTCCTGGCCACCGACCACCGCATCGCCACCGAGTCGGTGCGCCTGGTCGTGCCGGTGGAAGGCGGCGCCACCTGGCCGGGCATGGCCGTCTACCGCCTCGCCCACCGGGCCGGCAGCACGGCGGTGGCGATCCGCCGGGCGGTGCTCTTCGGCACTCCCCTGCCGGCCCGTGACGCGCTCGCCCTGCAACTCCTCGACGAGGTGACCGACGACGTGTCCGCGGCCCTGGCGGCGGCCGAACCACTCGGTGAACTGTCCGGCCCCGAACTGGCCATCCGGCGGCAGTTGTTGTTCGACGCGAGCACCACCGGCTTCGAGGAGGCCCTGGGCGTGCATCTGGCCGCGTGCGACCGGGACCTGCGCCGGACCGGCAGCGGAGCCGTGTCGTGATCCGCGAACGGGCCCGGCCCGAGTGGCACGAGGACCTCGCCCTCGTCCGCGCCGAACTGGAGCCGGCCCGCTCGACGCTGGCCCGGGCCGCCGCGCACACCGACGACCTGCTGGCCGTCCTGCCCGCGCCCGAACACCGGTCGATCGCCCAGCACATCGCCGCGACCGCGGCCAAGGACGGTACCCGCGCGTTGCGCCGCGCCTTCCTGGCGCGGCATACCGACGCCGTCTACGACGAGCTCACCGCGTGCCGGACCCGAGCACTGCGACTCGCCGAGCTGTCCCGGGCGGCCGCGAGCGCCTTTCCCGGACTGGTGCCCGGCCCGGAACAGTTCGTCCTCGAACGCGGTCGTCCGCAGGCCCACAAGGAGGGCCACGAGATCGACCAGGGCATCTTCTTCGCCGGCATCCTCGGCGCGGAGCAATCCGGTCGGCACCTGCTCGACGTACTGTTGCGGCCCACACCGCGGGCGCTCGCGCTGCTGCCCGAGTTCACCGCGACCGGCCTGATCGAACTGGGTTCGGTACGGCTGGAGCGCGTCGCCGGCACCGCCCGGCTCACCCTGTGTCGGGACGACTGCCTGAACGCGGAGGACAACCGTCAGGTCGACGACATGGAGACCGCAGTCGACCTGGCCCTGCTCGATCCGGCGGTGCGCGTCGGCCTGGTGCGCGGCGGCGTGATGACCCACCCCCGCTACCGCGGCCGTCGGGTGTTCAGCGCCGGCATCAACCTCAAGGCGCTCAACGCCGGCGACATCTCCCTGGTCGACTTCCTGCTTCGCCGCGAACTCGGCTACATCCACAAGCTGTTGCGCGGCATCCGGGTCGAGGACGACGCCGCCTGGCACAGCCCCACGATCGACAAACCCTGGGTCGCGGCGGTCGACACGTTCGCGATCGGCGGCGGCATGCAGCTCCTGCTCGTCTTCGATCACGTCCTGGCCGCGTCCGACGCCTACCTCAGCCTGCCGGCCGCGCGCGAGGGCATCATCCCGGGTGCCGCCAACTTCCGCCTGACCAGGCACGTCGGTCCGCGCCTGGCCCGGCAGATCATCCTCGAAGGCCGGCGAATCCCGGCGCAGGGACCCGAGGCCCGACTCCTGGTCGACGAGGTGCACGATCCGGAACGACTGGACCGGGCCGTCGAGGACTGCCTGGATCGACTGAAGCAGCCCGCGGTGGGGGCCAATCGGCGGATGCTCAATCTCGCCGAGGAGTCGCCGGACCGGTTCCGGCACTACATGGCCGAGTTCGCACTCCAGCAGGCGCTGCGGATGTACAGCGCGGACGTGCTCGACAAGGTCGACCGGTTCTCCGCCCGGCAGGGGGTGCCGTCACGATGAGCGCCGCCGAGCAGCCCCGGGTGCGGTACGAGAAGAAGGATCACGTCGCCCGGATCACCCTGGATCGACCCGCCGTGCTCAACGCGATGGACCTGCGCACGCACGAGGAACTGGCCACGATCTGGGACGACGTCGAGGCCGACGACCAGGTGCGGGTCGCGGTGCTGACCGGAGCGGGCGAGCGCTCGTTC
Source organism: Embleya sp. NPDC127516 (assembly GCF_044765325.1). Classification (NCBI taxonomy): domain Bacteria; kingdom Bacillati; phylum Actinomycetota; class Actinomycetes; order Kitasatosporales; family Streptomycetaceae; genus Embleya; species Embleya sp. NPDC127516. The sequence continues at coordinate 2,580 of NZ_JBIWJT010000065.1, read as the reverse complement.
ACGGTCGGCCAGGATCTGCGCGAGCGTGCCCGGCTCGACCGCGCGGGCGTTCCCCGGTCCACGTTCGGCAGTCGCGGCCAACCCGGTTGGCCCCGGCTGACCGAGCGGTTCGAGCTGTCCAAGCCGGTGATCGCCCGGGTGAACGGCTATGCCCTGGGCGGCGGCTTCGAACTCGCGCTGGCCTGCGACCTGATCGTCGCGGCCGACCACGCGGTGTTCGCGTTGCCGGAGGCTCGGTTGGGCCTGGTCCCCGGCGCGGGCGGCGCGTTTCGGCTCGCCCGCCAGCTACCGCTGAAGATGGCCATGGGCCATCTGCTCACCGGCCGCCGTATGAGCGCGCAGTCGGCGCTCCGCCTGGGACTGGTCAACCAGGTCGTCCCGCTCGACGACCTGGACGCGTGCGTCGACGAGTGGACCGACGACCTCCTGCGCAGCGCGCCCTTGGCCGTGCGGGCGATCAAGGAGGCGGTCATGCGGTCCGTGGACATGCCGCTGGAGCAGGCCTTCTCGACCCCGTTCGCATGGGAGCAGCGGCGAAGGCACAGCGAGGACGCCGTCGAGGGTCCGCGCGCGTTCGCCGAACAGCGCGAACCTCGGTGGCAGGGGCGCTGAGCCACCGGGCCCCCGGAACCGACGAGACCTCACCGCAGCGTGGCCCCGAGTCCTGATGATGGGCTCGGGGCCACGCTTCGTCGATCTCCGGCGCTCGCGCCTCCGCGCCGTAGGGCGGGCCCGCTTCCGGGCCCGCCCTACCTCGTTCACCGCGGGTCCGCGCCCGGCCGTTCCGCCACGGCCGACCAGATCCGGTCGAGCATCTCCGGGAGCACCAACTCCGCGTGGGCACAGGGCAACCGCACCTCGGAGATCTCACCGCTCACGTGCGGTCGCCAGCTGTCCGCGCCGACGAACCCGACAGGCTTGTCCTGCTCGGCGACCACCAGCACCACGTTCCCGTCGAATCGGCCGTACTCGTGGTCGGCGCCGATGTTGGCGTTGTTGCGCCGGATCCGGGCCAGCATCATCAACTCGTCGTCCGAGACGGCGCCTTCGAAGCCCGCCTCCCGTCGCACGGCCCGCATGCGCTCGGTCGGTTCGGCGCGATCGTCGTCGGCCTCGTCCGCGGAGCCGCTCCCGGGGCTCTCAACCTCTTCGTCGCGCGCCTTCGGGTCGGTCAAGGCGGTCGCCGGATAGGTGTCCATGATCACGAGTGCGGCGACCTCTTCGCCCGCGGCTCGCAGCCGGACCGCGATCTCGTGTCCGAGCATGCCGCCGAAGGACCATCCCAGCAGGTGGTAGGGGCCCTTGGGCTGGATGCCGCGGATCTGCTCCAGGTAGACGTCCGCCATTTCGCCGACCGACCGGGACATCTCGCGGACACCGTCCAGGCCCGGGGCCTGGAGTCCGTACAGCGGGACGTCCGCGTCGATGTGCCGGGCCAACGGCGTATAGCACCAACTCAAGCCGGCGCCGGGAGGCAGCGCGAAGAAGGGCAGCCCTTCCCCCTGGGCCTTGATCGGCAACAGCACGCCCAGCGCGTCCCGGACCGCGCCCAGATTCATCCGCCGCACCAACTCGGCCGGGGTCGGCGCCGCGAACACCGTCCGGACCGGCACCGACACGCCGCGCGCAGCCAGTTCGGCGACCAGGGTGACCGCGAGCAGGGAGTGTCCGCCCAGCTCGAAGAAGTTGTCGTCCGCTCCCACCGAGTCCACGCCCAGGGTCGCGGCGAACACCTCGCACGCCAGCACCTCCAACGACGTGACCGGAGTTCGGCCGGAGCCCGTACCGGAAGCCCCTCCGCCGCCGCGCCCCGGATCGGGCAGGGCCTTGCGGTCGAGCTTGCCGTTCGCGGTCAGCGGGAGCGCCTCGAGGACCGCCACGGCCGACGGGACCATGTACGCGGGCAGTCGCCGAGCCGCGAACTCGCGCAGGCGCTCTGCGAGTCCACTCTCGTACTCGCCGTCGTCGTCCCCGACATCCATGGTGCGTGGGTCGCTCGGGACGACGTAGGCAACGAGCCGAAGCTCGCCGGGCGCGTCCTCGTGGGCGATCACCGCGGCGCGGGCGACGTCGGGGTGTGCTTCGATGGCGCTCCGTATCTCACCGGGCTCGATCCGGAAGCCCCGGATCTTGACCTGGTCGTCGACCCGCCCGACGAATACCAGTCGGCCGTCGGCGGTCCAGCGGGCCCGGTCGCCGGTGCGATACATGCGCTCGCCACCGCCCCCGAACGGGCAGGCCACGAACCGCTCGGCCGTCAACCCCGACCGGCCCAGATAGCCCCGGGCCAGACCCGCACCCGCCACATACAACTCACCCACCACCCCGGGCGGAACCGGCGCAAGCCGACCGTCCAGCACATACGCCCGGGTGTTCACGATCGGCGTGCCCACCACCGGCTCACCACCCGCCGCCAACGGCGCCGACATCGTCGCGCACACCGTCGTCTCCGTCGGCCCGTACGCGTTGATCAACCGCCGACCCACAGCCCACCGCGCCACCAGATCCGCACCCAACGCCTCACCGGCGGACACCAACGTGCGCACGGTGTCCAGGTCGTGCTCGTCCAGGACGCTCAGC